>NZ_JBEYUN010000004.1:104533-499737 GCF_040643545.1 Streptomyces sp. NPDC047117 | reverse complement strand
TCTACCAGATCCTTTTCGGTGATCCGGCCCCCTGTCGGAGCGGGGTTGCTTTCCGGTTCGGCCCTTGCGGGCTTTCCCTTTCGGCGGTTCCGACTTTACCAGATCCTCGTTCGTTCCGTTTCCGGTCCGAATTTGTTTCCAGTGGCCTTTGGATTGGCCTTCGCCTTTCGGTTGTCTTTCGACTTCCTTTCGGCGGCTCCGACGCTATCAGATTGCTCTGGGTCGGATTTCCCGGCCCCTCGCGGAGCCGGTCGCCGTGGAGTCCCGTAGAACGCCAGGCGTTCCCGGTTCCCCTCAGGCGGAGCCGTAAACGTACTGGAGCGGGGCTCCTGGATGCAAATCCGGGCGCCCCGCTCCGTGCGCGCTTCCGACGGGTCGTCAGACCTCCACGACGACCGGCAGGATCATCGGCCGGCGGCGGTAGTTGTCCGACACCCACTTGCCCACGGTGCGGCGCACGAGCTGCTGCACCTGGTGCGGCTCCATGACGCCGTCCTGGGCGGACTTGGCCAGCGCCTCGTCGATCTTCGGCAGGACGCCGCCGAAGTCGGCGTCGTCGATGCCGGAGCCGCGGGCCTGGATGTGCGGCCCACCGGTGATCTTGCCCGAGGTGCTGTCGACCACGACGAAGACGGAGATGATGCCCTCGTCGCCGAGGATGCGGCGGTCCTTCAGGGCGTTCTCCGTGACGTCGCCGACCGAGAGACCGTCGACGTACACGTATCCCGCCTGGACCTTGCCGGTGATCCGCGCCGTGCCGTCGACCAGGTCGACGACCACGCCGTCCTCGGCGATGACGATGTGGTCCTTGGGCACGCCGGTCAGCGCGCCCAGCTCGGCGTTGGCCCGCAGGTGGCGCCATTCGCCGTGCACCGGCATGAGGTTCTTCGGCTTGCAGATGTTGTAGAAGTACAGCAGCTCGCCGGCCGAGGCGTGGCCCGAGACGTGCACCTTGGCGTTGCCCTTGTGGACAACGTTGGCGCCCCATCGGGTGAGCCCGTTGATCACGCGGTAGACGGCGTTCTCGTTGCCCGGGATGAGCGAGGACGCCAGGATCACCGTGTCGCCCGGAACGATCCGGATCTGGTGGTCGCGGTTGGCCATCCGGGACAGGGCCGCCATCGGCTCGCCCTGCGAGCCCGTGCAGACCAGCACGATCTCGTCGTCCGGCAGGTCGTCGAGGGTCTTCACGTCCACGACGAGACCGGCGGGGACGTTCAGGTAGCCCAGCTCACGGGCGATGCCCATGTTGCGGACCATCGAGCGGCCCACGAAGGCGACGCGACGGCCGTACTCGTGCGCCGCGTCGCAGATCTGCTGGATGCGGTGCACGTGGCTGGCGAAGCTCGCCACGATGATGCGCTTCTGGGCGGTCGCGAAGACCTGGCGCAGCACGTTGGAGATGTCGCGCTCGGGCGGGACGAACCCGGGGACCTCGGCGTTCGTGGAGTCCGACAGGAGGAGGTCGATGCCCTCCTCGCCGAGCTTGGCGAACGTGGGGAGGTCGGTGAGCCGGCGGTCCAGCGGGAGCTGGTCCATCTTGAAGTCACCCGTGTGGACGACCATGCCCGCGGGGGTGCGGATGGCGACCGCGAGGGCGTCCGGGATGGAGTGGTTGACCGCGACGAATTCGCAGTCGAAGGGGCCGAGACGCTCGCGGTCGCCCTCGACGACCTCCAGCGTGTACGGCCGGATGCGGTGCTCCTGGAGCTTGGCCTCGATCAGGGCGAGGGTCAGCTTGGAGCCGATCAGGGGGATGTCCGGCTTCTCGCGAAGCAGGTAGGGGACGGCACCGATGTGGTCCTCGTGGCCGTGCGTGAGCACGATGCCCTCGATGTCGTCGAGGCGGTCCCTGATGGACGAAAAGTCCGGCAGGATCAGGTCGATTCCGGGCTGCTCCTCCTCGGGGAAGAGCACTCCGCAGTCGACGATCAGCAGCCGGCCGTCGTACTCGAAGACGGTCATGTTGCGGCCGATCTCTCCGAGGCCGCCCAGAGCGGTGACGCGCAGGCCGCCCTCGGGGAGCTTCGGCGGCGCGCCGAGTTCGGGATGCGGATGACTCAAAAGACTCTCCTCACCACACGCGCCACGGGCCCTTGAGGCACGTGGCGCGCATGACATTCGTGCACTTGCTGTTGTGGCTGTGGTTGTTCGTCTTCAGCTGTGACGACCGTCGGGGTCGCGCGAGCCGTATTCAGTTGTGAAGTCTGATGTCAGAGGTGTACCCCGCCGGCGGCGAGATCGACCTTGAGCTGCTCCGTCTCCTCGGGCGAGAGGTCGACCAGCGGGAGGCGCAGCGGCCCGCCGGGGAGGCCCTGGAGGTTGAGCGCGGCCTTGGTCGTGATGACGCCCTGGGTGCGGAACATGCCGGTGAAGACCGGCAGCAGCTTCTGGTGGATCTCCTTCGCCTTCGTGACGTCACCGGTCACGTGGGCTTCCAGGAGGGCGCGCAGCTCGGGGGTCACGACATGGCCGACGACCGAGACGAAGCCGATGGCGCCGACCGAGAGCAGCGGGAGGTTCAGCATGTCGTCGCCGCTGTACCAGGCGAGGCCGGAGCGGGCGATGGCCCAGCTGGCGCGGCCGAGGTCGCCCTTGGCGTCCTTGTTGGCGACGATGCGGGGGTGCTCGGCCAGCCGGACGAGGGTCTCGGTGTTGATCGGCACGCCACTGCGGCCGGGGATGTCGTAGAGCATGACCGGCAGGTCGGTGGCGTCGGCAATCGCGCTGAAGTGCCGGAAGAGACCTTCCTGCGGCGGCTTGCTGTAGTAGGGCGTCACGGCGAGCAGGCCGTGCGCTCCGGCGTCCTGGGCGGCGCGGGCCAGCTCCAGGCTGTGGCGGGTGTCGTTCGTGCCGGCTCCGGCGACCACGAAGGCGCGGTCTCCCACCGCTTCGACCACGGCCCTGACCAGCTGGGCTTTTTCCGCATCGCTGGTGGTCGGGGACTCTCCGGTGGTGCCGTTCACGACGAGACCGTCGTTGCCGGCGTCCACCAGGTGGGCGGCGAGCTGCTGCGCGCCGTCGAGGTCGAGAGCGCCATCCGCCGTGTACGGCGTGACCATGGCGGTCAGTACCCGCCCGAAGGGGGTCTGCGGTGTGGAAGTCGGAGCCATGGGTCCCACGCTACTCGTAGCTCACCGCTGGTTGCGCCCCTGGGGAGGCCGGGATGTGGACCCGGCACTGCCTGCTCGGGGGTTCAGGCAGTGCCGGATCCGTGTGTTCAGCGTAGAGGAATTTCTCAAAACGCCGCAATACGGACACCTTCTCGCGAGGCCCTTCCGTCGGGCCACGGAGATCTCCCTCGCGCGACTTACGGAGCGACCCGTCCGTTGGCGTTGAAGGCGGCGTACGTGAGCGGCATGAGCTTGGCCCAGTGGGCCTCCATCTGCTCGCCGACCATCTCGATCTCGCGCTGCGGGAAGGACGGCACCTTCGCCTGTTCGTGCTGCGTGCGCAGGCCGAGGAAGTGCATCAGGGAGCGGGCGTTGCAGGTGGCGTACATGGAGGAGAAGAGGCCCACGGGCAGGACCGAACGGGCGACCTCGCGGGCCACACCGGCCGCCAGCATCTCCTGGTACGCCGCGTACGCCTGGCGGTAGGAGTCCTCCATCGCCCGGGTGGTGACCTCGTGCTGCTCCTCGGTGCCCTGGACGAACTCGTACTTGCCGGGGCGGCCCTGCTGCACGAGCTTGCGGTCGGTCGCGGGGACGTAGAAGACCGGCTCCAGCTGCCGGTACCTGCCGGACTCCTCGTTGTACGACCAGCCCACGCGGTGCCGCATGAACTCGCGGAACACGAAGATCGGGGCGCTGATGAAGAAGGTCATGCTGTTGTGCTCGAACGGGCTGCCGTGCCGGTCGCGCATCAGGTAGTTGATCAGGCCCTTGGAGCGCTCGGGGTCCTTCTGCAGCTCCTCCAGGGACTGCTCGCCGGCGGTGGAGACCCGCGCGGCCCACAGGACGTCGCTGTCGCCGGCGGCGTGCTTGACCAGCTCGACCGTCACCTCGCTCCGGAATGCGGGGGCTGCGCTGTCGGCGCTCTCGGCGGGGGTGTGGGACACCGGCGGTTCCTTCCGTTCATACATCGTGCTGCGGCGGGTACCCGTCCGATCTGCCGCGGCGTTCGCGCCGCTCGTCGCTCGGGCGCGCCAAGCCTACGGCCCGCCACTGACAAGCCCGGAAATGCGGTGCGATGCGGCGCGATGCGACAAAAGGGACCCCCGGTGCGGACCCCGTCCACGGCAGTTGATATTTTTCACAGAAGTCACGGAAAACGGGCACTCATCGAGTGCCAGTGACGTTGAACCATGTGACACTGCCCACTTCGAGGTTCCTAGGAGAGCCCGCTCATGTTCCGCCGGCGAGAGCCCGTCCCGTTCGCCTTTGTCGCCGAGGCAGACCGGTTCCGCAGCAATGTCACTCCCCCGCCGCGTCAGCGGGCGAGCCGATCCCAGATCTTCGGCCGCTCGCTCCTGGGGCTCACCGTCGCCGCCGGCCTGACCGGCTCCCTGCTGTTCGGCGTACCCGCCCTGCAGCAGGACACGGTCGGCGGCCCGAATACGACCCATCAGTCCGAGGCCGCGCACGGCCGCTGAGCCGTGTGCGCGTTGCGCCGTTCGGGCGGGCAGCCCGGCGGACCGGCGAAGGATTGGTTCCGGCCGTCCTGGTGCCGCTAGCCTCACCGGTCACAGCTTTCGACCGTGTGCCCGTGCGTAACGCGGGCCGTGAGTGAGGATCCGCCGTGCCCCTGCCCTTCCTGACGGCCGACCGCGACCTCGACGGGGACGCCGCAGACCCGGCGCCCCTTCCGCACAACGAGCGCGACCACTGGCGCCGCCCCTACCGCCCCGGACCGTGGCGGGTGGGGGCGGCGGCCGTGCTTCTGCTGCTGGCGTCCTTCGTCCTGCTGTCCTCGATGATCATCGGGCTGGCCGGGGCGCCGATCGGCGCCGGGGTGTGCCTGGCCCTGGCGGTCGTGATCATCCTGGTCTCGGTGCGGCTGCTGCGGGTCGGCATCTGGGTGAGCGCCGCCGGGCTGCGCCACGTACGGCTCGTACGGACGACCACGCTCCCGTGGAGCGCGGTCACCTCGGTCCGTACGGTCCAGCAGCCGGTGCGCTGGCTCGGCCTGCCGCGGACCGTCCAGGGGCAGGCGCTGCTGATCGGCGGCCCGGGCGACGCCGAGCCGCGCACGCTCGTCACCGACCACAACGGCGACTTCCTGACCCGCCCCGGCGCGTTCAACCGCGCGGCGGACAAGGTGGCCGCGTGGGCGGCGGAGCAGCACGGCTGAGTAGCGGCCGGTGCCGCCCGGAGAGCAGCTGGGAGCCGGCATCCAGCGCCGTGAGAGCCACGCCGGAAGCTGAGAGCCCGCCGGAACGCACGTACGGGAACGGGGCGCGAGCCGAATAGCTCGCGCCCCGTTCCCGTACCACCGCGCGGTCCGTACGTGCCCGTCTCAGACCGCTCGTACCGGCTTTCCGTCGTGCAGCGCGATGGCCCGCTGCATGGCCTTGCGGGCGCGCGGGGTGTCCCGCGCGTCGTGGTAGGCGATCGCCAGCCGGAACCACGCCCGCCAGTCGTCCGGCGCCGCCTCGGCCTCGGCCCGCCGCCGCTGGAAGACCTCGTCGGCCGCGTCCCGGTCGATGCGGCCGCTCGGCGTCCGCTGCAGCTCGTCGACGGGCAGCCCGCCCTCGGCCTCCAGCTCCTTCGCCAGCAGCCCGGCCTTCCGGGCGAACTGGGTGGTGTGCCAGAGGAACCACACTCCGATCAGCGGCAGGACGAGCACGGCGATGCCGAAGACGACCGTGAGGGGGGTGCCCTGCTGGATGAGCAGGACACCCCGCTCGCCGACCAGGACGAAGTAGACGACCAGGACCGCCGCGAGGACGAAGTATGTGATCTTTGCGCGCACTGTGCGTACTGCCCTACTGACTGCCGGCCGTCAGGCCAGATCGAGGAAGTTTTCCAGGCCCATGGTCAGGCCGGGAGTGTTCACCACGCGGCGCGCGCCGAGCAGGATGCCCGGCATGAAGCTGGAGTGGTGCAGGGAGTCGTGCCGGATGGTGAGGGTCTCGCCCTCCCCGCCGAGCAGCACCTCCTGGTGCGCCAGCAGACCGCGCAGCCGTACGGAGTGCACGGGCACACCGCTCACGTCCGCGCCGCGGGCGCCGTCCAGGGCGGTCGCGGTGGCGTCCGGCGCCGGCGCGCAGCCGGCCTTCTCACGGGCGTCGGCGATGAGCTGAGCGGTGCGGGCCGCCGTACCGGACGGGGCGTCCGCCTTGTTCGGGTGGTGCAGCTCGACGACCTCGACGGACTCGAAGAAGCGGGCCGCCTGCTGCGCGAACTGCATGGTGAGCACCGCGCCGATCGAGAAGTTCGGCGCGATCAGCACGCCGACCTGCGGCGCGGCGCCCAGCCAGGAGCGCAGCTGCGTGAGGCGCTCGTCGCTCCAGCCGGTGGTGCCGACGACCCCGTGGATGCCGTGCCGGACGCAGAATTCGAGGTTCTCCATGACGGAGTCGGGGTGGGTCAGCTCGACCGCGACCTCGGCGCCCGCCTCGACCAGCTTCTCCAGCTTGTCGCCGCGGCCCAGCGCCGCCACCAGCTCCATGTCCTCGGCGGCCTCGACCGCCTTGACGGCCTCGGAGCCGATCCGGCCCTTGGCGCCGATCACAGCCACACGCAGCTTGCTCATCGTCCTTGCTTCCTTCGGTTCGGGGCGCGGTCGTACGCGACCATTCTCCGGCCTCGTACGACCGCGCGTGAGCCTCGTACGACCGCTTCCGGCCGCGTGCCGCCGCCTTGCGAGGCGGACGCGGCCGTTTCCGCGTTACGCGACCACTTCGTGCAGCCGTGCCGCCTGCCGGTCCTTCAGCGGGCCGATGACGGACAGCGAAGGACGCTGCCCCAGTACATCGCGCGCGACCTCGCGCACGTCGTCCGGGGTGACGGCCGCTATCCGGGCGAGCATGTCGTCCACCGACATCTGGTCGCCCCAGCACAGCTCGCTCTTGCCGATGCGGTTCATCAGGGCGCCGGTGTCCTCCAGGCCGAGGACCGTGGAGCCGCGCAGCTGCCCGATGGCCCGCTCGACCTCGTCGTCGGCCAGCCCGTGCTCGGCGACCTCGTCCAGCTGGTCGCGGCAGATCTTCAGCACGTCGTGCACCTGGCTCGGGCGGCAGCCCGCGTACACCCCGAAGAGGCCGCAGTCCGCGTAGCCCGAGGTGTAGGAGTACACGCTGTAGGCCAGGCCGCGCTTCTCCCGTACCTCCTGGAAGAGGCGGGAGCTCATGCCGCCGCCGAGCGCGGTGTTGAGCACGCCCATGGCCCAGCGGCGCTCGTCGGTGCGCGGCATGCCGGGCATGCCGAGGATGACGTGCGCCTGCTCGGTCTTCCGGCCCAGCATCTCCACCTGGCCGGCCGTCCGGATCGCCCGCGTACCGCCCCGGGGGGCCATCGGCACCGCGTCCGTACGGTCCAGCGCGCCGGCCTGCTCGAAGGCGCGGCGGACCTGGCGGACGACCTTGGCGTGGTCGACGTTGCCGGCCGCGGTGACGACCAGGCGGGTCGGGTCGTAGTGCTTCTTGTAGAAGCGGCGTATGCGGCTCGAATTCAGGGCGTTGACCGTGTCGACGGTGCCGAGCACCGGGCGGCCGAGCGGACTGTCGCCGAGCATCGTGTGCGCGAAGAGGTCGTGCACGCAGTCGCCCGGGTCGTCGTCCGTCATGGCGATCTCTTCGAGGATCGCCCCGCGCTCGACGTCGACGTCGTCCTCGCGGATCAGCGAGCCGGTGAGCATGTCGCAGACCACGTCGATGGCCAGCGGCAGGTCGGCGTCGAGCACCCGCGCGTAGTAGCAGGTGTACTCCTTCGCGGTGAAGGCGTTCATCTCGCCGCCGACCGCGTCGATCGCGGCGGAGATGTCCAGCGCGCTGCGCCGCTCGGTGCCCTTGAAGAGCAGGTGCTCCAGGTAGTGGGTGGCGCCGTTGAGCGCCGGCGTCTCGTCCCGGGAGCCGACGTTGGCCCAGATCCCGAAGGTCACCGACCGTACGGAGGGCAGGGTCTCGGTGACGACCCGCAGACCGCCGGGCAGGACCGTCCTGCGGACCGTGCCGGCGCCGCCCTCGCCCTTGAGAAGCGTTTGGGTACGGGCGACGGCCCGCCCCTCCGAAGAGGTGCGGGCCGTCGTCCGGGAAATACGGGACGTCACTTGGCGGCGTCGTCCTTCTTCTCCTCGTTGCCTTCCTCGCCCTCGATCACGGGGATCAGGGAGAGCTTGCCGCGCTGGTCGATCTCGGCGATCTCGACCTGCACCTTGGCGCCGACCGCGAGCACGTCCTCGACGTTCTCCACGCGCTTGCCACCGGCGAGCTTGCGGATCTGCGAGATGTGCAGCAGGCCGTCCTTGCCCGGGAGCAGCGAGACGAACGCACCGAAGGTGGTGGTCTTGACGACCGTACCCAGGTAGCGCTCGCCGACCTCCGGCATGGTCGGGTTGGCGATGCCGTTGATCGTGGTGCGGGCGGCCTCGGCGGCCGGGCCGTCGGCGGCACCGATGTAGATGGTGCCGTCGTCCTCGATCGTGATGTCGGCGCCGGTGTCCTCCTGGATCTGGTTGATCATCTTGCCCTTGGGGCCGATGACCTCACCGATCTTGTCCACCGGGATCTTGACGGTGATGATCCGCGGCGCGTTCGGGGACATCTCGTCCGGAACGTCGATCGCCTCGTTCATCACGTCCAGGATGTGCAGACGCGCGTCGCGGGCCTGCTTCAGGGCCGCGGCCAGCACCGACGCCGGAATACCGTCCAGCTTGGTGTCCAGCTGCAGGGCGGTGACGAACTGCTTCGTACCGGCGACCTTGAAGTCCATGTCACCGAACGCGTCCTCCGCACCGAGGATGTCGGTGAGGGCGACGTAGTGCGTCTGGCCGTCGATCTCCTGGGAGATCAGACCCATGGCGATACCGGCGACCGGGGCCTTCAGCGGCACACCGGCGTTCAGCAGCGACATCGTCGAGGCACACACGGAGCCCATGGACGTCGAGCCGTTGGAGCCCAGCGCCTCGGAGACCTGACGGATCGCGTAGGGGAACTCCTCGCGCGTCGGCAGCACCGGCACGATCGCACGCTCGGCGAGCGCGCCGTGGCCGATCTCGCGGCGCTTGGGCGAGCCCACGCGGCCGGTCTCACCGACGGAGTACGGCGGGAAGTTGTAGTTGTGCATGTAGCGCTTGCGCGTCACCGGCGACAGCGTGTCCAGCTGCTGCTCCATACGGAGCATGTTCAGGGTGGTGACGCCCAGGATCTGGGTCTCGCCACGCTCGAACAGCGCCGAACCGTGCACGCGCGGGATGGCCTCGACCTCGGCGGCCAGCGTGCGGATGTCGGTGACACCGCGGCCGTCGATGCGCTTCTTCTCCTTGATCACACGCTCGCGGACCAGGCTCTTGGTCAGCGAACGGTAAGCGGCGGAGATCTCCTTCTCGCGGCCCTCGAACTCCGGCAGGAGCTTCTCGGCGGCAAGACCCTTGACGCGGTCCAGCTCGGCCTCGCGCTCCTGCTTGCCGGCGATGGTCAGGGCCTGGGACAGCTCGCCCTTGACGGCCTTGGTCAGCGCCTCCAGGACGTCGTCCTGGTAGTCGAGGAAGACCGGGAACTCGCCGGTCGGCTTGGCGGCCTTGGCGGCGAGGTCCGACTGGGCCTTGCACAGCACCTTGATGAAGGGCTTCGCGGCCTCCAGGCCGGCGGCGACGACCTCCTCGGTCGGGGCCTCGGCGCCGCCCTTGATCAGCTGGATGGTCTTCTCGGTGGCCTCGGCCTCGACCATCATGATCGCGACGTCGCCGTCCGGGAGGACGCGACCGGCGACCACCATGTCGAAGACCGCGTCCTCGAGCTCGGTGTGCGTCGGGAAGGCCACCCACTGGCCGTTGATCAGCGCGACACGGGTGCCGCCGACCGGGCCGGAGAAGGGCAGGCCGGCCAGCTGCGTGGAGCAGGAGGCGGCGTTGATGGCGACCACGTCGTAAAGGTGGTCGGGGTTGAGCGCCATGATCGTCTCGACGATCTGGATCTCGTTGCGCAGGCCCTTCTTGAAGGAGGGGCGCAGCGGCCGGTCGATCAGGCGGCAGGTGAGGACCGCGTCCTCGGAGGGCCGGCCCTCACGACGGAAGAACGAACCGGGAATCTTCCCGGCCGAGTACATCCGCTCCTCGACGTCCACGGTCAGCGGGAAGAAGTCCAGCTGGTCCTTGGGGTTCTTGGAAGCGGAGGTGGCCGACAGCACCATGGTGTCGTCGTCCAGGTACGCCACGGCGGAGCCGGCGGCCTGCTTGGCCAGGCGGCCCGTCTCGAAGCGGATGGTGCGGGTGCCGAAGGAGCCGTTGTCGATGACGGCCTCGGCGTAGTGGGTCTCGTTCTCCACCAGGAATATCTCCTCGTCTGCGTCCGCTGCCCGTATGGCAGGGGACCGTCTGCGACCCGCTGCCCGTGTGGCAGCGGATCATCGGTGGTGGAGCGCCTGTGCGGGCCGGTCTTCGATCGAAGCACCCGGTGCGTGGCGGCCCTGGGGCCTGCGCGACACCGGAGGCCACTACCGAGGACCGGCGACTGATGGGCGCCCCACCTCTTTTTTCGCTATTGCGTTGTCTGCGTCACGCGCCGTCGGTGATGAGCGCGGCGCGCCGGCCACGGCGCTGTCGTTGCCGCGCCGTCGGTATGGCGTTGTGGGACCAGCCTACAAAGCTTCTGGCCACCAGGGGGTGCCGGAACGCTCCGGTGTCCGGCCCCTACGGGTACTTTCCCCGTACTTTTCCCACGTACGGCAAAGGGAGCGGCCCCCGTCCCGGGAACCGCTCCCTGCACGCCGTCTTACTTGGCGCCCGCCGCACCACGGCGGATGCCGAGGCGCTCCACCAGCTGGCGGAAGCGGGTGATGTCCTTCTTCGCCAGGTACTGCAGCAGGCGGCGACGCTGGCCGACCAGCAGCAGCAGACCACGGCGGGAGTGGTGGTCGTGCTTGTGCGTCTTGAGGTGCTCGGTCAGGTCCGAGATACGACGGGAGAGCAGCGCGACCTGAACCTCGGGGGAGCCGGTGTCACCCTCCTTGGTGCCGAACTCGGTCATGATCTGCTTCTTCGTAGCGGCGTCGAGCGACACGCGGTACTCCTTGAGATTCCTCTGAGCCCCACCGAGCGCCTCTGGTCTGCTTCACAGAGGAGCTTCGATTACTCGGCTGGGCGTAGCCAGGGTAGCAGGGGGTGACGAGTGGTGGTGACCGGGTGTAGCGAGGGGCGGGACGCTCGCACGCGGGCGGCGTGCGGTCGGCGGCCCCGCGGGCCCGGAAGGGGATTGCCCCGCCCGCGGCGTCGACCGCCGCCCCGCAAACGCGCTGGGTGACTACTTGCTCGTCATCCCCCGCGCCGCCATGTACACGTTCATCACTGCGAGGCACAAGGGGACCAGGGACAGCAGGACGAGGTTCTCGAAGAGCTCGACGAAACGGCCCCAGAAGGGGGTGACACCCGTACGGGGGACGATCAGGGCGATGCCGGCGACCAGGGCCGCGGCGACGGCGATCGCGGCACTGAGCCAGATCGTGCGCAGGTCGGCGGCGAAACCGCCGTCGCCCAGGACGACCGGCGGGTGCAGGGCGAGGCCGAGGCCGAGCAGGGAGAAGGCGGCGAGGCCGGCGACCAGGGCGCAGGCGACCTGGGAGGTGTAGCGGAAGAGTCGGGCGCGCATCAGCATGGACAGCCCGGCGGCAAAGGCGAGCACCTGCCCCCAGACGGAGTCGGAGAAGCCGAGGACACCGGTGGCGAGGGTCACGACCGCCGCACAGCCGCCGACCAGGCCGACGAGCATTTCGTGGCCGCGGCGGGCCTGGGCGGCGATGCGCTCGGCGTCGACCGGCCCCTCGTACTCGGGGGTGGCGTCCTCGTCGTCGTAGCCGGACCTGGCCGAGCGCGGCGGGGTGTAGCCGATGGGGAGCCGGGCGAAGCGGGCCGAGAGGCCGGGCAGGAACGCGATGACGCCGACCACGACGCACACGCAGATGGCCGCGGTCTCCACAGGACGAAGATCGGTGAGGATCGCGACGAAGGTGGCAAGGGTGCCGATCGTGGCAGTGAAGGCCGCGGCGACGAACGGGCCGTCGCCGTTGGGCGTGAGCGCGATCAGGAGGACGGAGGCGATCAGTACGGCCACGCAGCCGAGGAGGAACTGCAAGCGGCCGACTCCTTGGCCCTCCGACAGCGGCAACAGGCCGGATCCGGCGATCATGATGTGCGGCAGGCCGCCGAGGCCGAGGGCGATCGCCGATGCCCGGTCGTCGTACACCCGGGCCCGCACCGCCGCGAGTGCGACCAGCAGGACACCGGCGACGGCGGCAAGAATGCCGGGCAGGCCGTGCATGTCGTGCCGCACCGGATCGGCGAACCACAGCACGAATCCCATCAGCACCAGCAGCACCATGGAGCCGGCGAGCCCGGCCGTGCGCAGCAGGTCGTCGTTCCACAGCGTGCGGTCGCGAGTGACGGCGGACGCGACGGAGTCGGAGACGTCGTCGTAGACCGCGGGCGGCAGCGACTCGGAGAACGGCCGCAGGCTGAGCACCTCGCCGTCCAGGATGCGCTGCGCGGCGAAGGGCCGCGAGCCGTCCAGAACCGAGCCGTCCCGGCGGACCAAGTGGTACCCGACGGGCGCGCCGTCGGCCGGGGTCTGGCCGCTCAGCCGGAGAATTTCCGGATAGATGTCAGCCACCGGGATGTCTTCGGGGAGCGCCACGTCGATGCGGCTGTCGGGCGCGACAATCGTGACCCGACAGAAGCCGGTAGCCGCTCCCGTGGCCGTCATGGAAGCTGTCGCACTCACGGGCAGTTCCCCCTCATTCCCGACATTCAACGTCCACTCGCAGCTGCGCAGTTACCGTGCGCCACCCTAGCGCTCCTGGGGTCGTTGACATCCCAGTAGGATCACCCGGCACGGGTGGGATCCGTCGCCACGGGGGTGTCGGAAGCGAACTGTCCTCCCCGTACGAGGGATTGGTGCGCTGGTGAGTCAGATCGTCGTGAAGCGTCCTCCGAGGGCTCTGCCTCCGGAGGTGCCCACGGATCCACTGCGGCTCGAATCCCCGCCGGAGCTGCCCAAGGGGCAGCAAGAAGGCATGCTGATGCAGATCCTGCCGACCGTGGGCATGGGCGGCGGATCGATGGTGTATTTCTTCATGCCGCAGGCCAACCCCTTCATGCGCATCATGGGCATTCTCATGATCGTGTCGACCCTGGGCATGATCGTGGCGATGGTGGTACGCCATCGCCGGGGCACACAGGGGGAGATGGCGGACACCCGCCGCGACTACCTCAAGTACCTCGCGCAGACCCGCCGCACGGTGCGCAAAACCGCACGCAAGCAGCGCGACGCCCAGTACTACCTGCACCCCTCCCCCGATCAGCTCTGGTCCCTGGTCGCCGAGGGCAGCCGGGTGTGGGAACGGCGCGTGGGCGACGAGGACTTCGGTCAGGTTCGCATCGGGCTCGGCGCGCAGCAGCTGGCGACGCCGCTGGTCGCGCCGGACACCGCGCCGGTGGACGAGCTGGAGCCGCTCACCGCGGGCGCGATGCACCGGTTCCTCACCGTGCACGGCACCTTGGACGGACTGCCGATGGCTGTTTCGCTGCGCGCCTTCTACCACATGGCGGTCTCCGGTGAACCCGAGTCGGTGCACGGCACCGCGCGGTCGCTGGTCGCCTCGCTCGCCGCGCTGCACTCCCCCGACGACCTGATCATCGCGATCGCGGCAGCGCCCGGCGAGGCCGCGGGCCGCTGGGAGTGGGCCAAGTGGCTGCCCCACGTCCAGGCCCAGGGCCCGGCGGACGGCGCGGGCTCGCCCCGGCTCATCACGGCGGACGCCTGGGAGCTGGAGCAGTTGCTGTCCGTGAAGCTGGAGGGCAGGCCGCGGTTCAACGCCGGTGGCCAGCCACTGCTGGACATGCCGCACCTCCTGGTGGTCCTGGACGGTACGAACGTGCCGCCGACCTCGCTGCTCGCCTCCCCCGAGGGCCTTCAGGGCGTCACGGTCCTGGACGTCGTGCCGGGTGAGCTCAGCACGCCCCGCGGCGACCTGTCGGTACTCGTACGTCCCGGCGCCCTGCAGCTCGAAGCCGGGCGCGGCATGGTCTACGACGGCGTGCCGGACTCCCTCTCCCAGGAGGCCGCCGAGGCGCTCGCGCGCCAGCTCGCACCGTTGCGCATGGGCAGCGGCGGGGACGACGACGAACCGCTGCTCGCCAACCTGGAGTTCACCGACCTCCTCAACCTCGGCGACGCCGCCTCCGTCGACACCCAGCGGACCTGGCGGCCGCGCTCCCGGGCCGAGCGACTGCGGGTGCCGATCGGCGTCGGCGAGGACGGCCAGCCGGTCATGCTCGACCTCAAGGAGGCGGCGCAGGACGGCATGGGCCCGCACGGCCTGTGCGTCGGTGCGACCGGTTCCGGCAAGTCCGAGCTGCTGCGCACCCTCGTACTGGGCCTGGCCGTCACCCACTCCTCGGAGACGCTGAACTTCGTCCTGGCGGACTTCAAGGGTGGCGCCACCTTCGCCGGCATGTCCCAGATGCCGCACGTCGCCGCGGTGATCACCAACCTCGCGGACGACCTCACGCTCGTCGACCGCATGGGCGACTCCATCCGCGGTGAACTCAACCGCCGCCAGGAGATGCTGCGCGACGCGGGCAACTACGCCAACATCCACGACTACGAGAAGGCCCGGTTGGCCGGTGCCCCGCTGGAGCCGATCGCCTCGCTCGTCCTCGTCATCGACGAGTTCAGCGAGCTCCTGACCGCCAAGCCGGACTTCATCGACATGTTCATCCAGATCGGACGCATCGGCCGGTCGCTGGGTGTCCACCTGCTGCTGGCTTCGCAGCGCCTGGAGGAGGGCCGGCTGCGCGGCCTGGAGACCTACCTCTCCTACCGTGTCGGTCTGCGGACGTTCTCGGCGGCCGAGTCCCGCGCCGCGCTCGGCGTCCCCGACGCGTACCACCTGCCGTCCGTCCCCGGCTCCGGCTACCTGAAGTTCGGCACAGACGAGATGACCCGCTTCAAGGCGGCGTACGTCTCCGGGGTGTACCGCGACGGCGCCGGCGTCGACCGCACCCCGGCCGGGCCGCTGCCGGTCGACCGCCGCCCGGTGCTCTTCACGGCCGCCCCGGTCCCGGTGCAGTACACGGCCCCCGATCCGGCCACCGCGCAGGTACCGGAGCCGCGCCCCGCCCAGGACGACGCGCTTTCCGACACCGTGCTGGACGTCATCGTCCGCCGCCTGGAAGGCAGGGGCGCCCCGGCCCACCAGGTGTGGCTGCCTCCGCTGGACACCGCTGCCCCGCTGGACGAGTTGCTGCCGGGGCTCGCTCCGATGGAGGGCCGCGGCCTGACGATGCCGGACTACCCGTACCTCGGGCAGCTCATCGTTCCCATGGGCCTCGTCGACAAGCCGTTCGAGCAACGACGCGACCCGCTGTACCGCGACTTCTCCGGCGCGGCCGGCCACATGCTCATCGTCGGTGGTCCGCAGTCCGGCAAGTCCACGCTCCTGCGCACCCTCATCTCGTCCTTCGCGCTGACACACACACCGGCCGAGGTGCAGTTCTACGGGCTGGACTTCGGTGGTGGCGGTCTGTCCGCGGTCTCCGGCCTGCCGCACGTCGGTGGGGTCGCCTCGCGGCTGGACCCGGACCGGGTACGCCGTACCGTCGCCGAGGTCGCCGGCATTCTCGCCCGCCGCGAGGAGTACTTCCGCGCCCACGACATCGACTCCATCGCCACTTACCGGCGGATGCGGGCCCGCGGCGAGGCGTCCGACCAGGCGTGGGGCGACGTCTTCCTCGTCGTCGACGGCTGGGGCAACTTCCGTGCCGAGTACGAGATGGCGGAGGCCGTGGTGCACGACATCGCCGCACGCGGCCTCGGCTACGGCGTCCACGTCGTCGTCACCGCCACCCGTGGCATGGAGGTGCGCGCCGCCCTCAAGGACCAGTTGCTGAACCGGCTGGAGCTGCGGCTGGGCGACACCATGGACTCCGACTTCGACCGCAAGGTCGCGGCCAATGTCCCGGCAGGTGTGCCGGGGCGCGGCCAGACCCCGGAGAAGCTCCACTTCATGGGCGCGCTGCCGCGGATCGACGGCATCTCGCAGTCCAGTGACCTCTCGGACGCCACGACCGAGATGAACCGCGTGATCGCGAGCCACTGGTCGTACGCGCCGGCGCCCGCGGTCCGCATGCTCCCCCGCGAGGTGCCCGCGCACCACCTCCCGAAGGGCGGCGACCACCCGGAGCGCGGCGTGGCCTTCGCCCTGGACGAGAACAACCTCGAACCGGTCTTCGTCGACTTCGAGACCGACCCGTTCTTCCTGGTCTTCGGCGACAGCGAGTCCGGCAAGACCGGCCTGCTGCGGCTGCTGACCAAGCAGATCTCCGAGCGGTACCACCCGGACGAGGCGAAGATCGTCGTCGGCGACTACCGCCGCAGCCTGCTCAGCGCGATCCCCGAGTCGCACCTCCTGGAGTACGCGCCCATGGCCAACTCCATGGAGGCGCACATGCAGGCCCTGCACGGTCTGATGGAACGTCGGGCCCCGGCGCCCGACGTCACCGCTCAGCAGCTGCGCGACCGCAGCTGGTGGTCGGGCCCGAAGATCTTCATCGTCGTGGACGACTACGAGCTGGTCTCCACCTCCAGCGGCAACCCGCTGGCCCAGCTCACCGACAACCTGCCGTTCGCCCGCGACATCGGCATCCGCTTCATCATCGCCCGCAGCGCGGCCGGCGCCTCGCGGTCGATGTACGAGTCCTTCATGCAGCGCATCAAGGAGCTGGGCGCCCAGGGCGTGGTCCTCTCGGGCGACCCGAGCGAGGGCGACCTGCTCGGCAACGTCCGCCCCCGCCCGATGCCCCCGGGCCGCGGCTACTTCGTCTCCCGCAAGCGCGGGACACCGCTGGTGCAGCTGGGATGGCTGCCGGAATTCTAGGAACGCTGCGCGGGGCCCGGCATACGCCGAGCCCCGCACCGCTTTCTGCGCGCTCTGTCGCGCGGTACCGGAACGACGTACACGGGTGCACGCGCTGCATCGATCTTGCTAGCTTGACATGTACTGACAGCGCGCGGGACCGCAACAGGACACAGACATCATCCAGGGGGAAATGTGTCGTTCGAGGACGAGTGGGCGGGACTCCGCTCCCAGAGCACCACAGCCGACGCCCACATGCAGATCAACAGCACCGGGCCGCTGGCACCCGGCGGCAACAACGGACTGCTGCTGCCGCCCGGTGGCTCCCCGCCGGTCCTTGCGAGCTCCCCCGCCAAGAAGAAGGCGGCAGCGGAGGCCTTGGACAAGGATGTCGTGCCGGACACCGCGAAGGCCGGAAAGCACGCCGACGAGGCCACGACGAAGGCCAAGAAGGAATTCGACGGCTGGGAGACCGGCAAGGGCCTCAAGAGCCTCCTGGCCGACTGGGAGAAGTCAGTCAAGATGCTGAACGGCCGGCTCTCCAATGAGCGGCGTGCGCTCAGCAGCGCCAACAACACGCTCCAGGACGGCGATCACGCCGCGTACAACGGCCTGCAGCAGTGCACGCCGGAAAATCCTTCCGGCAAGCCGCAGCAGCCGCCGCTCCTCCAGCCGCAACAGGGGCCGTACCTCTACCCGAAGTCACAGATCTCGGGCCTCTGAGAGCCGCAATCGCCGACGACGGACACCGCGGCACCGACCACCGCTTCGACGCACCAGCCACCACCTTGAGGCCGCACGGGGGACTCATGCTCAGCTACCACGACGCGCTGCACGCCGATCTCAGCACACTCACGGACGCCGCCGAGAAGTGGGACAAGACGGCGGAGATGTTCAAGGATGCCGCCAAGATCTACAACCAGAAGGTCAAGGGCATCTTCGAGGACGGCTCCGCGTCCGGTCAGCACGCCCAGGCGGGCCTCCTCGCCACCGGCACGACCTCGGGCCAGTACACCGGCGCCCAGAAGGAAGCCAAGGCCATCGCGGACATCCTCCGCGACGCGCACCACGAGTTCGTGGAGCTGCGCAAGAAGCTCAAGTCCGAAATCGCCGACGCCAAGCACGCCAAGATGCTGATCTCGGCGGACAAGGGCGTCTGCAGCTGGGACTGGGACAACCTCGACTCGGACACCAAACGCGCCATCACCCACGACGGCAGCGGCAACTCGGTCCCCGAATACTGGACCAAGCGCATCGCCAAGGCCGTCAAGGACATGGACGACGCCGACCACGGCGTCAAACTCGCCCTGGACGCGGTGACCGTCGACTCGGCCCCGCTCGACGGCATCCAGAACGGCTTCAACGCCAAGGCCGAGGGCGACATCGAGAAGGTGGAGGGGAAGCGTGCCGATGAGCTGAGCACGAAGCTCAACACCGAGGGGAAGCTGCCGCCGAGAGAGATGGCGGAGCTGGAGCGGCTCCTCCGGGACAACTCCGACGACAAGGCGTTCTCCCGGACGTACCTCAACGGCCTGGGCGTCGAGAACACCATCAAGCTCGGCAACAAGCTCCGCGAGCTGGGCAAGGACGGCAATGCCGTCGAGAAGGGGCTGACCGACTCGATCGCCACGGCGACCAGGGTGCCGGCGACGGTCGCCAAGATGCCCGTGGGCTCCAAGGAGTACAAGGAGTGGCTGGACAGCGCCGACGGCCGGTTCAACAAGAAGTTCCTGGGCGACCTCAAGGAGATCGGCACCGAGAACTTCGGCAGCAACACCGAGCCGGTCTACGGCTACCAGGACTTCGTCACGCTCCTCAAGCACGGCAAGGGCTACGACGACCAGTTCATGCACCACCTCGCCAACGACATCATCGACACGGAGAAGAAGAAGCCCGACCTCTGGGACATCTGGAACGGCAAGCCGGTCCAGAAGGGCATCGAACACGATCCGCTCGACGGTGTGCTGGGGCTCATGAGCAAGGACCCGGCCGCCTCCACGGCGTACCTCGACCCCCAGCGCAACGACCATCTCCAGTACCTGCTCAAGGACCGCGACTGGCCCAAGTACGTCATGAACGGCCCGGGGATGGTCTCGGACAACGACACCATGAGCGACCTCTACAACCGCCATGGCCTCGGGGCGGCGCTGGAGGCCGCGGCCACCGGGAACGTCCCCGGCACGCAGCATCCGCTCGGTGGGCACACCGAGAGCGAGGCCCGCGTCATGCATGACACCATCAGGCTGCTCAACGGTGATCATCAGGGCGGCGCGAAGATGCCCACCAACCTGCGGGCCCCGCTGGGCCACATGCTCACCGACTACACCCCTGACACGCACGAGATCCTGTCGCGTACGAACGGCGACTACAAGCAGTTCGGTGACGCGGGAGGCGTGTTCAGGAACGCGGAGAACGGCGCCGTGGGTATGGCCGTGAGCCGGAACGACCTGGTGAACATCATGCGCGGGGTGGCCGAGGACCCCGCGGCGTACGGCGACATGTACGCGGCCGAGCGGCAGTACGCCGCCGACACACTGGCCGGCGTCGACATCAACCCGTCGAACGAACACGAGAGGGCCAAGCGGGACGGCGTGATCGACGCCGCCTCGTCCGTCTTCGGCTTCTACGACGGCGTGACCTCCGACGTCGCCTTCGACAAGCGCGACGCCAGCGTTCAGTGGGCCCGCGACCTGAACCATCACGTCACCTCGAGCAGCGGCGCCCTGCTCAATTTCGTGCCCTCCTCACCGAGCGCCGTGCCGGTGCTGGGCGACGCCGCCAACCGCATCGTCGACTTCGGCATGTACGACTGGACGAAGCAGACCATTTCCGAGGCCAATGCCCACGCCGGGGAGGAGAACCGGCACGCCTTCACCGCCGGGCAGAAGGAAGTGGACAACCTCATCTACCAGTGGGGCAAGAAGCAGGGGTACGACAACACCGAATGGGAAGTGCGCAACCTCGACGGCCAGGGTCTGGGAACACACAACGACGCGCGGCGCGAAGCCTTCACCTGGCTGGACCGTCCCGAGTCGTAGGCCGACCACTCCAGAGACATCGACGAAGGTAGTCATTCATGCAAGCAGGCCGTCGCAGGCTGACGACGATCGCCGGAGCGGCAGTGGGGGTCCTGGTGCTTCTCGCCGGCGTGCTGTACTTCACCGGCACTCTGCAGAAGTGGCGCGACGACAGCGACCTTTCCAGCGCGTGCAAGGGCGCGGTGGACGAGGACGGCGTGCGGGCGGCGCTCGGAAGCGGCACCGTCTCCGTTGACGACGGAACGGCGCCGGGTGAGGGAGCGCTGGCGTCCTGCAGCATGGCCGCCCGGGGCGGCAGCGCTTCCATGGAGGTGGAGGCCCGGTGGAGCAGCCGGAACGGCGGGGTGGCCACCTCCCTGGGGCGCACCTCCCTGGCCACGCATACGGCAGAGGTGACTCCCCTCGGCTCCTGGCCGGGCGTCCTGACGTCCGAGGAGGGAATGGCCAGGGCATCCGTCACACTCCAGTGCCGCAACAAGGACGGGGAGGGCCTGGCGGTCAATGCCCGGATGGCTCGCCCCGGCGACACCACGGAGGACTCCGCGGCCCGTACCGCCTTCGCGCGTGCCACGGTCGGCATCGCCGAGAAGGCAGCCGACGTATTCGGCTGTGACTACCGGCCGGCGGGTGCCGTACCGCGCCTCCCGGCCGCTCCGAGCACGGCTCCGGTCGCGCTGTCCGCGGCCGACGGAACCTGTGCGGCGATCGAGCCGCTCGCGGCCTCGGCCGAGAAGCGGGGCCTCCCCCGTGCCTGGGAGACCGAGGCCAGTGGCAAAGCCCCCATCGAGGACTGTGTCCTCGCCTCCCCCGACGGAAAGCGTCCGGGCTATCGGCTCTCTGCCTACTACGGCAGCTACGCCCGGAGTTTCGCCGAGATTCCGGAGGTGAAATCCGTACTGAAGGACGCCGAGTACCGGAGCAAGAGCGCGCCGCCGGTGGCGCACGCCCAGTGCCCCAACTCGCCGGAGCGCGCGCTCTACACGGTTTCCGAGATCGTCTCCGGCGGCAGCTCGCCGGTGAAGAACCCGTCCCGTGCGTTCGAAACGGAGGCGCTCACGGCATTCGCGAAGCAGTCCGCGAAGCAGCACGGCTGCGTCGCTCCCACGACGTCATGACGTGCCGCATGAGCCCCGCCGGACCGACTGAGAAGAAGAGGCCCTCGACACCATGAGCTACGTCATCGTCATGTGGGCGATGGGCGCCGTCTTCCTTCTCCTGGCCTGTGTGCCGCAGCGCTCGGTCTACTGGTCGCTCCAGGCGTGGAAGTACCGCAATCCCAAGGCGGCCGAACCGTCCGACACGGCCTACGCCATGCAGCGCTTCGGCGCGGTCGTCGCCGCCCTGTTCCTCTTCGGCCTGGGTGCTTTCCTCTGGTACGAGGAAGAAGCCTCCACCACCGACGCCGCTGAGGTCCGCACCGCCGTGATGAAGGCGGTGCACATACTGGAGTCGGAATCAGTGACGGCCACGGGCGGTGAACTGATGGATCCCGACCACCATATGGAGGTCGACGCCGCCCTCGACGAAGCGTCGAAAGCCCAGGCGCCTGCATTCGGTCCCTCTTCCTGGGGACTCCAGGCCGAGCCTGCGGTCCGGTCCGAGGCCGACGACGGCGAACTCTTCACTGTCACCAATGAGGACGACCAGTACCCGTACTGCCTCAAGGTGGTGGAGAACCCGGTCGCCGACGACGACTCCGACGGCGGCTTGGTCCTGCACAAGACGACGCTCGACGTCACGGTGCGCAAGGGCGGTTGCGAGGGCTGAGGCTCTGCCGACGGTCGGTGACCGTACGCTGCCGCGCCCACGGCGAGGGCCGTCACCACAGCAGATGCCGTGGTAACGGCCCGCACGCGTTCACACCCGCGGCCGAGGGTGGGCACCTCCCGCGCATGCCCACCCCGGCTTCGCAGTGACTAGTCGAAGAACGAGGCGCCCTTCTTGTCCCCCGCGTGGTACCGGTCCCGGCCGTCGCTGACCGCCTGGGCAACCCCGCGCAGGGCCTCCTGGATCTCCTGGGTGTCCTTGGCCCACTTCTGCTGCGCCGCTACGAACGCACCCTTGGCCTCGCCGTCCCAGATGTCGCTGACATTCTTGAGCGCCGAGTGAATCCACTGCAGGTCGTCATTGAGACCCTTGGCGGCCTCCCTGACATCGCTGGCAGCGGCATCAAGGCTCTTGTAGTCGATAAGCATTTCGCCGTCGTGGCCCGGCATGGAACCCTCTCTTTCCTGTACGTCTCAGAAGGCGTTCGCTGATGATGTTTCGGTCGGCTGGGCTCAGAGGAGGTCGAGCTTCGACGCTCCAGGGCCGATGCCGCCCCCGGCGACCACGTTCTGCCCCTTCATGGCCCGCTCCACGTCGAGGTCGGTGTTCCCCGACCCCTTGCGGTGGGCCTCAATGGCCTCCACGTACCTGGCCAGCTGCTTACCCATTGCGGCGAGCTTCTGGTTGAGGTCGGTCTGCGTCGCGTTGAATCCGGCGGCGCCGATGCCCTTCCAGCGGCCTTCGACGCTGTCGAGCGCCCGGTTGAGCTTGTGTACGTGCTTTCTGATGGATTCGGCCTTCTCGTTCAGTTGCTGCTCGAGCTTGGCGAGTTCGGCATCGGAAAGCTTCTGCCCGGCCATGTCGTCCTTCCCTTTTACTGTTGCTGTACATGGTGGTCAGGGACACTGCGGATGAGGTGTCATCCTCGGCGCGCCCGCAGGAACGCGAACGCGCCGCCCCCGAGGACGATCACCGCGGCAGCGATACCGAGGCTCGTCCAGAGCGTGCTGTTGCCGCCGGAAGCGGCCTTCGCCGTCTCGCCCTGTGAGCCGGCGTCGGCCTTTCCGGGCTTGGCTGCGGATTCCGCGTACGCGGCCTTCGATGTGTCGAAATCGCCGTTGCTCAGGAAGGCAGGCTGCTTCGGATTACCCGGCTCACCCTTGCCGTCAAGGAGATTGAGCCGAGGCCGGACGGCGCCGTATCCGACATACTTGCTGGGATTGCGGTTCTCCATGACCCCGTCAGTCGTCCCGACCAGCACCCGGGCTACCTGGTTGGCATTCCAGTCTTGGTGCTTGGACCAGATGAGCGCTGCGGAGGCGGAGGCGATGGCGGTGGCGGCACTGGTCCCGCCGTCGCCGTCGCAGTAGTTCTTGAGGTTCTTGTCGCACCAGCGAGGGATGTCTGAGCCGGGCGCCACGACGGAAACGTGATTCCCGTGGCCGGAGAACTTCGAGACTTCACCCTGCTGGTCCACAGAGCCCACACCTATGACCTGAGGGTAAGCCGCCGGGTAGAATGGGCGGTTCCTCCCAGCGCCATCATTGCCACTGCCAGCGAGCAGTAGCTTACCCTTACCGGCTGCGTATTCGATCGCCTCCTTCAGGGCCGCATCGAAGAATTCGCCACCGAACGACATGTTGATGATCTGCGCATCGCTGTCAGCGGCAGCTCGAACAGCCTTGTCCGCCGTGTCGTACTTGCCTTCCTTGCCGTTGGCAAGCGAAGTGCGGACGGGGAGAATCTTGGCCCCCGGAGCCAGGCCTTTGAGCCCCCCGCCCTTCCCGGTGCCCGCAATCAGTTCAGCCATGGTGGTGCCATGACCGTTGTAATCGTCATGCGCGTCCCCGGCTTCCGCCGCAAAATCTTTGCCCGCGAGGACTTGGCCACGCAAGGAAGGTGCCGACGCATTTACTCCGGAGTCGACGACAGCAACCTTGATTCCCTCGCCCTTGCTGACCTTCCACATCTGCTCGGCCTGCATGGCGTCCAAGTACCACTGCTTCGACTGGACGTCCTCCGCGACGGCGGCCGGAGCCGCGCCCATGAGGCACACCGCCCAGGCGCCCGTTGCCGCCAGGACGGGGAGCGCGCGACGACGCGGCCTCCGTGTATTCCTAGGCATCGTCGTCCGGTTCTCGCCAGCCGTCATTCCTCGCCTCACCTGAGTCACTCGATGACCGGCGGAGCAGTATTACGCCGCCGCCCTGTATTCCACGTCTCTTCGTCTTCGGTCGGCTGTCCCGACCGGCGGCCTTCCTTCTGGGACTCGCCCCGGGCCTGCGGTGTCCCGCCGCCACCTGCGCGAGGCGCACCCGCAGGGTGATCCTCTCCTCCGGTGTTGCGCACCAACCCTGTGCCGCCCTGGGTGAAACCGCGCTGGCCACGGCCCGACGCCCCGGCTTCCGAGCGCGGGGTTCCGACGACGCCGCCCTGGTTGGCGGCGAGCCTGCGGGCCGATGCGGCTCTGTCCGCAGCCGATCCCGTCGAGGGCTTCGCACCCGACCCGATGACGCCGCGGCCCGTGGTCGCACCGTGCTCACCGCCAGGGTTGACCGCTCGTGCACCCGGCGACGAGGTGGGCGTACGTCCGGGGGTACTGGGCGTGCCGCCGACGATGCCGTTACGGCTGCCGCGCGGCATTGCACCAGAGCCTGAACGCGCCCCATTGCTGCCAGGGCCGATGACCGTGCCGCCGGGGCGGCCGATGGCCCTGGGGCTCACCCCGCTCGGCCGACCGGTCGTACCAGGCTGCCCCACGGGCCCAGGTCGGCCGGGGGCGCCAGGCTGCCCGGGGGTGCCCGGACGCATGGCGCCCGGTCCCATGGGATTCGTGCGAGCCGTGCCACCGCCCGGCACCGGACCGTTGGGCCGCGGGGGCCCAGAAAGGCCCGGCAGCTTCGCTGTACCTCGGGGCATCGGACCGGTGCTGATGGGCCCAGGCGCAGGAGGAGTTCCCTGGTTCACGCTGGGGTTCGGAGAGTTCGGAAGTGTGGTCGGCACCTGTGTGTGCGAGTCCGCAGGCGGGTGCGGCATGGTCACGCTGTCGAGACCGGTCCCCACCTTGTCTTCCGGGACAACGGTGGAGTGATGCGGCATCGAAGGTGCAGACCTGTGGCTCTCCACATGCGGGCCTGCAGCAACCGGCCCGTGCACGCTCCGCCCTGCGCCGATAGCCTCACCGCTCCCTTCCCCAGGTCCAACCCAGTCGCGCGGCGGAGCCGGCACCCCCACATCCGGCATTGGCTTGAACACCGGCTCCTCCTGCGTGGCCATCGTGTCGTGGGACACGATGTAGTAGGAGCTGAGCTTGTTCATCTGGGTGATGGCTTCCTGCCGGTCGCCCTCACGCTTCTTCGCCTTGGCGTAGGCCGGGTTGGTGTCGACGCGGGCCGGGGTCGGGATGTCCTTGACCGCCTCGGCGAAGCCGCCGTCCGCATCCCGCTTCGGCATGGACTTCTTGACCGTTGCCAGGCCCTCGCCAGCATTCTTCAGCTGCTTACCGGCGGTCTTGGTGTACGTGGCGAGCTTCAGCGTGTTCTTGCTGAGGTTGTCGGTCCACTTACGCATGGCCTCGCCGGACTCGCCGTCCCAATCGGCGTTGTCGGCGTACTTCTTCAGCTCCTCGCCGACTTCCGTGATCGCCTTTGCGGCATCGACGAGGGCGTCACCGGTGTGTTCCAGGTCGCTCGGCTTGGCGGATTCGATCATGTCGAGCATGTCGTTGAGCTCGTGATTCTCGAAGTTCGTGCCGCCGAACCTGGTGAGAGCGGGCATGTAGATCGGCGCCAACCCGGAAGCGGCGCGCAGGCCCTGCCGCGCCTGGGCCAACGTGGCCTGGTAGTCGACCCGGGTCTCACGTGACGTACCTTCGTCACCCATCGTCCGTCCCCCTCCCGATCACAGCTCGGTGTGCTTGCGCTCGTCGCGCTCGTCGCTCGGCTTCGCGTGGTGCTCGTCGTACCGGTCCTGCGTCCGCGTCTGGATCTCGTGGTAGCGACGCTTCTGGTCATCGTCGATCGTCTCGAAGCCGTGCTGCGTCCCGAGCACGGCGATCCCCATCGCCTCGATCTGGTCGCCGAGCGTCTGCGAGAGGTTCGTCAGGTGCGTGTGCACCCGCTCGTACATGCGGCTGAGGTCCGCGGCTTCACCGAAGGAGCTCGCGCCGAACGATGCGGCGGGGATGATCTCTTGGCGAAGCTTTTCCTTCGACCCGGCGGAGGACTCGAGCTTCCGCAGCGCCCCGTCCACCTTCTTCTTGAGGGAGCGCAGCTCACCCGGCCCGAGCTTGACGTGCGACCGCGCGTCCTGACCCGCTGCTGACAACGGTTGAGGCGCGCTCCCGAGCTCCGATTCCGGAACTCCCACGGCCCTCTCCCCCTTCCCCCGTTACGTTCTACGTGACGCTTGAGGCGTCTGATGCAACATTAGCTAATTCGCTCGGTCGACACAGCCGCGTATCACACAGGCCGACTGTCACACCCGGCACACTCCCCCACTGATGACCACCGTCTCATCCCCCACTGACATCCCGGTCGCGCAGCGAACCCAACATCGTCACAACATGTGATGAGCGGACCGAGGCGTCACCCGGTCGGGCGACGCCGGCGCCAGTCCCGGTAGACGAGTGAGGATCCGGCGACAACGGCCACCAGCAGGCCTCCGCCCACGACGGCATAGGTGCCGAGGCGTTCGTTGCGCTGCTGTGCGGTCTCGCCCTCCGGAAGCGGTGGCACGTCGGGCACAGCCCCCTTGTTGACGCCGCCCTGCTCGACGGGGTGGTCGGTAGGTCCCCCCTCCTCCGTCACGGCGCGCACCGGGTCGACGACGCCCCAGCCGACGTGGTTGTCGCGCCCTGGGATGGAGCGCTCCGCCGTCTGTTCTATCTGCGTCACCACACGTTGCCGGCCCCAGTCCTTGTGCGCCGCCCGCACCAGCGCGGCGACGCCGGCGACGTACGGCGCGGAGAAACTGGTCCCGTTGTCCACGCAGAGGCCGCCCTTGGGAACGGTGGAGACCATGTCGACGCCCGGCGCCGCAACCCCGACGAAGTCTCCCGACTGGGAGAAGACCGCGCGTTCGTTGTTGCGGTCGGAGGAGGCCACGGCCAGCACACCCTCGTAGGCGGCGGGGTATGTCTTCTTGACGTTCCCGCCGAGGCCGTCGTTGCCGGCCGAGGCGACCACCACGATCTCGTGGCGCAGGGCCTCGTTGATCGCGTCGTGGAGGACATTGTCGTCCGGCAGCGCCTCCTCCGTGTCCTGGGAGATGTTGATGACGTCGGCGCCCACCTTGACCGCGTGGTGGATGGCGCGCGCGAGGTCACGCGCGGTACCGCTGCCCTTGTCGTCGTTCTGCTTGATCGGGATGATCGTCGCCTCGGGAGCGATGCCGACGAACTGGTTTCCCTCGATCGGGCGGGCGGCGATGATGCCGGCGACCTTGGTGCCATGGCCGACGGTGTCCGTGGTGCCGTTCTCCTTGCCGCGCGGGGATGCCTCCCCGTACTGGTCCTTCTTGAGTTTCCTCGGCAGGACGTTGGCGCCTCTGGTCGTGTCGACGGCTCCCCTGAGCTGCTTGTTGGTGTTGTCGACCCCGGTGTCGATCACGGCGATCCGCTGGCCCGCGCCCTTGGTCTCCGCCCACAGCTGATCGAGCTGGACGCGCTGCAAGGACCAGGGAAGGCCCTTGATCTTCGCCTTGGAGGGAAAGGTGCACTGGGTGCTGTCCGCGGCGCTCGCGGCGGGAGCCGCAAGCGCGGTACCTGCGGTCGTCAGGGCAGTGGCCGCCAGTACGGTCAGCCAGCGCGTCAGGAGGGCCTGTCGGGGCATGTTCGTCCGTCTCCTCTGCCTCGTGGCCCTACGAACCCTGCGGCTGGCGGGCGCTGTTGACGTCCAGCCGCGGGCCAGTGGAGAGGAACTGCGACCACTCCGCCGGTACCGGTACCGGCGTGACGCCCTCGTAGCCCAGCCGCTTCTGCGTCTGCAGTACCTGCTGCTCCTGCGTCTTCTCCGAGGCCTTCTTGCCGTCCGAGCCGACCCTGGACTTGTCGGTGCCGCTGTCGCTGTTGCTCTGCACGCCGTACCGCAGCCCGGAGTCGGTGAGGAGGAAAACCAGGCCGGTCTTGGTCTGGTGCCCCTGGACCTGGCGGAAGAGCAGCCCGGAGCCCGGCGTCACATACGTGCTCGCCGTCTCGTCCGCGATCTTGTGGGGGTAGGCGGTGCCCGCCCAGGTGCTGAGTGTGGTGTTGTTCTTGCCGTCGACCTTGCGCAGCACGTTGCACACCGTGTCGCGGCCGCCCTGCGTGCCGTCCGTGTAGTTGACCCGCTTCGTGGAGTGGTCGGGCCACTTGAGATGGCCACCGAACTCCTCACCGCTTCTGGTGAAGGAGCCCGCAGTGACCTTCTTGGCGACGTTGTTCTGCCCGAGGTTGCCCTCACTGGCGAGCAGCAGCTGGGCCATGAAGTCCGAGATCGGTGCGACGCGGTCCTTCAGAACGACGTAGTGATGCCATGCGCCGCTGCCCGACTCGGGGGCCTGCAGCACCATGCCCACCCTCTTGGCGTCGCTCTCCAGGCTCCCCGGCACATCCGCAGGTGCACCGGCGCCCGTCACCGTGGGGAAGTGGATGCCGTCGCCAGTCTTGAGAGTGGCGAGCCACTCGTTGCTGACCTGTTGGGGTTCGCCGCTGCCGACCGCGGACCGCAGGAGCCCTTCGTTCGGGTCGAGCGGGTACTTCGTGCCCGACGCGTCCACCATGTACAGCTTCCGGCCCGGCCCCCGGACGTACATCACGTCACCGCCGTGCAGCCGCTGCGCCCCTTCGACCTCGTTCGCCTCCTTGTCGGCGAAGACGAACGTGGCCTTCTGGACGTCCCGGCCGCCCTGCCCCTGCTGCTCGCACACGGCCCAGCGCTTCGCCTTCTTCGCTTCCTCCGAAGTGGGCAGCCGGTCCGGAGCGTAAGGAATGCCCAGCGTCGGGCCGCGCGGAATCTTGCCGTCATCGAGGACCTTGTCGTCCACGTTGACGACCTTGAAGTCGTCCGTCTTGAGCATCAGCCGCGCGGAGGCAAGGTTGAGCACGGGGTGGAGCATCTTGTGTTTGCCGGTCTTCAGCACGACGTAGCGCGTGGTCGAGTCGCTGCCGACGATGACTTTTGACGCGGGCTCGTCCCAGCCCTGCGGGGCCGTGGGCTTGAACATCCCCCACGCACCGAATCCCGCGACCAGGAGCGCGGCCACGATCACACCGGGAACGACGGCCTGCAGCGGACGCGGCGCGCCCTCCTCCGTGCCACTGGGTGACGGCTGGAGGAACGACGCGACCAGCCGCCTCTTCGCAAAGGTGTAGGCGTTGAGCTCGTCCCGCCGTGATGCCATGTCCGCCCGTTTCTCCCCACTGCGCCAAGTGCCCCGTTGATTCCCCGACTCGATGCGACGCGTGACACCGAGAGGAACCCACTATGCCGAATCATGGCGCGTACTCGCCCATGGGGTCGCTTCCGCAGGGTCACCGAGTTGACACCACCGGGGCTGCCCAGCAGTACACACAGCCAACTCGCCCAGATGGGACGGCAGTAGTGAGTAGTGATGAGTGATTCTGAAGTGCTGCTCGAGTAGTAGGGTGGTCGCCCTGATTCACGGCCCTTCTGCGAAGGGGACAAACGCGGACACTAGGGGGCTGGCGGGGGATGGGAACGGCGACACGGGTTCACTCCTCGGCGGATCGCCGCGGTGATCGCGGACGCCGCGACCGCGGGCGGCGCGCAGCCGGCCGCAACGCAACCACCACCCCCTCAGGCACCCGCCCCCTCGCCCCCGCATCGACGGTCGTGCGGACCGAGCACCGCACCAACCGCATCGGGCCGGTACAGCTGCAGCAGTTGGTGCTGATCGAGCTTGCGCTGGCCGTGGTGCTGGTGACCGCTGCAGTGGACATGTTGTTGCTGGTGCCAGGCATCGTGATTGCCGTGGCACTCGTGCTGCTGGCGGTGTTGCGTCGGCGGCGGCTTTCGGTGCGGGACTGGCTGGCTACCGTGCTTGCGTTGCGGGCGCGGAGGAGTGCTGCCGTGCCGCTCGGTCCGGGTGTCGATCCGAGCCTGGCGCCGGCTGCCGAGGCGGTGCCCGGGTTGCGGACGTACGGGTATCTGGACCGGGACCGGCGGACGGTCGGGATGGTCGGGGACGGGACGTTCCTGACGGCTGTGGTGCGGGTCGAGGCCAAGGGAAGTGCGTTGCGGCCGCCGGGTGGCGCCCGGGCGTTGCCGATGACCTTGCTGCACGACGCTCTGGACGTCGACGGGATCCGGTTGGAGTCCGTACAGGTGGTGCAGCATGTGCAGCCTGCGCCGGCGCCGCATCTGCCTGAGCATGCGATGGCCCGGCAGAGCTATCTGCCGCTGCAGCAGCAGACGGGGGCGCCCGCGCTGCGGTTGATGTGGGTGGCGTTGAAGTTCGATCCCGAGCTGTGCCGGGAGGCGGTCGAGGCGCGGGGTGGCGGACTGGCGGGCGCCCAGCGGTGTCTGACGCGTGCCACCGACCATTTGGCGAGCCGGCTCACGGGGGCGGGCTTTCTGGCCACGGTCCTGGACGAGCAGGAGCTGGTGGCTGCGCTGGCGACCTCCGCCTGCGCCAACCCGGTCGCGACCGCGCGGGCCGGTCTGCCCGATGCCGCGTCAGCGCGCCGTACGCAGGAGACCTCGCGGGTGTGGAAGTGCGACGACCGGCTGCACACGACGTACGGGGTCGGGCGCTGGCCCGAGCTCGGCCGCTCGGCGACGCCGCTGCCGCGTCTGGTGTCGGCGCTGACCTCCGCGCCGACGCTGGCCTCGACGTTCAGCCTGACGGTGACGGCCGGCGACCGGCACGGCGCGGCCGGCGTCAGTGGGCACGTACGGCTGACCGGGCGCTCGGACGCCGAACTCTCGCGGGCACGGCACCAGTTGGAGGCTGCGGCGCGCGAGGCGAAGCTGGGACTGGTCCGGCTGGACCGGGAGCAGCTGCCCGGTGCGGTGGCGACGCTGCCGCTGGGAGGTGCGCGCTGATGGCCTCGGCGACTTCGGCCCTGCGGGGTCTGTACGGTCCGCGGCGGGAGCGGCATGTGCTGCCGGTCGACGACCTGGGCGCGCTGACACTGCCGCTCGGAGACGACGGCCTGATGGTGGGGCATGACGCGGAGAACCGTCCGGCTGTGTTGGGCCTGTACCACCCAGCACCCTTCGATGTGCTGTTGGTCGGCGGGTTGTGGACGGCGCAGGCCATCGCGCTGCGGGCGGCGGGTACAGGGGCGCGCGTTGCCGTCGAGACGGGCCGGCCTCAGATGTGGACGAACGTGGCCCATGCGGCGGGGGCGGGCCAGGAATGCCTGACGCTGCACGATGTGGGGCGGGTGCCGCCGATGGGTGCGACCGTCGGCAGCCCGGTGCTCGTCGTACGGGACTGCGGCATGCGGCCGCCGCGCGGGCGGGTCTCCTCGGCGCCCTGGCAGTCGGTCCTGACGCTGCTGCCCTACATGAGCCCGGTGGCTCCCCGGCTGATGAACGCGGCCGGACTTGTCGGCCTCCAGCGGATCTCTCCGGACGAGGCCACGCAGGCCGCGCGCATTCTGGGGCTGTCACAGACGGATGTCTCCGCCCTGTCGACGATCGGCGACGGGGTCACCCTGTGGTGCGGCGACAATCAGGCGCGGCAGTACGTGATGACCCACCCGACGGAGGCTGAGATGGGGCTGCTGGGGAATCCTCGGCGGGTCGACTGAGGCAGGGACGAGCCGTCGGGCGGGGGCCAGTAGCCGGTGAACCGGCTGCTCTATGGCCGGCGGTCCGGTGGCCGGTGCCCCGTGGCCTGACTCAGTAGTGAGTTTGACCGTGCGTGTGGGTGAAGCGCGCATGGTGTGCGGTTTTTGGGGTTGTTGCGAGAGTTGAGGCAGTTGGGGTGATTGGTGTTCGTGAGGGATTAGGGACCAGTGTTTTTTCGGGGGGCGGCTCGTTGTTTTCTTCGTGGTGATGGCGTGCGGGGGACGTGCGTAATCTGAGGCAACAGACAGGTATCGGGCAAAGACGGGCCTGCCGGGCTGTCGGCGGTGGCGTTTAGGCTTGGGTCCGAGCGACAGGGGACCCCACGGGAACGCCCGGCGTGTCAGGGGGATCCGGCGATGCGGCGCAGGCGTGTCGGCGATGCGTATCAACGGTGTCGCGTCGCGGGATTCAGAGGTACCAGACCACAGCAGGAGGCGTAGTGAGCAGCGATCGGGACGAGATCCGCACGGGCGGCATCACCCCCGGCGAGGATCAGTCCGACGCGGATCCCGAAATGACGGGTGAGTTCACCATCGACTACACCCCGCCTGCTTGGTACACGCAGAACTCGGATTCGGGGGCGGGCGCCGGGAGCGGTGCCGGGGCTGGGGCCAGTACTGGGTCTGGGGCCGGTGCCGGTGCGGTGCCGCCGCCTCCGCCGCCGCTGGGTGAGCCGCTGTTTCCTCCGGTGGTGACGCCGTCGATGCCTGAGTCGGCTCCGGCACCGGCGCCGGCTCCGGCTCCGGTGAGTGAGTCGGGGAGCCGTGGGACGGGCAGCGATGAGGCCGCGAGTTCGGGCGGGGGCCCGGACGATGGGGCGGCTGCCGGTACGGCGGGAGCGGAAGGCTCCGGTGCGGCGAGTGTCGGTAGTGGCTTGCAGGGCGGGGAGAAGGAGACTTCGGCCGAGGGGGCTGCCGGGGGCGAGCAGGGTGGCGGTGCCGCTGGTGCTGGTGCCGGTGGTCGTGAGGGGGGTGTCGGGCAGCCCGAGCCGTTGAGTGAGGACGCTGCGCCTCCGACGCCGCCGCACGGTGCGCCGTCGGCCTCGGCGTGGTCGCCGGGCGCGCCGCAGGGACCCGCGGCTTCGTTGCCGCCGCTTCCGCCGGAGTTCCAGCCCGCCGACCCGCAGGCGCAGGCGCAGAGCACGCCCGACACGCCCGCGGGGTCCGGTGCGCCGTCGGCCGGTACGCCGTCGGCCGGTGCATGGCCCTCGCAGGGTCAGGACCAGGCTCAGGGGCAGGGTCAGGACCAGGGCCAGGGTGGGTATGGCTTCCCGCCGGCATCCGGGGCCGTGCCGGGGCAGCAGGCCGGGCCTGGCGGCCAGCCTGCAGCGGGGCCCGCGTCGGGGGCCGCGGCTCCTGGTGTACCGCCTCAGGCCGCCGTTCCGAACCAGGTGCCCCTTCCGAATCAGGCCGCGCAGCAGGGTGGTTACGGCTACCCGGCGCAGGCTCAGCCCGGTCAGCCGGCCCAGCAGGGCGGCTACGGTTACCCGGCTCAGGGGCAGCCGGGCGGTCAGGGGGGTTACGGCTACCCCGCCACGGGGCAGGGCGGGCAGACTCCCGGTGCCGCCGGTCCGGGCGCGCAGCCGGGCCCGCAGCCCGGCCAGCCGGGGCAGCCCCACGCTCAGCACGGCCAGCCTGGTCAGCCCGGGCAGCCGAATGCCGCCCAGCCGGGGCAGCCCGGCGCGCAGTCGCAGGGGCCGGCAGGACAGCCGCAGGGGCAGCCCGGGCAGCCGCACGGCCAGCAGGGCGGGCAGCCCGGTGGTGTGCCCGGTGCTCCCGGGCCGCAGTCGGGGTACGGATACCCGCAGCAGTCCGGTTACGGATATCCGCAGCCGCCCGCGCAGGGCCAGCCCGGACAGCCGGGTCAGCCGGGTCAGCCGGGTCAGCCGGGTCAGCCCGGTCAGCCCCACCCCCAGCAGGGTCCGCCCGGCGCGCAGCCGAATGGCCGGCCCAACCCGTACGGTCAGCCCGGAGGCCCCGGCCAGCCCGGTGGTCCCGGTCAGGGCGGTGTGCCTGGTCAGGCCGCTGTGCCCGGGCAGCCGCCGCACGGGCAGCAGGGGCAGCAGGCGGGGCCGCAGGGGTACCCCGGTGCGCAGGGGGCCCCTCAGCAGGGTGGCGACCCGCGTTCGGGTGGCTGGCCGGCCCAGGGCCAGGGACAGCAGCCGGGACAGGGACAGCAGCAGGGCGGTCACGGTCCGGCCGGGGCGCCGCTCGGGTACACCGCTGCCGTGGAGCTGTCCTCGGAACGGCTGATCAAGGGCAAGCAGAAGGCACGGAAGCCCGGGGCCAACCAGCCCGGCAACTCGCGGTTCAAGATCGGCGGCAAGAAGGAGGAGGCCGAGCGGGCGCGCAAGCTGGAGCTGATCCGTACGCCCGTACTCTCCTGCTACCGCATCGCGGTGATCAGCCTCAAGGGCGGCGTGGGCAAGACCACGACCACCACCGCGCTCGGTGCCACGCTGGCGACCGAGCGGCAGGACAAGGTCATCGCGATCGACGCCAACCCGGACGCCGGCACCCTCGGGCGCCGCGTGCGCCGCGAGACCGGGGCGACCATTCGCGACCTGGTGACCGCGATCCCGTACCTCAACAACTACATGGACATCCGGCGGTTCACGTCCCAGGCGCCGTCCGGACTGGAGATCCTGGCCAACGACGTCGACCCGGCCGTCTCGACGACCTTCAACGACGAGGACTACCGCCGCGTCATCGACATCCTGGGCCAGCAGTACCCGATCATCCTGACGGACTCCGGTACGGGCCTGCTCTACAGCGCGATGCGCGGCGTGCTGGACCTCGCCGACCAGCTCATCATCATCTCCACGCCGTCGGTGGACGGTGCGAGCAGCGCCAGTACGACGCTGGACTGGCTCTCGGCGCACGGCTACGCCGACCTCGTCTCGCGCAGCATCACGGTGATCTCCGGGGTGCGCGAGACCGGAAAGATGATCAAGGTCGAGGACATCGTGTCGCACTTCGAGACGCGCTGCCGCGGCGTGGTCGTCGTACCGTTCGACGAGCACCTGTCGGCGGGTGCCGAGGTCGACCTCGACATGATGCGGCCGCGGACCCGTGAGGCGTACTTCAACCTCTCGGCGATGGTGGCCGAGGACTTCTCGCGGGCGCAGCAGGCGCAGGGGCTGTGGACCCAGCAGCAGGGCGGCACCCAGCCCCCGAACGCGGCGCCGCCGATGCCGGGCGGGTACCAGCAGGGACCGGGCCAGGCGGCCCCGGGCCAGCCGCAGCCGGGCCACCACCCCGGCCAGCCGGGGCAGCCCGGCCAGTACCCCGGCCAGCCGGGACAGCCTGGCCGGCCGGGTCAGTACCCCGGTCAGCCCGGACAGCCCGGGCCGCAGCCGGGGTGGCAGCAGCAGCCCCCGCAGCAGTACCCGCCGCAGCAACAGCCGCCGCAGAACCCGCAGTCCGGCGGGCCGTACGGCTACGGCTACCCCCAGCAGCCGCCCCAGCAGGGTCAGCCCCCGCAGTCCGCTCCGCAGGGACAGCCGGGGCAGCCCGGGCCGCAGCCGGCGTGGCAGCAGCCCCCGCAGCAGCAGTAGCCGGCAGTAGCCGCGGCGTACGGCAGAGCGCGTGAAGAACGCGTGAACCCCCTTGCTGAGCAAGGGGGTTCACGCGTTCTTGGCCAGAGGTCTCAGGACGCGGTGGGCGGGTCCTGGCTCACCAGCGCGCGGGCCTGTTTGACGTCCAGGGCCATCCGCTCCAGCAGCGCGTCGAGGGTGTCGAACTTCTCCTGGCCGCGGATGTACGCGACGAAGTCCACGGCGACGTGCAGGCCGTACAGGTCGAGCCCGACGCGGTCGATGGCGTACGCCTCGACCGTGCGGATCTTGCCGTCGAACTGCGGGTTGGTGCCGACCGAGATCGCGGCGGGCATCGCCTCGCCCTCGACGTGGAGATGGCCCGCGTACACGCCGTCGGCGGGGATGGCGGTGTGCGGCAGGGTCTCGACGTTGGCGGTCGGGAAACCCAGTTCGCGACCGCGCTGGGCGCCGCGTACGACGATGCCCTCGACGCGGTGCGGGCGCCCCAGCACCTCGGCGGCGCCGGCCATGTCACCGGCCGCGACCAGCCGGCGGGTGAGCGTGGAGGAGAACGGCTCGCCGCCGCCCGCCTCGCCCCGCTCGAAGAGGTCGATGACCTCCACGTCGTAGTCGTAGGTCCGGCCGAGCTCGGCCAGGGTCTCGACGTTGCCCGCGGCCTTGTGCCCGAAGCGGAAGTTGGGGCCCTCCACGACGAGCTTGGCGTGCAACTTGTCGACCAGCACCTTCACCACGAAGTCGGCGGGCGCCAGCTTCGAGAACTCCTTCGTGAAAGGGAGGATCAGCACGGCGTCCACGCCCAGTTCGGCCATCAGCTCGGCCCGCCGGTGGTGCGGCGCGAGCAGCGGCGGGTGCGTGCCGGGCCGGACCACCTCGCTGGGGTGCGGGTCGAAGGTGACCACCACGGCCGGTACGCCCAGCTCCCGGGCGCGCGCCACGGCCTTGCCCAGGATCAGCTGGTGCCCGCGGTGCACGCCGTCGTAGGAGCCGATGGTGACGACGCTGCGCCCCCAGCCCTCGGGGATGTCCTCCAAGCCACGCCAGCGCTGCACTGTGCCCGCTCCTTGCCCGAACTCTTGTCTGTTCACTACACCGATACGGCATTGCGCAGGTCTAAGACTGCCATGCCGGGGGGTGTGGTTCGCGCGAAGGGTGGGCTCACCTCGGGTGGCCGCGCGGGGAGCGGCCGATGCGCGCAGGCGGGGCCGGGTGTGCGGACGGATGTCGGACGGGAGCTCAGGCCGGATGCGGGGCGCCCTGCACAGGCGTACGAAGGGCGCCGTGCGCCACGGGGCGCATGAGGCAGCCCTTGGGAGGCCGCGCGGAGGAGGGCGCCGAGGCCGGTGCCGGGGGCGGTGGCGGGAGCGGCGACGGTGACGGGAACGGGGACGGTGCCGCGGGCGGCGACGGCAACGGTGATTGTGCCGGGGACGGTGCGGCGGACGGGGGCGCGAGCGGCGGCGGCAGGTCCGACGGGTGGCGGGGGCCGAGCATGGCGCGGGCGCTGGGGCCCACGACGGCGGCCCACTCCGCGGGCGCGTCGGCCAGCCACGTCCGCACCATCGCGGCGAACTCCGGCAGCAGGCGGCCCAGCTCGACCAGGCGCCGGTCGAAGCGGGCCGCGCCCTCGGTCGTCCGCACGTGCAGCATGCCGGTGCGGTGCACGAGGTCCCGGGTGCGCGCTTCGGGGCGGTGCGCGGCGCCCTGCGCGGCCGCGCACAGCAGCGCGTCCAGCACGGTGGGGTCGGGCGCGGCGGCCGGGCACCCGCCGCGGCCGGCACCGTTGTGCTCGCGCTCCAGCAGGACGTCCAGCAACTCCTGGCGGAGCGGGCGGGAGGCGGTGCTGCCCGCACCGGCCAGTACGGGCACCAGCGCGCACCGTACGGGGGCGGCGTGCGCGGTCAGCAGCCGTACGGCGAGCGGCCGCAGCACCGTACGGGCGCCGGGCCCCGCTTCCATGCGGCCGGCCACGAAGTCCGCGACGGGACGGGCCGCCGTCCACGGGAAGCGGATGGCGTACTCGTCGACGAGGGCGGCGGCCCGCCGGGCGAGTGCGGGGGTCGAGACGCCCGCGAGGGTACGCAGCACGGCCTCGGCGGCGTCGGGGGCGGCATCGTCGTCGGCGGTCTCCGCGCCGCCGGACCCGGCCGTGGGCGAGCGGCGCAGGCGGGTCTGGAAGGCGGCGAGTACCGGTTCGGGGTGGCTGGTCAGGGCGGCGGCGAAGGCGGCGGGCGGCAGCGCGGGATCACCCGCCGTGAAGCGGGCCAGCGCCCGGTCCAGGTACCGGGAACGGGTGGCCCGGTCGGCCACGAGCAGGGCCAGTGCGCGCCCGTGCACGCCCGGGTCGCCCGGCCGGTCGAGCAGTGTGCAGGCGGCCCGGCGCAGCAGTTCACGGTCCGCCTCGGCGGCGGCGTGCCCGGTCACGGCGAGCGCGTACGTGGCGGCGGCCGCCCGGCGCGCGGGCCGGTCGTCGCGGGACCAGCGGTCCACGGCGCGGCAGAGGGCGGCGGGTTCGTCCTCGGCGAGGGCGGTGAGGAGTTCGTCGGCGCGCGGGTGCGCGGCGGCGGCCAGCGCCTCCGTGAGGGCGTCGGTCGCGCGGCGGCGGTGGGTGTGCAGCAGCGCCTGGGCGGCCGCGGCGACGGTCGGCTCCTGCGGCGGGGTGCCACCGGGCCCTTGCGCTTCGCCGGGCCCGGCCGGTACGGCGCTCCGCCCGCGCTGCAGCGGACGCTCGTCGTCGAACCAGCGGCACAGCAGCGGCTGCGCCCGCCGGGGATCGGCTCGCAGCAGCGCCGCCGCGAGCCCGAGGAAACGGGGCGGACGGGGGACGGCCGGTGCGCCGGGTTCGGCGGGCTCCGTGGCGGCGGCGCGTGTACCGGACTCGGCGGGCGTCGTGGGGGTGGCGGGTACGCCGGACTCTCCCGGCTCCGCAGAGGCGACGCGTACGCCGGACGCGCGTACACCGGCCTCGGCGGGCGTCGTGGGGGTGATGTGCCCGTCAGGGGCCCTCTGGGCGGGAGGAACCGAGAGCAGGGTGGGCGCGGGCGCCGGAGACGCGGTGCCCGCTCCCCCGCGGTCGGCCGCCGATTCGCGGGACGCAGTGCCCGCTCCCCCGCCGTCCGCCGCCGACGCGGGAGACGCGGTGCCCGTTCCCCTGCCGGCCGCCGCCGATTCGGACGGTGGGCCGTCCGCCGGGAGGAGGCGGCGGACGAGGTCGAGGCGGGTTGCCGGGTCGAGCGGCAGCCGTTCCCAGAACCAGGGGCCGAACGCGTCGAGGCCCGTCCGGTCGAAGCCGCCGGCCAGCGCCGAGCGGTCCGTCACGCGGGCCGCGAGCAGATGCAGCACCCGCGCGTACGGAACCGCGTCGGGCAGCCGCAGCAGGACCTCGCCGAGCAGATGCTCCGCCCACCACCGGGCGTCGCTCATCGCTCTGGCGCTCGCCACCCCGGCACTCGCCCCTCCCTCGCCCGTGACCACCGCCACCAGTCCCTCCAGGCGGCGGCCCAGCGCTTCCGGGCCGGTCCGGCGGCCGAGGAGGAGCAGGGCCTCGACCACCGGGCCGATGCGGTGCCGCGGTACGACGGGCGTGTCCGGGTCCGTCGGTGCCGCTCCGGTCCCGGGCGCGGCCGTGGCGGGCAGCCGCGCGGCGTGGCCGCGTGCCGGCCGGTGCACGAGGGCGTCCAGCGTGTCGTCCACGTCGAGGTGTGCGCCCTGGAGCCAGTCGGCGAACTCCTCGTGCGGGAAGCGGTAGCCGGCTCCCGCGGGCACCAGCAGCCCTTCGGCGAGCACGGCGGACGCCCAGCCCGTGCGCCAGGGGAAGAGCTCGTCGAAGGACGCCCGGTCCAGTTCCCCCTGGCCGGGGCCGAGGCAGCGGCGGGCCGCCTCGTGCGCCCGTCCGGCGACCCGGGCGGCCGCCCGGCGCACCTCCCCCGGCGTACCCCGCTTCCCCGGCGTACCCCGCTTCCCCGGCGTACCCCGCTTCCCCGGCGTCGCCCGCTCCCCCGGCGCACCCGTCCGCCCCTCCGCAGGCGCCGCATGCGCCAGTCGTTCCGCCACGCGCAGGCAGAGCAGATCCAGGGAGGCGCCGAAGATCTCGTGGCGGTGGGGCGTGCCCAGCGCCTTCGCGTCCCCGCCGGCCGCGACGACGGACGTCCGTACCTCGGCCAGCAGCCGCAGGGCCAGCGGATGCCCGGCGTCGGCGGCGGTCAGCGCGCCGGCCGGCAGACCGTACCGGGCACGGGCCCGGGCGGCCTGGCGCGACGGCAGGTCGCCCAGGCGTACGCAGGACGGGAGCGCGCCCGCCGGTGCGCCGGGCGGGGTCACCGCAGGGTGGCGCGGCCGGTGCAGGAAGGCGTCAGGGAAGAGGGTTCCGGCCGTCTCCCAGAACTCGGGGCGGCAGGCGACGATCAGCTGGGCCCCGGTGCCGTGCAGCCACTCGGCCGTGTCGCGGGTCCAGTCCGCGAGCCGGTGGGCGAGGCCGGGCGGCAGTTCCTCCGGGCCGTCCAGCAGGACGAGGAGGGCACGTCCGGCCGCCCGCGCGAGCCCGGCCACCTCGTCGGGCGTCGCCGTGGCGGGATCGCCCGGGGTCGGTCCCGAGGCGCTGAGCACGCGCCCCGCCGACCGCAGCGCCCGCCCCACGGCGTCCCGCAGCCCGCGGTCCGTGGCGCGCAGGTCGGCGCCGCGCAGCCGGACCGTCGGGGCGGGAGCGGCGGCCCGCGCGCGGCGGACGGCGAGCGCCGCCAGCTCCGTACTGCGCCCGGTACCGGGTTCGCCGACCAGCGCGAGGACCCGTGCCGCCGGCGCCAACCCGGAACCGCCTGCCGGGGCGCCGCCCGCCTCGTGCGCGCCGAAGGCCGTGAACTCCTCCGCCACGTCGGGGCGTTCGACCGGGTCACGCCAGGGGCCGGGGCCGCCTGTCGTTCCCATGGCGGTCGTGGTGAGGGCCAGCGCGCCCGCGAGGTTGAGGTCGGGGCCGTACGCGGGGACCGTGGCGGCGTTGTGGGCCAGCAGCTCGGCGAGCGGGCCCCGCGGGAACGCCTCGGCCGCGGCATGCAGCGGGACCGCAAAGCCGTCCGGACCGGTCCCACCACCTACAGGTCGGCCCCTCTCCGAGCCCGCACGCACCCCCGTCCCGGCGCCCGTCCCGGCCCCCATACGCACCCCCCGGTGCAGCGCAGTACCCATCACCGCCAGCACCGCCCCGGTCCCGGCGTCGGTCACCGGGCCGCCCGCGGCCGTCCCGCCCAGCCGCAGCGCTTCGCCGCCCGGGCCGCGCACCGCCAGTTCGACCGCCTCCGCGAGATGGTGGTGGCGGTCGGTCGCCGTGTACGTCACGGCGGTGGTTCCCACGATGCGGCCCGGCAGTTCGTCGGCCGCGGCATACCGCTCCCCCCGCTCCCCCTCCGTATGCCGGCCCGCGTACAGCCGTACGTCCGCGCCCGGCCGGGGGCGGCCCGCGGCGACCGGCAGCGGCGGGACGCCGAGGCCGCCGGTGCGGACGAGGGCGAGGCCGGTCTCCGGGAGGGGGACGACGGCGTCGGCGCCTACGGTGCAGCTCCGCCCGTCCGCGCCGTACAGGACCAGGCGGGCCAGGCCGTCGACGGCTTCGTGGCTGGTCAGCACCGTGCCGTCGGGGTCGGCGACAAAGCCCGTGCCACGCGGCCGCCCCGCCAGGTCGCGGATGCGCACCAGCGCTTCCGCCGCGTCGGCCGCCTGCACCACCATCGCCGTACCTCCCGCTGTCGCCGGTCGACCCCGCCACCGCGTACCGGGTCATTTCGACCGTAGGCAGCCGGTGATCGTCCTGGACAGGGCGCACGCCGAAAGCGCCCCTCTCCACGCCCGCGGTTCGCTCCGAGCGCCCGGCCGAAGGGATGAAAGAGGGGCGCGCGAGGGATACGGCGGAAGGGACACTCGAACGGACCAGCCCGCACCCGGAAACAGAGCGGACCGGCCGCCCTCCTCGCCCCCCCCCGCAACCGCACCCGGAAAGAGAAATGTCCCGTGGGCCGCGTGGGCCCACGGGACACGTCGTGCGTCCGCCGTCCGGCTGTCAGACGAAGACCGCCAGGCTCTTCGCCTTGCCGCCCTTGTTCTCCAGCAGGGCGAGGAACGTTCCGTCCGGCGAGAACGCCGCGACCGGCCCATCCGTGTCGAAGACCGGCATCGGGATGCGCGCGCCGTTGCCGAGCAGCTTGGCCTGCTGCACGGTGACGTCCCAGCGCGGGAACGCCGCGGCCGCCGCCTCGCCGATCGGCATGATCGGCAGGCCCGCGCCCTCGGGCTCGTCCACGGCCTCCTGGAGCTGCTCCAGCGTGCGGGCCTTGTCGAGCTTGTACGGGCCGACGCGGGTGCGGCGCAGCGCCGTGAGGTGCCCGCCGGTGCCGAGGCCGGCGCCGATGTCGCGGGCGAGCGCACGGATGTACGTACCCGAGGAGCACTCGACGGAGACCAGCAGGTCGGTGACGGGGGTGCCGTCCTCCGCCTCGGTCTCGTGCACGGAGTGCAGCACGAACGAGGAGACGGTCACCGGGCGGGCCGGTATCTCCACGTCCTCGCCGCCGCGCACCCGGGCGTAGGACCGCTTCCCGTCGATCTTGATCGCGCTGACCTTGGACGGCACCTGCATGATGTCGCCGCTCAGCGCGTCGATCTGCTCCTGGATGGCGTCCCGGCCGAGCTCCTTGGCGCCCGCCGACTCCGTGATCTCGCCCTCGGCGTCGTCCGTGACGGTGGACTGGCCCAGCCGGACCGTGCCGACGTACTCCTTCTCCGTCAGCGCGAGGTGACCGAGCAGCTTCGTGGCGCGCTCGACCCCCAGGACGAGCACGCCGGTCGCCATCGGGTCCAGCGTGCCCGCGTGCCCGATCCGGCGGGTGCGGGCCATGCCGCGCATCTTCGCCACGACGTCGTGCGAGGTGAAGCCGGCCGGCTTGTCGACGATGACAAGTCCGTCCGGCACGTTGACCTTCTGCTTCATTCGGCGGCGGTGTCCTCGTCGTCGTCCTCGCCCGGCTTGCGGTACGGGTCGGCCTCACCGGCGTAGTCGGCGCCCGAGGACGCCTCCCGGACCTTGGCGTCGGAGGCCCGCGCCTTGTCCAGCAGGTCCTCGATGGTCCTGGCGTTCTCGGGGAGGGCGTCCGCCACGAACGTCAGCGTCGGCGTGAACTTGGTGCCCGCGGCACGCCCGACCTCGGAGCGCAGGATGCCCTTGGCGCTCTCCAGTCCGGCGGCGGCGCTGGCCCGGTCCTCGTCGTCGCCGTAGACCGTGTAGAAGACCGTCGCCTCCCGCAGGTCGCCGGTGACCCGGGTGTCCGTGATGGTCACGTGGGAACCGAGCCGCGGGTCCTTGACACCGCGCTGCAGCTTCTGGGCGACCACCTCCCGGATGAGGTCCGCCAGCCTCTTCGCCCGCGCATTGTCGGCCACTGGTCGTCTCCTTCTAGTTTCTTTCCACCATGGTGCTTGCGGCGCCGACGGCCCGCACAGCCGGCCGGTTACCCGGCCGGCCGCCGCGTCAGTCGTCGTGGTCGCCGTGGAACTGCCGCCGTACCGACAGCAGCTCCACTTCGGGACGCGCGGCGACCAGTCGCTCGCAGCGGTCCAGTACGTCTGTGAGGTGCCCCGCGTCCCCGGAGACCGCCGCCAGGCCGATCGTGGCCCTGCGGTAGAGGTCCTGGTCGCCGACCTCCGCCACGCTGACCGCGTACTTGCGGTGCAGCTCGGCGACGATCGGGCGGACGACGGAGCGCTTCTCCTTCAGCGACCGTACGTCGCCGAGGAGGAGGTCGAAGGACAGCGTCCCTACGTACATGCGGTTCGGGTTGAGCCACCCGGGGGGCGTTGGGGGCACCTCCCAGCGGTAGCTGGGGGCGTATCGGTCACTGAACCGTACACGGAACGGCCGGGGCCGATCGACGGATTTCCTCCGCCGACCGGCCCCGGTCCCGCTCGCCGCCCGGCCGCCGTACTGGCCGGCCGGACCGCGTGCGGGCAGTGCTCGCGTGATCAGACGCGCGGCTTCTCGCGCATCTCGTACGTCGCGATGACGTCGTCGATCTTGATGTCGTTGAAGTTGCCGAGGTTGATACCGCCCTCGAAGCCTTCGCGGATCTCGGTGACGTCGTCCTTGAAGCGGCGCAGACCCTCGATGTTGAGGTTCTCCGCGATGACCTTGCCGTCGCGGACCAGGCGCGCCTTGGTGTTGCGCTTGACCTCGCCGGACCGGATGAGAACACCCGCGATGTTGCCCAGCTTGGACGACTTGAAGACCTCGCGGATCTCCGCCGTGCCGAGCTCGACCTCCTCGTACTCCGGCTTCAGCATGCCCTTCAGGGCCGCCTCGATCTCCTCGATCGCCTGGTAGATGACCGAGTAGTACCGGACGTCGACGCCCTCGCGCTCGGCCATCTGCGTCGCGCGGCCTTCGGCGCGGACGTTGAAGCCGATGACGATCGCGTCGGAGCCGGACGCCAGGTTGATGTCGGACTCGGTGACCGCACCCACGCCGCGGTGCAGCACGCGGATGTCGACCTCCTCGCCCACGTCGAGCTGGAGCAGCGAGGACTCCAGGGCTTCGACCGAACCGGACGCGTCGCCCTTGATGATGAGGTTGAGCTGCTGGACCTCGCCGGCCTTGAGCACCTTGTCCAGGTCCTCGAGGGACACGCGACGGGTGCGCTTGGCGAAGGCGGCGTTGCGCTCGCGCGCCGCGCGCTTCTCGGCGATCTGACGCGCGGTGCGGTCCTCGTCGACAACCAGGAAGTTGTCGCCGGCGCCCGGCACGTTGGTCAGACCCAGCACCAGGACGGGGGTCGAGGGACCCGCTTCCTGGATGTTGTTGCCCTTGTCGTCGAGCATGGCGCGGACTCGGCCGTAGGCGTCGCCGACGACCATCGTCTCGCCGACCCGCAGCGTGCCGCGCTGGACCAGCACGGTGGCCACGGCGCCGCGGCCGCGGTCGAGGTGGGCCTCGATCGCAATACCCTGCGCGTCCTGCTCGGCGTTGGCCCGCAGGTCGAGCGAGGCGTCCGCGGTGAGGACCACGGCCTCCAGCAGTTCCTCGATGTGCAGGCCCTGGCGGGCGGAGATGTCGACGAACATGGTGTCGCCGCCGTACTCCTCGGCCACCAGGCCGTACTCGGTCAGCTGACCGCGCACCTTGGTCGGGTCGGCACCCTCGACGTCGATCTTGTTGACCGCGACGACGATCGGCACGTCGGCCGCCTTGGCGTGGTTCAGCGCCTCGATCGTCTGCGGCATGACGCCGTCGTTGGCCGCCACCACGAGGATCGCGATGTCGGTCGACTTCGCACCACGGGCACGCATGGCGGTGAACGCCTCGTGACCCGGGGTGTCGATGAAGGTGATGCGACGCTCTTCGTCGTTGACCTCGGTCGCGACCTGGTAGGCACCGATGTGCTGCGTGATGCCGCCGGCCTCGCCCGCGATGACGTTCGTCTTGCGGATCGCGTCCAGCAGTCGCGTCTTACCGTGGTCGACGTGACCCATGACGGTCACGACCGGCGGACGCGCGACGAGCATCTCCTCGCCGCCCTCGTTCTCGCCGAACTCGATGTCGAAGGACTCGAGCAGCTCGCGGTCCTCCTCCTCCGGGCTGACGATCTCGACGACGTAGTTCATCTCCTCGCCGAGGAGCGTGAGCGTCTCGTCGGAGACGGACTGCGTCGCGGTGACCATCTCACCCAGGTTCAGCATGACCTGGACGAGCGACGCCGGGTTGGCGTTGATCTTCTCCGCGAAGTCGGTCAGCGAGGCACCGCGCGACAGGCGAACCGTCGCACCGTTGCCGCGCGGCAGCATGACGCCGCCCACCGACGGGGCCTGCATCGCCTCGTACTCCTGGCGACGCTGCCGCTTCGACTTACGGCCACGACGCGCCGGACCGCCGGGACGGCCGAAGGCGCCCTGCGTGCCACCACGGCCACCGGGACCACCCGGACGACCGCCGAAGCCCGGACGGCCGCCGAAGCCGCCACCGGGACCGCCGCCACCGGGACGACCGGCGAAACCGCCGCCGCCACCCGGACGACCGCCGCCACCACCGGGACGGCCGGCGAAGCCGCCGCCACCGCCGGGACGACCGCCGCCGCCACCCGGACGGCCACCGCCGCCGGGACCACGGCCGCCGGGGCCCGGACGCGGGCCGGCCGCCGGACGCTGCGGCATCATGCCCGGGTTCGGACGCGCGCCGCCGCCGGGACGGGGACCGCCCTGGCCGGCGCCGCCGCCCTGCGGACGGGGCATGCTGCCCGGCGTCGGACGGTTACCGCCCGGCGCCTGGGGACGGGGACCACCCTGGCCGGCGCCCTGCGGACGCGGGCCGCCGGGGCCGCCCTGGCCGCCGGGGCGCGGCGCGCCGCCGGGACGGGGAGCCTGCGGACGGGCCATGCCCGTGGAGCCGCCGGAGGTGAAGGGGTTGTTGCCCGGACGCGGGCCCTGGGGGCGGTTGCCGCCGGGGCGCGGACCCTGACGGTCGCCGCCGGGACGCGGGCCGCGGTCGCCGCGACCCTGGCCACGGTCCTGGCCGCGGTCCTGACGGTCCTGGCCGGGACGGGCGCCCGGACGCGGGCCGGGGGTGGCACCGGGCTTCGGCGCCTGCGGCGCGGCGGCCGGCGGAGCCTGGAACTCGGGCTGCGCGGGCGCGGCCGGAGCGGGCTTGGGAGCCGGCTTCGGGCCGGGCGTGGGGCGCGGGCCCGGAGCGGGCGCCGCGGAGGGGGTGCTGCTGCTCTTCGGCGCCTCGGGGGCCTTCGGGGCCTCGGGGGCGGCCGGAGCCGCGGGGCCCGGCTTGGGGGCGCCCGGCTTCGGGGCAGCAGGGCGGGCCGACTGCGCCGGGGAGGGCGCGGACGGCTTGGCAGGCGCACTCTTGCGCGCCTGGGGCTTGCCGGCAGCACGGCCGTTGCCGTTGCCTGCCTGGAAAGCGTCGGTCAGCTTGCGAACAACCGGCGCCTCGATCGTCGAGGACGCCGAACGGACGAATTCACCAAGTTCTTGGAGCTTGGCCATGACGACCTTGCTCTCAACTCCGAACTCCTTGGCGAGTTCGTATACCCGGACCTTAGCCACTTCGCTCCTTCTAGGTCCGGGTGTCCACCGGACCGTCGCTACTTCATGGGCGTACTCATCGCGTACTCATCGAGTGCTCATCGCAATCTCGACCTACTTCCGACTCGCGAGGTACCTGACCGCACGGTTTTCCGTGCGACGTGCTGTCTTACGGTGTCGTCTGCTCGACGTACTGGCGCAGGGCCGCGGTGTCGAGCGGTCCTGGGCCTCTGAAGGCCCTGGGGAACGCCCGGCGGCGCACCGCCAGGTCGAGACAGACCAGTGTGGGGTGCACGTAGGCACCCCGGCCGGGCAGCGTACCGCGAGGATCGGGGGTGCACTCACCATCGATCATCACGATGCGCAGCAAATCGCCCTTGGCCGCTCGCTCCCGGCATCCCACACACGATCGCTCAGGGCATGCGCGGGCATGCGTCCGGCCAGACACTGCTTAAGTCTACCTCCCCGTAGCGGTCTCACCCCTATGGGGTAAGGACCGAACGGCCGCTCGTATTCCTTCGTGGCTGACAATCGACCATGGCCGGCAACCGACCGTGGCCGGCCGTGACGCCGGCGGCATCCGCCGCCGGCGTCACGGCTCAGCCCTGCCGGTCCGGCACCTCGGTGTCCGGGCGGATGTCGATCCGCCACCCGGTGAGCCGGGCGGCGAGCCGGGCATTCTGCCCTTCCTTGCCGATGGCCAGTGACAGCTGGTAGTCGGGGACGGTGACCCGCGCGGAGCGCGCGGCCAGGTCCACGACCTCGACCTTGGAGACCCGGGCCGGCGACAGCGCGTTCGCCACCAGGTCCGCCGGGTCGTCCGACCAGTCCACGATGTCGATCTTCTCGCCGTTCAGCTCGGCCATGACGTTGCGGACGCGGCCGCCCATCGGGCCGATGCAGGCACCCTTGGCGTTCAGCCCGGAGCGGGTGGAACGCACGGCGATCTTCGTGCGGTGACCGGCCTCGCGGGCGATGGCGGAGATCTCCACCGAGCCGTCCGCGATCTCCGGGACCTCCAGCGCGAAGAGCTTCTTCACCAGGTTCGGGTGGGTGCGCGAGAGGGTGACCGACGGGCCGCGGACACCCTTGACGACGCGGACGACGTACGAGCGCAGGCGCGTGCCGTGCGCGTAGTCCTCGCCGGGGACCTGCTCCTGCACCGGCAGGATGGCCTCCAGCTTGCCGATGTCGACCAGGATGTTCTTGGGGTCCTTGCCCTGCTGGACCACGCCGGTGACGACGTCACCCTCACGCCCGGCGTACTCACCGAACGTCACTTCCTCCTCGGCGTCCCGCAGCCGCTGCAGGATGACCTGCTTGGCGGTGGTCGCCGCGATCCGGCCGAAACCCGACGGTGTGTCGTCGAACTCGCGGGGCTCCTCGCCCTCCTCCAGATCGGCCGGGTCCTCCTTCGCCCACACGGTCACATGACCGGTGTTGCGGTCCAGCTCCACGCGCGCGTGACGGCGGCTGCCCTCGGTGCGGTGGTAGGCGATGAGGAGGGCCGACTCGATGGCCTCCACCAGCAGGTCGAAGGAGATTTCCTTCTCCCGCACCAAACCCCGCAGGGCACTCATGTCGATGTCCACGGCTACGCCTCCTCCTGGCTCTCGTCGTTGGTGTCGTCTTCCGCGGGGGCCGCGTCCTTGGCGGCGCCCGGCGCGGTCTTGCGGTTGAACTCGATCTCCACGCGCGCCTTGGCGATCTCGCTGAAGGCGACCCGGCGGGCGGTGGGCTTGCGCCCCTTCACGCCCGGCACTTCGAGGTCCAGGCCCTCGTCGTCGACGGCGATGATCCGTGCGACCAGCTCGCCGCCCTCGTGCAACTGGGCCTTGATCAGGCGGCCGGTGGCCCGGCGGTAGTGCCGCTGCTCGGTGAGCGGGCGGTCGGCGCCGGGCGAGGTGACCTCCAGGGTGTACGCGACGTCCCCCATGGCGTCCGCGTCGTCCAGCGCCTGCGAGATCTCGCGGCTCAGCTCGGCGCACTCGTCCAGCTGGACGCCCTCGTCGGAATCCACCACGATCCTCAGCACACGCCGCTTGCCCGCGGGGGTCACCTCGATCTCTTCCAGATCCAGGTCTCGCGCGGCGACCAGCGGTTCAAGCAGTCCGCGCAGCCTCTCGCTCTGGGTGGTGCTCATCCGGGTGACTCCTCGGCCGCGTGTGCTGTTGTGGGATGGTCGCGTGTCTGGCCAAAGCCTATCTGTTCCGGCGGGGTACTGACGATTCCGTGCGCGGGCGCGGTTACGCTCGCCTGCGGTGATCACCAGATCACCACCCGCAGACCCCCGGGAAGAGGACCGTGCCGCAGCCGAGTACGCACCCGAGTACGCACGTGAGGAGAAGGGCCCTGCTGGCGGGCGCCGCGCTCGGGAGCGCGGCACTGCTCGCGGGCTGCTCCGAGGAGCCCGCCGCGTCCGACGACATGGACAGCGCCGCCGGGCGCACCCTGCTCGACAAGGGCGCGCGGGACAGCGGCGCGCTGCTGGCCCGGTACGACGCGACGCTGACCGCGCACCCCGGCCTGGAACGGCGGATCCGCCCGCTGCGGGACGAAGTGGCCCGGCACGTCACGGCGTTCGAGACCCCCGAGGCCACCGGCTCCCCCACGGCCACGCCCTCCGCGACCGCCTCGCCGTCCCGTACGCCGCAGCGGCAGCAGCGCGCGCCGAAGGTGCCCGGCACGGAGAAGAAGGCCCTCGCCGCGCTGGCCGAGGCCGAGCGGCACACCGCCGACCTGCGGACGGCCGCGCTGGTGAGCGCGCCGCCGGAGGTCGCGCGGCTGCTCGCCTCGGTCGCCGCGGCCGGCGCCGCCCACGCCCACCTGCTCGAAGCGCGGGACGACCACGACGAGAAGGACGGGAAGAACGTCTGATGCCGGCGGAGAAGCACGAGAACCCGGAGCGGAAGGCCGAGCTGGACGCCCTGCAGAACGCCCTGGCCGCCGAACACGCCGCGCTCTACGGGTACGGCGTCGTGGGGGCGCGGGTCGACGACGGACGGCGCGAAGATGCGCAGAAAGGCTACGACGCCCACCGTGCGCGCCGGGACGAACTGAGCCGCCGCATCACCGCGCTCGGCGGCCGGCCGAAGGCTGCGGCCGCGGCGTACGCCCTGCCGTTCCCCGTGCCCGACGCGGCGGCGGCCGTCCGGCTCGCGGCCGAACTGGAGGACCGGGTGGCCGGCGCGTACGCGGACCTCGTACGCGCCTCCGCCGGGGCCCGGCGGCGCGCGGCGGCCGGATCGCTCCGCGAGGCAGCGGTGCGTGCGGTGCGCTGGCGCGGCAGCGGCGTAGCCTTCCCTGGGCTCGCCGAACGGACCTCGGCCGGCAGCCCGTCGCCCACCGCGACCGGATCCGCCGACGCGCTCTGAGCGCGCCGCGGCCGTACGGGCTCACCGGTCACCCCGGTACCGCCGAAGAAAGGGACAGCTCCAGCATGGCAACGGCACCCATCGAACCGCCGAGACGGTTGGTGCGCGCGATCGGCGACGACCCCGCGAGCCCCGCGCGCGCCTGGCTGGACTCGCTCCCGGACCGCGTGGCGGAGCGGCTGGCGGCATGGGAGCTGACCCTTGAGCGCGTACACGAACCCGGCGGCCGCGCCAGCCTCCTCGTCCTCGTCACACAGCAGGACGGCACGCCCGCCGCGCTGAAGTTCCCGCTGCCCGGCCGGCCCGGCGCCGAGACCGAGGCGGCGGCCCTGACGCGCTGGGACGGCTGGGGCGCGGCACGGCTGCTCCGAGCCGACCTGGACAGCGGCGCGCTCCTCATCGAACGCCTCCGCGGCGGCGTCTCGCTGCGCTCACTGCCCGAGGCGAAAGCTTTGCTGGAGGCGGCGGGGACGGTCCGCCGGCTCTGGGTACCGCCCACGGAGGGCCACCCCTTCGAGACACTCGCCGCCCGTACGGACGCCGCCGTGGACCTCCTGCGGGAACGCGGCGCGACGGTCCCGTCCGCGGCCCCGCTGGTCGACGAGGCCGCGGAGCTGCGCCGCGCACTGCCCGCCGACGCCCCCGAAGAGGTCCTCCTGCACGGCGCGTTCCGCCAGGGCAAGGTGCTGGCCGGACACCGCACGCCCTGGCTCGCCGTGGGCCCGCGCCCCGTACTCGGGGAGCGCGCGTACGACCTGGTCGGGCTGGTCCTGGACCGCATGGAAGACCTGGCCGCCGGCACCGGCGCCGCGGCTGCCGCCCGCCGCCGCGTCACGAAACTCGCCGACTCCCTCGACGTCGACCGCGACCGCCTCCGCGGCTGGACCCTCATCGGCGCGGTGGAAGCGGGCCTCCGAGCCGCGACGAGGGACGACCGCGCTCGCGGGGAACTGCTGCTGGAGTTCGCTACCTGGCTGTGAAGCCGGTCGCTCGTGCGGCCTGACCGGACCATCCGGCAGGCAAGGACGCACATCGGCCCGAATCAAGCCCGTCCTGGGGTACCTCCCAGCGGTAGCTGGGGGAGCTTGAGGACGAGCGGCCGCCAGGCCGCGATACACGGGGTACGGCGGCGGCCCCGCACACACCGCACGAGCCCCCCGCACGGGGTACGGCAACGGGCCCGCACGTCACCGCACGGGCCCGCCACCGAGGTCGGAAACTACGCGCTCAGGCGCGCCACCGCCTCCTCGACCGTCATCTCCTCGCGCTCCCCCGTACGCCGGTCCTTGACCTCGACGACGCCCTCGGCGGCGCGACGGCCCGCGACGACGATGTTCGGGACACCGATCAGCTCCGCGTCGGTGAACTTCACGCCCGGGGAGACCCCGGCCCGGTCGTCGACCAGCACGCGCAGCCCCGCCGCGCCCAGCTTGTCGCCGACCTCCAGCGCCAGCTCCGTCTGCTTGGCCTTGCCCGCCGCGACGACGTGCACGTCCGCCGGAGCGATCTCGCGCGGCCAGCACAGGCCCGACTCGTCGTAGGTCTGCTCGGCGAGCGCCGCCACCGCACGCGAGACGCCGATGCCGTACGAGCCCATCGTGACCCGCACCGGCTTGCCGTTCTGGCCGAGCACGTCCAGCTCGAACGCGTCGGCGTACTTGCGGCCCAGCTGGAAGATGTGGCCGATCTCGATGGCGCGGTCGATGACCAGCCCGGCGCCGCACTTGGGGCAGGGGTCGCCCGGCTCGACGACGACCACGTCGAGGTGGTCGTCCACCTCGAAGTCACGGCCGACGACGACGTTCCGGGCGTGCTTGCCCTCCTTGTTGGCACCGGTGACCCAGGAGGTGCCGGGCGCGACGCGCGGGTCGGCGATGTACCGGAAGGCCTTGCCGGCCAGGCCCTGCGGGCCGACGTAGCCGCGGACCAGGTCCTCGCGGCCGGTGAAGTCCTCGGCGGTGACCAGTTCGACGACGGCCGGGGCGAGGTGCTCGCCGAGCTTGCCCATGTCGACCTCGCGGTCGCCCGGTACGCCCACCGCGACGATCTCGCCGTCGACCTTGATCAGGAGGTTCTTCAGCGTGGCGGAGGCCGGGACGTCCAGGTACTCGGCGAGGGACTCGATGGTCGGGGTGTCGGGAGTGTCCAGCTCCTCCAGCTCACCGACGCCGGTGGCGTCCGCGGGCTCGACCTTGACCGTCACGGCCTCGGTGTTGGCCGCGTAGTCGCACTGCGGGCAGTCGACGAAGGTGTCCTCACCGGCCGCCGCGGGGGCCAGGAACTCCTCGGAGGCGGAGCCGCCCATCGCGCCGGAGACGGCCGAGACGATGCGGTAGTCGAGGCCCAGGCGCGCGAAGATCTTCTGGTACGCCGCGCGGTGCAGCGCGTACGACTGCGCCAGGCCCTCGTCCGAGGTGTCGAAGCTGTACGAGTCCTTCATCTGGAACTCGCGGCCGCGCAGCACACCGGAGCGGGGACGCGCCTCGTCCCGGTACTTCGTCTGGATCTGGTACAGCATGACCGGCAGGTCCTTGTAGGACGTGCACTGGTCCTTGACCGTGAGGGTGAAGATCTCCTCGTGCGTGGGGCCGAGGAGGTAGTCGGCGCCCTTGCGGTCCTTCAGGCGGAAGAGCAGGTCGCCGTATTCCTCCCAGCGCTCACTGATCTCGTACGGCTCCTTGGGGAGCAGCGCGGGGAGCAGGACCTCCTGGGCGCCGATGGCGTCCATCTCCTCGCGCACCACGCGCGAGACGTTCTCCAGCACCTTCTTGCCCAGCGGCAGCCAGGTCCAGATGCCGGCGGAGGTGCGGCGGACGTACCCGGCGCGGACGAGCAGCTTGTGGCTGGCGGTCTCGGCGTCGGCCGGGTCGTCGCGCAGCGTCTTGATCATCAATCGGGACATGCGCTGGACCTGGGCCATGGTGATTCTCCTGCGTAAGAAAGGTGACTGGGGCGAGGTTATCGGGCGGGGCCTCGCCCACGGAAATGGGTATCGCGCCGATTGTGACGCAGCGTAGTCGGGTACCCCCTGATCAGGGGGAAGGGGGCGTTCGAATCGCCACGTAGCGGGGCCCGCCGCGGGATCCGTAGCGGGACCCGTAGCGGGCCCCACCGCGGACGGCACGCCCGCCCCGGACGGTATGCCTGCCGCGGACGGCACGCCCCCGCGAAGGGCCCGCTCAACGGGCCAGCGGCAGTGGGGCGCCCATCACGGCGTACGGCGCGGGGGCGCTCGGGAAGATCACGCGGCGGGCGAGGTCCTGGTAGCCGAGCGAGCGGTACAGCGCGCGGGCCGGGCTCTCGGTGTCGATCGCGGAGAGGATGCTGCGCGGATACGGCGCCTCGTCGGTGATGCGCGTGATCAGCGCCCGGCCGATGCCGCGCTTCTGGTACGCGGGATGGACGTGCAGCTCGGTGATGACGAAGGAGTCGTCCAGCCAGAAGTCCTGCCCGGTGCTGCGCAGGTACGGCTCGACGACGCTGGACCACCAGTGGGAGCGGTCGTTGGGCAGGCCGTACACGAAGCCGGCCAGCCGGCCCTCGGACGTGGTGGCGCCCAGGGCACGCGCTCCGGGGGTGGTGAGGTGACGCAGCACGATGTGGCGGCGCACCCCGATCTCGTCGTCGGTCAGGCCGAAGGCGAGCGCCTGCACGACCAGTGCCTCGTCCACGCGGGCAGCGAGGTCGAGCGGTCCGACCACGACGTCATCCATGGTCGGGAGCGTACACAGCCCGGGCGGTGAACACGATCGGACCGGACACCTCGGCCGGGAGACGCCGGGTCGCCCGGGACACCGGCCACGGGCGGGCGGCCCCGGTCAGAACAGCACGCTCATGAACGCGCCGACCTCTTCGAAGCCGACGCGCCGGTACGCGGCACGCGCCGCGGTGTTGAAGTCGTTGACGTACAGGCTCACGATGGGCGCGACGTCGGCGAGGGCGTACCGCAGGACGGCCGCCATGCCGGTCTCGGAGAGGCCCTTGCCGCGGTACTCGGGCGCGACCCAGACGCCCTGGATCTGGCAGGCGCGCAGCGTGGCGGCGCCGATCTCGGCCTTGAAGACGACCTGGCCGTCCTCGACGCGGGCGAAGGAGCGGCCGGCGCCGACCAGTTCGGCGACCCGGGCCTGGTAGAGCAGCCCGCCGTCGCCCGCCAGCGGGGAGATGCCGACCTCCTCGGTGAACATGGCCACGCACGCGGGCATGATCAGGTCCATCTCGTCCTTGCGGATGCGACGGACGTACGGGTCGGGGGCGATGTCGGCCGCGGGCTTCGAGGTGACCATCAGCGGCTGGTGGGCACGTACCTCGCGGGCGGGGCCCCAGGCGGGCTCCAGCAGCGACCACAGCTCGGCCGTGGGGGCCGCGGGGCCGACGATGGAGGAGCAGCGGCGGCCCTGGCGGCGGGCGCGCTCGGCGAAGGCGCGTACGGCTTCGGGGGTGGCACAGACGGGGACGAGGTTGGCCCCCGCGTAGCAGAGCGACTCCAGCCGGCCGTTGTCGTACCAGCCCCACATCTCGCCGCCGAGCCGCCAGGGGTCGAGCCCGGCGACCTGGACCCGGGCGGCGACGAAGGCGTTGGCGACCGGGTCGCGGTCCAGGACCGCGAGGGCATCGTCGAGCTCCCCGGGCTCAAGGACCTTCGTGGTGGTCGTCAGCACGTGTCGGATTGCCTCACCGTGACAGGGCCGGGGCCGTAAGAGAGCAGGTCCAGGCACTGTACCTCGCGTTCATGCGATGCGCCCCTGCCCCTCTCGGAGCGAGGGGCAGGGGCGCATGGCGTGAAATCGCGGTTATCCACAGGGGGCGCGAGGGGCGGTGGGTGGGGGCTAGTTTCGCTTTTAGTGCGGTGGAGGTGGGGGAGGGGCCTCGCACCGGGTGGTGGGGAGAGGGAGGGGCCCTGCCAGGTGACGCGGAACTCGGCGCAACTCAGCCCGCAACCGCCACCGAAGGCTCCCCCGACGCCACCCCGTCCTTCTCCATCTGCTCAGCGATCTTCATGGCTTCCTCGATGAGGGTCTCCACGATCTTCGACTCCGGCACGGTCTTGATGACCTCGCCCTTCACGAAGATCTGCCCCTTGCCGTTACCGGAAGCCACACCCAGGTCGGCCTCGCGGGCCTCCCCCGGACCGTTGACGACGCAGCCCATGACGGCCACGCGGAGCGGCACCTCCATGCCGTCCAGGCCCGCCGTGACCTCCTCGGCCAGCTTGTACACATCCACCTGCGCCCGCCCGCACGACGGGCAGGAGACGATCTCCAGCCGGCGCTGGCGCAGGTTCAGCGACTCCAGGATGGAGATACCGACCTTGATCTCCTCCGCCGGCGGCGCCGACAGCGACACCCGGATCGTGTCGCCGATGCCCTCGGACAGCAGCGCGCCGAAGGCCACCGCGGACTTGATGGTGCCCTGGAAGGCCGGGCCGGCCTCGGTCACGCCCAGGTGCAGCGGGTAGTCGCACTGCGCCGCCAGCTGCCGGTAGGCGTTGACCATCACCACCGGGTCGTTGTGCTTCACCGAGATCTTGATGTCCCGGAAGCCGTGCTCCTCAAAGAGGGACGCCTCCCACAGCGCGGACTCCACCAGCGCCTCGGGAGTGGCCTTCCCGTACTTCTGCAGCAGCCGACGGTCCAGCGACCCCGCGTTCACCCCGATCCGGATCGGCGTCCCCGCATCGTTGGCGGCCTTGGCGATCTCCTTGACCTTGTCATCGAACTGCTTGATGTTGCCGGGGTTCACCCGCACCGCCGCACAGCCCGCGTCGATCGCCGCGAACACGTACTTCGGCTGGAAGTGAATATCGGCGATCACCGGGATCCCCGACTTCTTCGCGATCACCGGCAGCGCGTCCGCATCGTCCTGCGTCGGACACGCCACCCGCACGATCTGGCAGCCCGACGCGGTCAGCTCCGCGATCTGCTGCAGCGTCGACCCGATGTCCGCCGTACGCGTCGTCGTCATCGACTGCACGGAGACGGGGGCGTCGCCGCCGACGGCCACCGGACCGACGTGGATTTTGCGGCTGACACGGCGGTCGGCGAGCTTGGTCGGAACGTCCGGCATTCCCAGCGCAATGGCAGTCATCTGACGAGCTTCCCCAAGGTGTGATCAAGGACCCGAGATCGGCGGGCTCCGTGGCCGAGGTTACGTCACGGGGATTGCCGTAGGCACATCGCGCAGGTTTACACCGCCCGAAAGGACTGTTGCCGGACACCCGTGCGTGTTCACACGAGTGCCCGGCGTTCCGAAGCGGGCTTGTGGGCGTCCTGTCAGCCGGTCAGCCGTACGGGGTTCACCACGTCCGCGACCAGCACCAGCAGCGTGAAACAGATGAAGATCCCGGCGACGACGTAGGCGACGGGCATGAGCTTCGCCACGTCGAAGGGGCCGGGGTCGGGGCGCCGGAAGACCTTGGCGAAGGCGCGGCGCAGCGACTCCCACAGGGCGCCCGCGATGTGTCCGCCGTCCAGCGGCAGCAGCGGGAGCATGTTGAACAGGAAGAGGGAGAGGTTGAAGCCCGCGACCAGGAAGAGCATGGTCGCCACCCGCTGCGAGGGCGGGATGTCCAGGGAGAAGACCTCGCCGCCGACGCGGGCCGCGCCGACCACGCCCATCGGGGAGTCCTGCTTGCGCTCGCCACCGTTGAAGGCGGCGTTCCACAGGTCGGGGACCTTGCCGGGGAGTGCGATCAGCGAGTCGACGCCCTGCGTGACCATGTTGCCCATGCGGTCGACGGACTGGCCGAAGTCCTGCCGGACGATGCCGCTGGCGGGGGTGAAGCCGAGGAAGCCGGCGGTGACGTACTGGTCGGTGACGTAGCCGCCGTGGCCGTCGGTCTTGGCGACCTTGTTCTTGATCAGGTCGGCCTGCAGCACCTTCTCCGCGCCGTCCCGCCGGACGGTGATCGTCGCGGGTCCGGTGGTGTCGCGGATGGCCTGCTGGAGGGTGTTCCAGTCGGGCACGGGGCGCCCGTCGAAGGCGACGATCTTGTCGCCGGCCCGCAGTCCGGCGGCCTTGGCCGGGGAGTCCTTGGCGTCGGAAGGGCACTTGTCGGTCTTGGCCGAGGCGGCGATGACGCAGTCGGAGACCGAGCCGACCTGGGTGGTCTGGGTGTTGATGCCGAAGCCCATCAGGACGCTCATGAAGATCACGACCGCGAGGATCAGGTTCATGAACGGCCCGGCGAACATCACGATGACGCGCTTCCAGGGCTTACGGGTGTAGAACAGCCGCTTCTCGTCCCCGGGCTGCAGTTCCTCGAAGGCGGCCGAGCGGGCGTCCTCGATCATGCCGCGCCAGGGTGAGGTGGAGCGTGCCGAGAGCTTGCCGTCGTCGCCGGGCGGGAACATGCCGATCATGCGGATGTAGCCGCCGGCCGGGATGGCCTTGATGCCGTACTCGGTGTCGCCCTTGCGGCGGGAGAAGATCGTCGGACCGAACCCGACCATGTACTGCGGCACGCGGATGCCGAACATCTTGGCCGTCGACAGGTGACCCAGCTCGTGCCAGGCGATCGAGAAGAGCAGGCCGACGACGAAGACGACGATGCCGAGGATGGTCATCCAGGTCGTCATGCGCGGGCCTCCGATGGTGTGCGTGCCGCGCGGGCGGCCAGTTCGCGGGCGCGGGCGCGCGCCCAGGTCTCCGCTTCCAGTACGTCCGAGAGGGTCAGGGAGGTTCCCGGAGCGGGCGTGCCGTGCTCGGCGACGACTTCGGCGACCGTATCGACAATTCCTGTGAAGGGCAGCCCGCCCTTCAAGAATGCGTCGACGCATTCCTCGTTGGCGGCGTTGAAGACGGCGGGTGCGGTGCCGCCGAGGGTGCCGACGTGGCAGGCGAGCGGTACGGAGGGGAAGGCTTCCTGGTCGAGCGGGAAGAACTCCCAGGTGTGGGCCTTGGTCCAGTCGATGCCGGGGGCCGCGTCGGGGATCCGCTCGGGCCAGCCGAGGGCGAGCGCGATGGGCATGCGCATGTCGGGCGGGCTGGCCTGGGCGAGGGTGGAGCCGTCGGTGAACTCGACCATGGAGTGGATGTAGGACTGCGGGTGGACGACGACCTCGATGCGCTCGAAGGGCACGTCGTACAGCAGGTGTGCCTCGATGACCTCCAGGCCCTTGTTGACCAGGGTCGCGGAGTTGATCGTGATGACGGGGCCCATGGCCCAGGTGGGGTGCGCGAGGGCCTGTTCGGGCGTGACGGTGGCGAGTTCGGCCCTGCTGCGGCCGCGGAACGGGCCGCCGGAGGCGGTGACGACCAGCTTGCGCACCTCTTCGCGGGGGCCGCCCATCAGGCCCTGGAAGAGCGCGGAGTGCTCGGAGTCGACGGGGACGATCTGGCCGGGCTTCGCGAGCGCCTTGACCAGCGGGCCGCCCACGATCAGCGACTCCTTGTTGGCGAGCGCCAGGGAGGCGCCGCTCTCCAGGGCCGCGAGGGTGGGGGCGAGGCCGATGGAGCCGGTGATGCCGTTCAGGACGGTGTGGCACGTGGTGGCGGCGAGCTGGGTGGCGGCGTCGGGTCCGGCCAGGATCTCCGGCAGCGGCTCGCCCGCTCCGTACTGCTCCGCCAGCGCCTCGCGCAGCGCGGGCACCACGTCCTCGCGGGCCACCGCGACCGTGCCGACGCGCAGCTGCCGGGCCTGCTCGGCGAGGAGCGCGACCCGGCCGCCCGCCGCGGACAGGCCGGTGACGCGGAAGCGGCCGGGGTTGCGCAGGACGAGATCGATCGCCTGGGTGCCGATGGAGCCGGTGGAGCCGAGGATCACGATGTCGCGTGGCTCACCGGGTGCGGCGGCCGACGGGGTGAAACGCAGATGCGGATGGGCGAGGGATTCCGTCATGGGCACCATTGTGGCCGGTCACGTCCGGAGTGCGGACACCAGCTCGCGGATGATCGGTCCGGGCGGGGGCGTCGGGAGGCACGTGGGGTGGTGCGGGGAGCCCGCTGTCAATCGGGGAAAGCCGTAGTCACCCCGGCATATCCCGTACAGGCGGCGGATGGGTGGGCCCTGTCGTCGGCGGCTGCCGCTGCTTAGCCTCTGGGTGAACGTTTCGGTGAGCCGTGAACGAACTGTGAGGTGGGGAGCCGGTGACCGCGCCCGTCGTGCACATCGTCGACGACGACCGGGAGCTGTGCGCGTCGCTGGCGTGGCTGCTGGAGTCGGTCGGCATCGCCTCGCGCTGCTATCACGACGTCGGCACCTTCCTGGCGTCCTACGATCCCGCGCGGCCGGCCTGCCTGGTGCTGGACGTACGGATGCCGGGCGCGGGCGGTTTCCAGCTCCAGGAGGAGCTGAACCGGGCGGGCTCAGTGATCCCGGTGGTCTTCGTGTCGGCGCACGGTGACATCCGGATGTCGGTACGGGCGCTGCAGCGGGGCGCGGTGGACTTCCTGGAGAAGCCGTACGACCCGCAGCACATGCTCGACGTGGTGCAGGGCGCGCTGCGCACGGCGGAGGAACGGTTCGCGCGGGCTGCCGAGGAGCGGGCGCTGCGTACCCGGCTGGCGCGGCTCAGTCCGCGCGAGCGCGAGGTGCTGCACCTGGTCATCGAGGGGCTGGCCGGGAAGAACATCGCATCCCGGCTGGGCATCAGCGTCAAGACGGTGGACGTGCACCGCACCCGTATCCGGGAGAAGACCGGCGCGCGCAGCATCACCACGCTGGCGCGCGACATGTACCGGGCGGGGCTGGGTCCGTCCGCCGGGTGAGAGCGGAGTGAGAGGCGGAATGGACCATCCCGAGGCGGACGCGTGGGGCGAGGAGGACGGCTACCGGCGGCTGGTGCAGGCGCTGAAGTACTGCGTGCTGGTGCACGACGCCCGGACCAAGGACATCCTGTGGGCCAACCGGGCCGCCTGCGACCTGCTGGGTTTCTCGGTGGACGAGCTGCGGCCGCTGAAGGCGCCGGACATGAGCGGCAATGCGCGCCAGTACCGCAGGGAGACCGGTGTGGCGTGGCTGCAGCGCGCGGCGGAGCACGGCACGAGCGCCACGGAGTGGTGCTACCGGTCCCGTTCGGGCGAGGAGATCCTGACCGAGGCGATCGCGATCCGGGTGGACCTGCCGTCCCGTGCGGTGGTGATGGTGCAGTTCCGGGACATCGCCGAGGAGAAGGCGGTGCGCCGGGACCTGTTCCGGACGGAGGGCCGGCTGCGGGCGTTCCTGCCGAATCTCGCCGAGGGCATCGTGGTGCTGGACGACGACGCCCGGGTCACCTATGCGAGTGAGTCGGCGGGCAAGCTGCTCGGTACCGATGCCGCGGCGCTGACCGGCAGTGATCTCGCGGCCCGGTGCCGGGGCGGGTCCGCGGCGGAGCTGCGGCGGGCGGTGGCGGCCGCGCGGGCGGGGGCGCCGCCGCAGCACGCCCGGTACCGGATGGCGGCGGGCGACGCGACGGTGAAGTGGTTCGCGGCCACCTGCCAGCGCATCGACATCGAGAGCGATCTGCGGGGCGCGCTGCTGCTGTTCCACGACATCACCGACCGCGTGCGCGAGGAGGAGGAGCACCGCCGCGATCTGCAGCAGCTGAACCATCTGGCGCGGGAGAACGCGATGGGCGACATGGCCATGGCCATCGCGCACGAGCTGAGCCAGCCGCTGGCCGCCGCCTCGAACTTCGTGGCGGGCGCGCGGGGCAGGCTCGCGGCCGGCGGCGGCGCGGACCAGGAGTCGGTGCTGTGGGGCCTGGACCACGCGAGCCGGCAGATCGAGCGGGCCAGCCGGATCATCGCCGGACTGCGGAGCTATGTGATGCGGCTGGAGCAGTCCGAGCAGCTGACCGACCTGAACGCGATCGTCGAGGACTGTGCGTACTTCTTCCGGCTGCGGGCCGGGCAGCGCGGCGCGGAGGTCGCGCTGGAGCTGTCGGCGGAGCCGCTGCCGGTGCGCTGCGAGGCGGTCCTGATCGGCCAGGTGGTGCTCAATCTGGCGTTCAACGCGATCGACGAGGTGGCGGGGCTGCCGCCGGCGGAACGCCGGGTGGAGATCACGACGCGGCGCGCCGGGGAGCACGGGGAACTGCGGGTACGGGACCACGGCCCGGGGCTGGCCGGAATTCCGCGGGACCGCATTTTCGACGGGGTGTTCACCTCGAAGGAGAACGGCAGCGGAATCGGGCTGGCGCTCAGCCACCGCATCATCACCCGGCACGGCGGCCGCATTCGGGCGGACGATCACGCGTCGCGCGGCGCGGTGTTCTCCTTCGCCCTGCCACTGGCCGCGGAGTAAGGGTCTGCGCCCTCCTGTCGGGCTCGGAGTAAGGGAAATCCCCATCGGGGCAAGGAAACCTCCCGTACCGGCCCGGGGGTTCTCCCATTGTGGCCGCCACGGCCCACCCGTAGCGTCGAACTCACCGCCGAGCAAAGCCAGTTGAGGCGGTTCCGACCAGCGAGGCGAGGAGTTTCCATGGCAGCCGGAGCGGATTCACCCACGGTCCCGGAGTCGGCGCAGTGCGCAGCACCGGAGTTCGCCGCGATGCTCGCGGAGGTCGCCCGTCGGAGCGCGGAGTTCACCGAAAAGCGGCATGTGCCGAAGGACATGGTGGCGGAATTCAAAAAGGCCGGGGTCTACCGTGCCAGTACGCCGCGCCGGTTCGGCGGGGACGCCCTGCCGCCGGCCCGCTTCCTGGCCATGATCGAGCGGATTTCCGCCGTGGACGGATCGGCGGGCTGGGTGGCGAGTTTCGGTTTCTCCGGCGTCTATCTCGCGGCGCTCCCCCTGGAAACCCTCGCCGAGCTGTACGCCGACGGGCCCGACCTGGCCTTCGCCGGCGGCCTGTTCCCGATCCAGCCGGCCGAGCGGGTCGCGGGCGGCTTCGAGGTCAGCGGCCGGTGGCGGTTCGCCAGCGGTTGCCTGGGCGCCGACCTGATCGGGGTCGGGATCGGCACGGGCGAGCCGGGCGCGGGACGGCCGCGCACGGCGGTGCTCGACCCCGGGCAGGTCCGCGTGGTGGAGAACTGGGACGCGGTGGGCATGGAGGGCACCGGCAGTCACGACCTCGCGGTGGACGGCGTGGTGGTCCCCGAGGAGCGGACGTTCGTCCGCGGCGGCGCCCCGAGCGTCGACGAGCCGCTGTACCGCTACCCCACGCTCGCGTACGCCGCGCAGGTGCTGGCGGTGGTGAACCTCGGCGTGGCCCGCGCCGCCCTGGACCAGGTGATCCGCGACGGCGGCGGCACCGGCGTGACCGGCGCGCCCCGGCTCGCCGGCCGCGCGTACTACCGCATGGGGGTGGCGAAGGCGGAGGCCCGGCTGCGCGCCGCCCGCGCGTTCTTCTACGAGATCACCGAGGAGGTGTACGACGCGGTGGCGCGCGGCGAGGAGGCGGGGCGCGAGCGCACCAGCCTGCTGCGGCTGGCCGCGACGCACGCGGCACGCACCGGTTTCGACGTGGTCCGCACGGCCTACCAGCTCGCGGGCACCGGGGCCGCGGCCTCCGATCACGCCCTTCAGCGCCGGCTGCGGGACGCCTCCGTGGTCCCGCTGCACGCCTTCCTCGGGGAGGGCATCTACGACGGGGCCGGCGCGGTGCTCCTCGGCGCCGAGCCGTTCCCCGGCTACCCGTGATCCCGGCCGGCCTCCCGCATCCCGTACCGCGGATCCCCCTCCCGCTCCCCCGCACCGACCGAACCACACCCCCGCACCGACCGAACCGCCCTCCCGCACCCCCGTACCGACCGAAAGCGAGCGAAGGAACCCATGACCGAACCGGCCGACCGTCCCCTGCGCGTCCTCTTCTGCATCGGCGTCAACCAGAACTTCTTCGACCTGCCCACCGACCGGATCGGTGAGGTCTGGCAGGCGTTCTCCGCGATGACCGGCGAGCTGGCCGCGCTGCCCGGCGTGTCCCTCCTCGGCACCATGGACGACGACCAGCACGTGGTCGGCCCGTCCGGCGGCTGGCCGTGGACCTGCTATCTGCTGGCCGACGTCGTCGACCAGCCGACCGTCGCGGCCGCCTGCAACCTCTTCCGTACGACCCGGATCGGCGAGCACGCGCTGTGGCGGTACGCCAGGATCGAGGCGCGCGTCGGCCGCCCGCTGACCGTGCGCGAGGACGTCGCGCTGCCCGCGGCGGAGCAGGAGGCCGCGCGATGACCGGCGGTGCCGCCGCGCCCGCCGGCCGGGTGGCGCTGGTGACCGGCGCCGCGCGCGGCCTGGGCCGGGCCATCGCGGAGCGGTTGTTCGCGGCCGGTCACCGGGTCGCGCTGGGCGATCTGGACGCGGCGGGCGCGGCGGCCGCGGCGGCGGAGCTGGACCCCGCCGGTGAGCGCGCCACGGGCCTCTTCCTGGACGTACGGCGCAAGGACTGCTTCGAGGCGGCCCGCGACGACCTCGCGGCGCGCTGGGGCGGGCCGCACATCCTGGTCAACAACGCGGGGCGGTCCCAGGTCGAGGAGCTGATGGCGATCTCTCCGGAGAGCTTCTCCGAGGTGGTGGCCACCAACCTGGAGGGCGCGTTCCTCGGCTGCCAGGTGTTCGGCGCGCACTTCGCTGACCTCGGCTTCGGCCGGATCGTCAATCTGGCCTCGCTCGCCGGGCAGAACGGCGGCACGGCCACCGGCGCGCACTACGCGGCCGCCAAGGGCGGGGTGCTGACGCTGACGAAGGTGTTCGCGCGGGAGCTGGCGGGGCGCGGGGTGACGGTCAACGCCGTCTCGCCGGGGCCGCTGGACCTGCCGGTGGTGCGCGAGAGCGTGCCCGCCGACAGGCTCGCGGCGGTGGTCGCGGGCATCCCGGTGGGGACGCTCGGCTCCCCCGCGTTCATCGCCGACACGGTGGCCCTGCTCACCGCCGACCACGCCGCCTCCGTCACCGGCGCCTGCTGGGACGCCAACGGCGGCCTGTACATGAGGTGAGGCGGATGGACACCGCATACGGGAAGCGCACGGAGACCGCCCACGGGAAGCGGCGGGCGCACGAGGTGACACACGAGGGGAACGATGTGAAGGGGGCCCCGGCCATGACCACCGAAGGACCGGCCGCCGCGGATTTCCGCGAGGCGATGGCCCGGCTGCCGGCCGCGGTCTCCGTGCTCACCACGGACGGCCCGGCCGGGCGCTGCGGCCTCACCGTCAGCGCCGTCTGCTCGGTCACCGACTCCCCGCCGACCCTCCTGGTCTGCATCAACCGGCGCAGCGCCCAGCACGAGGTGTTCCGTACCAACGGGCGGCTGTGCCTGAACGTGCTGGACGGCGGCCACGAGGAGCTCGCCCGGCACTTCTCCGGCGCCACCGGGACCACGATGGCCGAGCGCTTCGCCTGGGACCTGTGGGAGGCGGCCGAGCCGGTGCCGGTGCTGCGGGACGCCGTGGTCGCGGCCGTCGGCACGATCCGTGAGGTCACCCCGATGGGCTCGCACAGCGTGCTCTTCATGGGGATCGAGCGGCTGCGCATCCGGCAGGACGGCACGGGTCTGGCCTGGTTCGGCCGCCGCTTCCACCGGCTGCGGGCCGCCTGAGGCCGCCGCCCCTGCCCCGCCCAGTACGGGCCTGTCCCCTGCCCGGACCCAGTACGGGCCGGTCCCCTGCTCGCGAGGACCGGCCCGTCCCCCGTCCCGTCACCGGCGGATCCGCCCGTCACCGGATCCGCCGGTGCACGTCCACCGGAAGGTGTCGTGCGCGCCTACCTGATCGGCCGGTGCACGTTCTCCCGCTGCGCGGGCCCCGGCGTCGCGTCGGCGATCCACGGACCGTCGCCGCTGGGGTCGATGACGCCCTCCTCCAGCCAGGCGTACGTACCGGTCAGCACCCCGGCCACGACCTTGCGGTCCAGGTCGTCGGTGTTGGTCCACAGCCTGGCGAACAGCTCCTCGACCCGGATCCTGGCCTGCCGGCAGAACACCTCCGCCAGCTGGTGCGCCTCGCGGCCGTGCTCACCGGCGGCCTTCAGGTGCTCGGCCCGTACGCACGCGGCGCTCATCGCGAACAGCTCGGCGCCGATGTCCACGATCCGGCCGAGGAAGCCCTGCTTGGTCTCCATCCGGCCCTGCCAGCGCGACATCGCGTAGAACGTGGAGCGCGCGAGCTTGCGGGAGTTCCGCTCGACGAACCGCAGGTGCGTCGCCAGCTCGCCGAACTCCGCGTACGTACCGGGCACCTGGCCCGGCCCGGCGACCAGCTTGGGCAGCCAGCGGGCGTAGAAGCCGCCGGCCCGTGCCGCGGCCTTCCCCTTGTCCTGGAGGGACTTGTCGGGGTCGATGAGGTCACCGGCGACGGAGAGGTGGGCGTCCACCGCCTCGCGGGCGATGAGCAGGTGCATGATCTCCGTCGAGCCCTCGAAGATCCGGTTGATGCGCATGTCGCGCAGCACCTGTTCGGCGGGGACCGCCCGTTCGCCGCGCGCGGCGAGCGACTCCGCGGTCTCGAAGCCGCGGCCGCCGCGGATCTGCACCAGTTCGTCCGCCATCAGCCAGCCCATCTCCGAGCCGTAGAGCTTGGCGAGGGCCGCTTCGATGCGGATGTCGTTGCGGTCCTCGTCGGCCATCTGGGAGGAGAGGTCGACGACGGCCTCCAGCGCGAAGGTGGTGGCCGCGATGAAGGAGATCTTCCCGCCGACCGCCTCGTGATTGGCGACCGGCCTGCCCCACTGCTCGCGCACCCCGGACCACTCGCGGGCGATCTTCAGGCACCACTTGCCGACGCCGACGCACATCGCGGGCAGCGACAGCCGACCCGTGTTGAGCGTGGTCAGCGCGATCTTCAGGCCCGCGCCCTCCGGCCCGATGCGGTTCGCTGCCGGCACCCGTACCTGGTGGAAGCGGGTGACGCCGTTCTCTATGCCGCGCAGGCCCATGAAGGCGTTGCGGTTCTCCACGGTGATGCCGTCCGAGCCCGCCTCGACGACGAAGGCGGTGATGCCGCCCTTGTGCCCCTCGGACTTCGGTACGCGTGCCATCACGACGAGCAGGTCGGCGACGACCCCGTTGGTCGTCCACAGCTTGACGCCGTCGAGTACGTAGTCGTCCCCATCCGGTACGGCCATGGTGGCCAGCCGGGCCGGGTCCGAACCTACGTCCGGTTCGGTGAGCAGGAACGCGGAGATGTCCGTACGGGCCAGCCGCGGCAGGAACTGGTCCCGCTGCTCCTGTGTGCCGAACAGCTTCAGCGGCTGCGGTACGCCGATCGACTGGTGCGCGGAGAGCAGCGCGCCGATCGCGGGGCTGGCGGAACCCACCAGCGCAAGCGCCTTGTTGTAGTACACCTGGGTGAGCCCCAGGCCACCGTACTTGGTGTCGATCTTCATGCCGAGCGCGCCGATCTCCTTGAGCCCGTTGATGGTCTCGTCGGGGATCTGCGCCTCGCGTTCGATGCGCGCACCGTCGATCTTCGTCTCGCAGAAGTCGCGGAGCTTGGCGAGGAACTCCTCACCACGCTGGACCGCTTCCGCGGCAGGGGTGGGGTGGGGGTGGATCAGATCGAGTTGAAAGCGCCCCAGGAACAGCTCCTTGGCGAAGCTGGGCTTCCGCCAGTCCTGTTCGCGGGCCGCCTCGGCGACCTGCCGGGCTTCGCGCTCGGAGACGTTGCGGGTGGATGGAGCCGTCATGAGGAGGGTCACCTCACCGCGGAGTCGGTGGTCCGTACCGGTCCGCCGGGATCGGCTACCGGTCAGTGGCCTGCCCGGGCTGGCTACCGGTCAGTGCTACTTGTGAGTCTGTACCCGATCCGCACGACTTGCACCAGTCCTCGCGCACACGGACGCGGAGCCGTGACCCCGGGCCCGCCGTCCGGCCCTCCGCCGTCAGGCCCGCGGAGGATCGATCAGCCCGCGCTGGTACGCCTTCACCAGACGGCGCGGCACGGTGTACTGGCTGCCGTCGATGGTGATCGGCACCAGATCGGGCATGCCGGCCTTCCAGTTGGAACGGCGGTGCCGGGTGTTGGCGCGGGACATCTTCCGCTTCGGGACGGCCATGACTGCCTCCTGTGACGAGGGGTGCGGTACGACCGCCAGCCTACATGAAAATGATTCCCATATTTACGGCAGGAGGGCGCCGCCTGCATGCGGGCAAACCGGAGGGCCGGGGCGCGCCCGATACGCGCCCCGGCCCCTGCTGTCCAGTGTCCGGCTCTGTTGCCGGAAGCGTCAGAGTTCCAGCCCGGTCATCACCATCACTCGCTCGTAGGTGTAGTCCTCCATCGCGTAGCGGACGCCCTCGCGGCCCACACCGGACTGCTTGGCGCCGCCGTACGGCATCTGGTCGGCGCGGTACGACGGCACGTCGCCGATGATCACGCCGCCGACCTCCAGCACCTTGTGGGCGCGGAAGGCGGTCTGCAGGTCGTGCGTGAACACGCCCGCCTGGAGGCCGTACTTGGAGCTGTTGACGGCGGCGAAGGCCGCCTCCTCGCCGTCCACCTTCTGGACGGACAGGACCGGTCCGAAGACCTCCTCGCACGCCAGCGTGGTGCCCTCGGGCAGGTCGGCGAGCACGGTCGGCGCGTACGTGGCGCCCTCGCGCTTGCCGCCGGCCAGCAGCTGCGCGCCGGCCTGCACGGCCTCGTCCACCCAGGACTCCACGCGCTCGGCGGCGGCCTCGCTGACCAGCGGGCCGACCTCGGTCGCGGGGTCCGTCGGGTCGCCGGTGACCTGCGCCTCGACGCGCTCGACGATCTTCGGCAGCAGCCGGTCGTACACGCTCGCGTCGGCGATCACGCGCTGCACGGAGATGCAGGACTGGCCGCCCTGGTAGTTGGAGAAGGTCGCGATGCGCTGCGCGGCCCAGTCCAGGTCCGCGTCGGAGGCGTAGTCGGCGAGGATCACGGCCGCGCCGTTGCCGCCCAGCTCCAGGGTGCAGTGCTTGCGCGGCACCGAGTCCATGATCGCGTAACCGACCGTCTCGGAACCGGTGAAGGAGATCACCGGCAGCCGCTCGTCCTGGACCAGCGCGGGCATCCGGTCGTTCGGCACCGGGAGGATGCTCCACGAACCGGCCGGCAGCTCGGTCTCGGCGAGCAGCTCGCCGAGGATCAGGCCGGAGAGCGGGGTGGCCGGGGCGGGCTTGAGGATGATCGGGACGCCGGCGGCGATCGCCGGGGCGACCTTGTGGGCGCTCAGGTTGAGCGGGAAGTTGAAGGGCGCGATGCCGAGCACGGTGCCCTTGGGCACCCGGCGGATCAGCGCGAGACGGCCCGCGCCGCCGCCGTCGGTGTCCAGGCGCATGGCCTCGCCGGCGTTGAAGCGGCGGGCCTCCTCGGCGGCGAACCGGAAGACCGACACGGCGCGGCCGACCTCGCCGCGCGCCCACTTGATCGGCTTGCCGTTCTCCGCGGAGATCAGCTGCGCGATCTCCTCCGTACGCTCCACCAGGCGCTTGGTGACGTGGTCCAGCGCGGCGGCGCGCACGTGCGCGGGGGTGGCGGCGAGCTCGGCCTGCACCGCGACGGACGCGGCCACGGCCTCCTCGACCTGCTCCTCGGTGGGCACGCTCACGGTGCCGACGGTGCGGCCGTCCCAGGGCGAGGTGACCTCGAAGGTCTCCGCGCCGGTCGCCTCTCGGCCGGCGAGCCAGAAAGCCGTGGTGGCTGCGTCATTACGGATCGGCACAGTGGTTACCGGCCCTTCTCGGTGGCGGGGTGAGTGGCGCGCCGCCCGGTACGCGCGGCGGTTCCCGCCACGCCCGGCCTCGGTCGCCCTTCCGGACGGGATCCACGGTAGGTGCGCACTCCCGGACCGGTGTTTGTCCGGGACGTACTACTCCACGGGCCGGGTCCTACGGATTGGCGAGTGCGGGCGGGACCTGCGCGCCTCCGGGGCTCCGTCCGGTGAGGTCCCTGGTCAGGCTTCCGGGGAGAAGGTGGTCGCCTTCAGGGCCAGCCACAGTTCCATGCGGACGTCCGGGTCGTCCAGGGAGCGCCCGAGGATCTCCTCGACGCGGCGCATCCGGTAGCGCAGCGTGTGCCGGTGGACGCCCAGGTCGGCGGCGGCCGCGTCCCACTGGCCGTGCCGGGACAGCCAGGCGCGCAGCGAGGCGACGAGATCGCCACGGCCGGTCGCGTCGTGGTCGTGCAGCGCGCGCAGCATGCCGTCGGCGAAGGCGCGTACGGCGTCGTCGGCGAGGAGCGGCAGGACGGAACCGGCCGCCACGTCCTCGTGCTCGACCAGCGCCCGGCCGCGCCGCCCGGCCACCGACATCGCCTGCTCGGCCTGCCGGTGGGCGGCCGCCGCCGCGGCGGGACCGGCGGGCGCGGAGAGGCCGGCGGCCAGGCCCGGAGTGCCGCGGAGGGCGCCGGACGTGCTCTTGGGGGCGTTCGCGCCTGCGCGGGCCTCCAGCGCCGCGGCGTGTGCCGCGCACGCCTCGGCCGCCGCGCCGCCGTCCGCCACGAGCACCGTCAGCCGCGAGCCGTCCGGGACCGCGAGCACCGCCTCGCCGCTGCGGGCCGCCGCCGACTCCATCGCATCGGCCAGCGCGTCCAGCGTCGCCGTCGCCTCGGCCGCGGGCCGCTCCTCGCCGCCGCTCCCGGGCACCGGCTCGGCCACCAGCACCCGGAACGGCGCGTCCAGCAGCCCGCCGTACAGCCGCCCGGCCACGCCGCGCGCATGGTCCGGCTCGCCGGCCAGCAGCATCCGCAGCACCGCGGCGCCGAGGCGCTGCTCGGCCTCCTGCAGCGCGCGGGACCGCTCGGTGGTCAGGGTCAGCAGGGCGACGGCCGAATGCATGGCGTACCGCTCCGCCGTGCCCAGCGGGGCGCCCGTGCCGACCGCGAGGACACCGCGTGCCCGGCGGCCCGTGCCCAGCGACTGCAGCTCCACCCGGTCCTCGCCCTCGGCGTCCGGGACCACCGAACTCGCGGGGGCCGGGCGTTCGCGCAGCTTGCCGATGGCCTCGGTGAACCGGGCGGCGCGGCGGGCCGCCCAGTCGGGAGCCGCGGCGACCACCGCGCCGGAGGCGTCGTAGAGCGCTGCCCAGCCCTTCAGGTGCGCGGCGAGGCGGGCGAGCAGCTCCGCCGGGCCCTCGGCGGACAGCGCCGCGCGGGTCAGCTCCCGCTGCGCCTCGAACCCCTCGGTCACCGCGCGGTACTGGTCGGCGGCCACGGACGCCGAGACCGCCTTGCTGATCGCGACGAACGGCGTCCGGCGGGGCACCGCGAGCAGCGGGAAGTCCTCCTCGCGGGCCGCGGTGAGCAGCGCCTCCGGCACGTCCTCGTAGTTCACCCCGACCGCGAAGCCCAGGCCCACCACGCCGGCGCCGGCGATCCGCCGTACGTACCGCCGGGCGACCTCCGGGTCCTCCGCGTCCAGCTTGAGGGCGGTGATCAGGAGCAGCTCGCCGCCCTCCATGTACGGGACGGGGTCGATCAGCTCGCTCACGTGCGCCCAGCGGACGGGGGTGTCCAGCCGGTCCTCGCCCGCGAGCACGGTCAGCTTGAGCGCGGAGTGGTGGGCGAGGGAGGCGAGGGTGTGAGGCATGGGACCTTCGATGCGCGTGCGGCGGGAGCCGGGAGTTTTCTCCGTCCCGTATGAACGACCACCTCCGATTCTGCCTCAACGGAGGAATACCGGCGCCCGCATCCGCGGCCCGGGAGGCGGGCGGAAGCCCGGGAGGCCGCGGATGCGGGCAAGGGCGCCAGCGGCTTGCCGCCGGCTCACCCCCGCAGGTCGACCAGTACCGGCGGGGCCGTCTCCCCCGTCACGGACGTCACCGACAGCACCGCATGCCCGGCCGGTACGGCATTGGCCAGGTCGGACGCCGACCACCGCTCCCGCTCCACGGTCCGTACCGTCACGGCCTTCGCCGTCACGTCCTTCCCCGTCACCAGCCGCCTGATCGAGTGCATCAGCTTGGTGAACGGCTCGTCGGAGACGATCTGCCGGTCGGTGACGTCCCGCGTCTCCACCCACGCCTTGCCCCACACCTCGGCGAAGCGTGCACCGTCCCACGTCGTCACGCCCGCGAACGCCATCCGGCAGCCGACCGTGCCCAGCAGCGCCCCGCGCAGCTGCTCCGGCACGTCGTCCAGCGCCCGCAGCGTCAGCACGACCCCCGCGTTCGCCGAGCGCAGCCGCTGCAGCCCCCGCAGCGCCTCCTGCGTGACGACGTGCGAGGCGTCGTCGAGCACGAGACACGCGAACACCGACCGGTCGGCCCGCGCCACCGCGCACTCCGTGAACTGCGCCAGCACCAGCCGCGCCAGGATCCGCGACGCGTCGGCGTGCCCGCGCTCCGGCAGGTCGATCCGTACCCGCAGCGGGCGGTCCAGCGCCCGCAGCGACACCTGGCGCGTCTGCCCGGTCGGGTCGAAGAAGCCGGCGAACGCGGGCCGGTCCAGCAGCGCGATCCGGTCCGCGAGCAGCGCCCCGGCGTCCCCGGCCCGCGCCGCCTGCCGCTCCCGCGCGTCCAGCTCGCGCAGCGCGCCCTGCTCCCCCGCCGTCTCCAGCACGGTCCGCAGCGCGGTCATCGCCTCCGGCGCCCCGTCCAGCAGCTCCCGCAGCTCGGCCACCCCGGGGAACCGCCCGTGCGCCGTCCGGAACGGCCCGAGCAACTGCCCCAGCACCGTCGCCGCCCGCCGGCTCTCACCCCCCGGCGCCCCCGCCACCACATCCCCCACCAACGCCTCCGCCAACACGGCAGCCGCCTCGTCCGGATCACTCGTACCGCCGTAGAGGTCGAGGTCGCAGGGGGATTCGCGGTGCCCGACGCGGACGACGGCGTCGAACGCGTCGTCCCCCGCCGGCCCGGCCCCGGCCGCGCCGACCGAGACCACCGCGGCCCGGCCGGCGAGCGCCTGCAGGCACAGCGTCTCCAGCACGGGGCGCACCAGCCGGGTCGTCTTCCCCGCGCCGGGCGGCCCGACCGCCAGCAGCGAGGTGCCCAGCAGCCCGGGGTCGAGCGCCGCGCCGGTGCCGCGCCGGTCGTAGGGGTTGCGGTGGTCGTCGGACGCCGTACCGAGGCGGACCTGGCCCGTGAGCAGGTCGTGCCGTGCGGTGCGCAGCGGCAGATCGCGCGCGCCGGAGGGGTGGCCGCAGGCGGCGGAGCCGTGCCGCTGGACGTTCTCGACGAAGGCGGGGAAGCGGCTCGTCTGCACCCGTACGGACTGCCAGGCGCGGGTGATCCGCGCATGATCCACGTCGTTCATCAGCCCGGCCCGCGCCTCCCGGGCCAGCCGCTCCGCCGCCTCACCGGCCCCCGCGGCCCGCAGCTCCGCCCATTCGGCCTGGTCGACCTGGAGGACGGGCGCGTCGGCCTCGGCCGTGGCGGTGGACTCGCCGCCGCGGCGCCAGCCCGGCGGGGCGTAGCGGCGCCACACCTCGGGCCAGCACCCGAACGGGCCGAGGACGGCCAGCACGATCACGAGGTCGATGAGCGAGTAGCTCGTGCGGTAGTAGAAGAACGACGCCATGTCGCCCGAGGCGGGGGTCAGGTTCGTCAGTTGGAGCATGAGGAGCGACGAGTCGCGCGATTCGTCCGTGCACCACTCCCACAGCAGCCAGGCGGCGGCCAGCGCCACCACGGCGCGGAGGAGCAGCGCGCCGCTGGGGAGGGCACCCGGGTCCTTCGGGGCCAGCCACCCCGGCAGCCGCTTCCACACCCGGCGGCCCACGGGGGCGAGGAGCCGCCGGAAGAGCGCCGGCCACCGGCCCACGCGGCCGAAGAGGGCGACGATCACCCCGAGGATCAGCGCCATGTAGACGAAGGACGAGACGACGCCCGCGTTACCCTCCCGCCAGGAGTCGGGCAGCATCACTTCCAGCGGCCACTTCCAGTAGGGGCCGAGATAGTCGTTCATCAGCAGCGACCACAGCAGCCACGCGCACAGGAACGAGATGACGGCCCCGGCGATGAGCTGCGGAACCGCGATCTCGTGCGGCTCCTCCTTCGGCCTGACCCGGTGTTCGAAGGACCAGATGCCCGGGCCCGCCAGGACACGGGGGGCGCGGAGCCAGGCCATGAAGGGCGACTCCGGCGCGCCGGGCGCCGTGGTGGGCTTCGGCGGTACCGGCACCGCTCCGGCCGGCCCCCCGGCCTGCGGGCCCGGATGTCCCCCCGCCGGTCGTGGGATTCCGGCCGAGTGGGTGTTGCGTGCGTCGTGCGTGCCCTCGGTGTCCATCCGGTGTCCCTGTTCCCCCTAGTCAGCGGTGGCGGTGCGGTGGGCGGTGTGCCGCGGATCAATCTACTGGCCGTACGCCGTCGGCATACCCGGCCCGCGCTATGTCCGGTGCGGACAACGCGACCCCCGTACTTCTCCCGAACGGTGCATGCCCCGGCCACCGGACCGCCCCTAGCCTGCGAACGCAAGCCTTAGTACGTCACGTAGTACGCCGCCTCTGGGCGTCCGCGTCCTCGTTCCCTCCAGGAGACTCCCATGACCGAACTGACCGGAGGCCCCGCCCTCCCCCAGGAGCGCCGCGTCGTCACCGCGATCCCCGGCCCCAAGTCGCAGGAGCTGTGGGAGCGCAAGTCGGCCACCGTGGCGGCCGGCGTCGGTGCGGTCCTGCCCGTGTTCATCAAGCGCGCCGGCGGCGGTGTCCTGGAGGACGTGGACGGGAACTCGCTGATCGACTTCGGTTCCGGCATCGCCGTGACCTCGGTCGGCAGCAGCGCGGAGGCCGTCGTGCGGCGCGCCACCGCGCAGCTCGCGGACTTCACCCACACCTGTGCGATGGTCACGCCGTACGAGCCGTACATCGAGGTCTGTGAGCAGCTCGCCGAGCTGACCCCGGGCGACCACGAGAAGAAGTCGGCGCTGTTCAACTCCGGCGCCGAGGCCGTCGAGAACGCCGTCAAGATCGCGCGTGCGTACACGAAGCGGCAGGCCGTGGTCGTGTTCGATCACGGGTACCACGGCCGTACGAACCTGACGATGGCGCTGACGGCGAAGAACATGCCGTACAAGCACGGCTTCGGGCCGTTCGCGCCCGAGGTCTACCGGGTGCCGCTGGCCTACCCCTACCGCTGGCTGACCGGCCCGGAGAACTGCGCCCAGGAGGCCGCGGACCAGGCCATCTCGCAGATCACCAAGCAGATCGGCGCGGAGAACGTCGCGGCGATCATCATCGAGCCGGTGCTCGGCGAGGGCGGCTTCATCGAGCCGGCGAAGGGCTTCCTGCCCGCCATCTCGAAGTTCGCGAAGGACAACGGGATCGTCTTCGTCGCGGATGAGATCCAGTCCGGGTTCTGCCGGACCGGGCAGTGGTTCGCGTGTGAGGACGAGGGCATCGTCCCGGACCTGATCACGACCGCGAAGGGCATCGCCGGTGGTCTGCCGCTGGCGGCCGTGACCGGCCGCGCGGAGATGATGGACGCCGCGCACGCGGGCGGCCTGGGCGGCACCTACGGCGGCAACCCCGTCGCCTGCGCCGCCGCCGTCGGCGCGATCGAGACCATGCGCGAGCTGGACCTGAACGCCAAGGCCAAGCGCATCGAAGAGATCATGAAGTCGCGTCTGACGGCCCTGGCCGAGAAGTACGACGTCATCGGCGAGGTCCGCGGCCGCGGCGCGATGATCGCGATCGAGCTGGTGCAGTCCGGCTCGAAGGACCCGAACCCGGAGGCGACCGCGGCGCTGGCCAAGGCCTGCCACCAGGAGGGCCTGCTGATCCTCACGACCGGTACGTACGGCAACGTCATCCGCTTCCTGCCGCCGCTGGTCATCGGCGAGGACCTGCTGAACGAGGGCCTGGACATCCTGGAGTCGGCCTTCGCGGCCCTCTGATCCGCCCCGCCGCCTGGTTCAGGTGAGCGAAGAACCGAGCGCCCGTCCGCACGTCGGCACGGGCGCTCGGCGCATTCCGGATGCGGAATGCGGGCCACCGGCCCGAAGTGGCGAGACGGCGTGAAGAAGATGTGCGGGGCCGATGGCGGGTGGGTGATCCGCCTGTCGGAGGGGCACCGGTCTGCCGTACGGTTTCTGCAGATGAGAGAAACACCCCGCTCGCAGGGGACTGCGAGCGATGCCCGGTCGGCGCTTCCCCGGCTTCGACCTGGCTGTGCCCTCGCGCACACCACCGGAGCCCCGGGCTCCGGGAATCCTCACCGATCGGATGGCCGCCCGCCCCAGACCCCCCGGGGCGCGCGGTTCACCGGTCAGCACGGCCGCCCCGGAACCACCCCCCCTGTTCCGGGGCGGCCGGCCTCTCTCCCCGCGTACGCGTGCACGCTGGCCGCGCCGCTTCTCCTTTTCGCCTTCCTGACCTGGCAGGTCGCCGCCCATGGGGCGCTGCTGCGGCTGGACGCACGGCTGGACCGGGTCATGCTGGGCCGGGCCCTGCCCGCGCCGCTCGCCGAACTCCTCGCCGATCTGGGCAACATGACGGTGGCGCTGCCCGTCCTGCTGCTCGCGGCCGGCTGCGCCTGGTGGCGGGCCCGCACCGCGCCGCTCCCCCGCCGGTGGCTGCCGCCGCTCGCCGCCGTCGTCGCCATGGCCCTGGTCCCGGCGCTGGTCGGGCCGCTGCAGGCCGCCCTGGCCCGGCCGGCCCCGCCGGGCGAGCTGGCCGGCGAAACCGGGTTCTACCCCTCGGGGCACGCCGCGACCGCCGCCGTCGCGTACGGGGCGGCCGCGCTGCTCCTGCTCCCGTACGCGGCCGCCCCGTACGCCCGGCGCCTGCTGATCACCGCGGCGCTCGTCCTCGTCCTCGCCACCGGCCCGGGCCTGGTCGTCCGCGGCTACCACTGGCCCGTGGACGTCCTCGGCTCCTGGGCCCTGTCGGCGGCGCTGCTGACGGTCCTGTACGGCGTACTGCACGGCATCCGACGGCGGCACGACGCGCACGCGCAGGAAACCACGGCGGCCTCGTAGCAGGAAGCCACCCGGCCTCGTTGCAGGAAGCCGCAGCTGCTTCGTAACCCGGCGAGCGGGCGGCGGGCCCCCGTGACCCGCCGCTCGTCCGAGGGCCCTCAGGCGTCGCCCGCCACCCGCGCCGCGGCCTCGTGCAGGGCGAGTTCCAGGACGCCGGGGTCGGTGAGGGTGCCGTGGCCGTCCGGGGGGATCAGCCAGCGGGTGCCGCCGGTGGCGCGGCCCGGGTAGGGGACGACGATCCAGGTGCCGCGGCCGGCACCGCGTACGCCCGTGCCCAGCCAGCGGGCCGCCGTGCCCGGCGGGACGAAGAACCCCATGCGGCTGTCGCCGAAGTCCGCGAGCACCGGGCCCGGGCGGTCGAGACACCGGGTGAGCACGTCGAGCGCGGGATAGCCCAGGGACCCGGGGATGATCAGTACGTCCCAGGCCAGTCCGGCGGGGAGGAGCGCCACCCCGAGCGGATTGCGCTCCCATTCGAAACGGCAGGCCTCCGGGTCCGGCGCCACCGACACGAGCCATTCCACAGCGCGCTTGTCCCCCGTGGGGTCCATCTCTGCCTCCCTCACTCGCTCACCGGCCCGTCGGGGCCGCGTTCCGAGAGGGAGAGCGGGCTGCCGCCGCCTTCTTACACGGGTTGATCAAGGATCTTGGGGTGGTGTGGTGCACCACCCCGGGAAAGCGGTGCGCGGGCGCGCCTTCGAGGCACGCCCGCGCCGGGAGGAAGACAGCCGTCGAGCCGTCAGCTGTCGAAGCCCATGCCCACCTTGTCCATCGCCTTCAGCCAGAGGTTCCGCCTGCCGCCGCGCGCGTCGGCCCGGCTCATCGACCACTGGGTGATGCCGATGCCGGCCCAGCGCAGCGGCTCCGGCGGGAACGGCAGCGGCTTCGTGCGGACCATCTCCAGCTCCGTGCGCTCGGTGCGCTCGCCGGAGAGCAGGTCGAGCATGACGTCGGCGCCGAAGCGGGTGGCGCCCACGCCGAGGCCCGTGTAGCCCGCCGCGTACGCGACCCGGCCGCCGTGCGCGGTGCCGAAGAACGCCGAGAAGCGGGAGCAGGTGTCGATCGCGCCGCCCCAGGCGTGGCTGAAGCGGACGCCCTCCAGCTGCGGGAAGCACTGGAAGAAGTGGCGGGCGAGCTTCTCGTACGTCGCCGGGTGGTGGTCGTACTCGGCGCGGACGCCGCCGCCGTAGCGGTAGACGATGTCGTAGCCGCCCCACAGGATGCGGTGGTCGGCGGTGATGCGGAAGTAGTGGAAGTGGTTGTTGCTGTCGGAGAGGCCCTGGCGGTTCTTCCAGCCGAGGGCGGCGAGCTGCTCGCCGGTCAGCGGCTCGGTCATCAGGGCGTGGTCGTAGACCGGGACGACGTACGGGCGGACCCGGCGGACCAGGTGGGGGAAGGCGTTGGTGCCCAGCGCCACGTGGCGGGCGAAGATCCGCCCGTAGGGCGTGCGCACGGCCATGCCGGTGCCGTCGGTGGCCAGGTCGGTGGCGCGGGTGTGCTCGTAGATCCGTACGCCCTGGTCCAGGCAGGCCTGCTTCAGGCCCCAGGCGAGCCGCGCGGGGTTGAGCATGGCGACGCCGTCGCGGTTCCACAGGCCGGCCAGGAAGGTCGGCGAGTGGACCTCGGCGCGTACGGCGTCCCGGTCGAGGAAGTCGTACCCGCCGAGGCCGAGGCGTTCGGCATCCTCGGCGGCCTCGCGCAGTTCGGCGATCTGGTGCGGCTCGGTGGCCAGGTCGATCTCGCCGGTGCGCTCGAAGGCGCAGTCGATGCCGTACCGCTCGACGGCCTCCCCGATGGCATCGAGGTTGCGGGCACCCAGCTCTTCGAGCTTCTTCAGCTCGCCGGGCCAGCGGGCCAGGCCGTTGCCGAGGCCGTGGGTGAGCGAGGCGGCGCAGAAGCCGCCGTTGCGGCCGGAGGCGGCCCAGCCGACCTGCTGCCCCTCGACCAGGACGACATCGCGTTCCGGGTCGCGTTCCTTGGCGAGCAGCGCGGTCCACAGGCCGCTGTAGCCGCCGCCGACGACGAGCAGGTCGCACCGCTCGTCGCCGACCAGGGCCGGCAGCGCGGCGGGGCGGTCGGGGTCGTCCAGCCAGAAGGGGGTGGGGGCGGCGTCCGCGAGCGCGTGAACGGCCGGGGCGGGGGTCCGGGTGGTCTGCCCGGCGGGGTTCATGGCATCTCGTGCCATGGTTCTCAGCTCCTCTTGCGGCGTCCGGTGAGCAGTTGCCCACCCAGGACGCAGAGCACGGCGATGAGGAACATCGCTGTTCCTATGACATTGATCTGAACGGGTGTGCCCCGTTGTGCCGATCCCCAGACGAACATGGGGAACGTCACGGTCGAGCCCGCGTTGAAGTTCGTGATGATGAAGTCGTCGAACGACAGGGCGAAGGAGAGCAGCGCGCCGGCCGCGATGCCGGGCGCCGCGATCGGCAGCGTCACCTTCAGGAACGTCTGCGTCGGCGACGCGTAGAGGTCCTGTGCCGCCTGCTCCAGCCGCGGGTCCATGCTCATCACGCGTGCCTTCACCGCGGTGACGACGAAACTCAGGCAGAACATGATGTGCGCGATCAGGATCGTCCAGAAGCCGAACTGGATGCCCATGTTGAGGAAGAGCGTGGCCAGCGAGGCGGCCATGACGACCTCGGGCATCGCCATCGGCAGGAAGATCAGGGTGTTGACGGAGGACCGGGCGCGGAAGCGGTAGCGGGCCAGCGCGAAGGCGATCAGCGTGCCCAGGACGGTCGCGCCGATCGTCGCCCAGACCGCGATCTGGAGGCTGAGGCCGAGCGAGCCGCACAGGTCGGCGACGCCGCACGGATCGGTCCAGGCGTCCGTGGAGAACCGCTGCCACTCGTAGTTGAAGCGCCCGTTCGGTTTATTGAACGAGAAGACCATCACGATGACGTTGGGCAGGATCAGATAGGCCAGCGTCAGCAGGCCGGCGATCACCACCGCATTGCGTCGAAGCCAGCGCATCAGACCAGGTCCTCCGTCCCCGACTTGCGGATGTAGAGGGTGACCATCGCGAGGATGGCCGCCATGAGGATGAAGGAGAGGGCGGCGGCGGTCGGGTAGTCCAGGACGCGCAGGAACTGCGACTGGATGACGTTGCCGATCATCTTCTGGTCCGTGGAACCCAGCAGTTCGGCGTTGATGTAGTCGCCGGCCGCCGGGATGAAGGTGAGCAGCGTGCCCGCGACCACGCCCGGCATGGAGAGCGGGAAGGTCACCTTGCGGAAGGTGGTGACGGGCTTGGCGTACAGGTCGCCGGCCGCCTCGTGCAGCCGGGGATCGATCCGCTCCAGGCAGGTGTAGAGCGGCAGGATCATGAACGGCAGGAAGTTGTACGTGAGGCCGCAGACCACCGCGAGCGGCGTGGCGAGCACCCGGGTGCCCTCGGTGAGGCCGATCGCGCTGGTCACGTCCAGGATGTGCAGCGAGTTCAGGACGCTGACGACCGGGCCGCTGTCGGCGAGGATCGTCTTCCAGGCGAGCGTGCGGATCAAAAAGCTGGTGAAGAACGGCGCGATGACGAGGATCATCACGACGTTGCGCCAGCGGCCCGCCTTGAAGGCGATCAGGTAGGCGAGCGGGTAGCCGAGGACCAGGCACAGCACCGTCGCGATGGCGGCGAAGAGCACCGAGCGCAGGAACTGCGGCCAGTACTCCCCCAGCGCGTCCCAGTACGTGGCGAAGTGCCAGGTGACCTTGAAGCCCTCTTCGAGGGAGCCGGTCTGGATCGACGTGGACGCCTGGTAGACCAGCGGCGCGGCGAAGAAGACCAGCAGCCAGAGGATGCCGGGCAGCAGCAGCCAGTACGGTACGAGCCGCTTGCGCAGCGCCGGCCTGCGCACTTCGAGTTCGGGCCGCGGCTCCGGCGGCGCCTCGGTGGCGGCGCTCACGCGGCCTCCTCGTCCACGTCGGCGCCGGCGGCGATGTCCTGGTCGGCGGAGAGCCCGAAGGTGTGCGCGGGGTTCCAGTGCAGGATCACCTCGGCGCCCGGCACCAGCCGGCCGTCGCGCTCGATGTTCTGCTCGTAGACGGCCAGTTCACCGGCGCCGCCGGCGTCGATGACGTACTGCGTGGAGACGCCGATGAAGCTGGCGTCCTTGATGCGGCCCGGCAGCCGGTTGAAGCCTTCGGGTATGGCCCCCGCGTCGTCGGCGTGCGCGAGGGCGACCTTCTCGGGGCGTACGCCTGCCAGCACCTTCTCGCCCGTACGGGCACTGCCCGCGGAACATCGCGCGGCGGGCAGCCGGAGCTTGGCGTCCCCGGCGGTGAGCAGCAGGTGCCCGCCGCCCGCCTCGGCGATCTCGGCGGTGATCAGGTTGGAGGTGCCGAGGAAGTTGGCGACGAAGGTGGTGCCGGGGTTCTCGTACAGGTCGGCGGGGGCGCCCAGCTGCTCGACCCGGCCGCCGTTCATCACCGCGACCGTGTCGGCCATCGTCATGGCCTCCTCCTGGTCGTGCGTGACGTGCACGAAGGTGATGCCGACCTCGGTCTGGATGCGCTTGAGTTCGAGCTGCATCTGGCGGCGCAGCTTGAGGTCCAGCGCGCCGAGCGGCTCGTCCAGGAGGAGTACCTGCGGGTGGTTGATCAGGGCGCGGGCCACGGCCACGCGCTGCTGCTGGCCGCCGGAGAGCTGGGTCGGCTTGCGGCGCGCCATCGGCCCGAGCTGCACGAGGTCGAGCATCTCCTCGACCTGCTTCTTCACGGATCTGATGCCGCGGCGGCGCAGGCCGAAGGCGACGTTCTCGTAGATGTCCAGGTGCGGGAAGAGGGCGTAGTTCTGGAAGACGGTGTTCACCGGGCGCTTGTAGGGCGGCAGCGCGGTGACGTCCTTGCCGGCCAGCTCGACGGTGCCCGTGGTGGGCTCCTCCAGGCCCGCGATCATGCGCAGGGTGGTGGTCTTGCCGCAGCCCGAGGCGCCCAGGAGGGCGAAGAAGGAGCCGGCGGGGACGGTGAGGTCGAGCGGCTGGACGGCGGTGAAGGAACCGTAGGTCTTGCTGATCCCGGTGAGGCGGACGTCGCCGCCGCTGCTGTCGGTCGTCGCGAGATCGGTCATGTATCAATTCCCGGGGCGGTGTCGTCGGTGGACTGAGGAGGGACCGGGCCGAGTGGTCAGGCCCCGGTGAGATCGGAGAACTTCTGCGCGAACTCCTTGCTCTCCTTGCTGCTGAGCGCGCGGAAGGCGTGCGACTTGGCGGCCATTTCCTTGTCGGGCAGGATCAGCGGGTTGTCCGCCAGCTTTTTGTCGATCTTCGCGAGTTCCTCGCGCACGCCGTCGACCGGGCAGACGTAGTTGATGTACGCCGCGATGCGGGCCGCCACTTTCGGCTCGTAGAAGTAGTCGATCAGCCGCTCGGCGTTCTCCTTGTGGCGCGCCTTGTTGGGCACCATCAGGTTGTCCGTCGAGGTCATGTAGCCGGCGTCCGGGATGACGTACTCGATGTCGCTGTTGTCGTTCTGGAGCTGGACGATGTCGCCGGCCCAGGCGATACAGGCCGCCAGGTCGCCCTTGCTGAGGTCGTTGAGGTAGTCGTTGCCGGTGAAGCGGCGGATCTGCTTGGAGTCCACACCCTTCTGGAGCCGGGCGAGCGCCGCGTCGAAGTCGTCGGCGGTGCAGTCCTCGGGCCGTTTGCCCATGTCCAGCAGGGTCATGCCGACGCTGTCGCGCATCTCGGAGAGGAAGCCGACCCGGCCCTTGAGCTTCGGGTCGGACAGCAGCTGGTCGACGGAGTCGACCTTCCGGCCGCCGGTGGCCTTCTTGTTGTACGCGAGGACGGTCGGGATGCCCTGCCAGGTGTAGGAGTGCGCGCGGCCCGGGTCCCAGTCCGGGTCGCGGAACTGGTCCGAGAGGTGGGTGTACGCGTGCGGCAGGTGCGCCGGGTCCAGCGGCTGGATCCAGCCCAGTGAGATCATCCGGGCGCACATCCAGTCGGTCAGGCAGATCAGGTCGCGCCCGGTGTCCTGGCCGGCCGCGAGCTGCGCCTGCACCTTGCCGAAGAACTCGTCGTTGTCGTTGATGTCCTCGGTGTACTTGACCGTGATGCCGGTGCGCTTCGTGAACGCGTCCAGCGTCGGGTGGTGCTTCTCGTCGTCACTGACGTCGATGTACTCGGTCCAGTTGGAGAAGGCGACCCGCTTCTCCGTGCGCGAGTGGTCGTCGGACGAGCCCGCGTCCGTACGGCCCGCGGGCGGGATCCCGCAGGCCGACAGCGCGACCGGGCCGCCGAGCGCCAGCAGCCCGGCCCCGCTCGCGCGCAGCAGGGACCGCCGGGTCAGGGCCATCCGGCCATGGGTCATGCTCCGCCGCACGGCGGCCAGTTCTGCCGCGGACAGCGGCTCGGGCTGCGCGGTGTGCTCCATACGGGGTGGCCTTTCGAGTCGGCCGGTGGTCAGCCGGTGGAGTGACGAACGGTGCGGCGAGCCGGAATGCGCTCAGTCGCGGTCCCCGAAGACGGTGCGGTGCCAGTCCTTCCCGGCCACGCCCGTGATGTCGTACATGACGTGCTTGACCTGCGTGTACTCCTCGAAGGAGTACGCCGACATGTCCTTGCCGTAGCCGGAGGCCTTGTAGCCGCCGTGCGGCATCTCGCTGATGATCGGGATGTGGTCGTTGACCCACACGCAGCCGGCCTTGATCTCGCGGACGGCGCGGCCCGTGCGGTAGACGTCGCGGCTCCAGACGGAGGCGGCGAGCCCGTAGGGGGTGTCGTTGGCGAGCGCGAGGCCCTCGTCGTCGCTGTCGAAGGGCAGCACGACCAGCACCGGGCCGAAGATCTCGGACTGCACGATCTCGCTGTCCTGCGCGGCGCCCGCCACGAGGGTGGGCAGGTAGTAGGCGCCCTTGGCCAGCTCGCCCTGGGGCGCGGCGCCGCCGGTGACGACGGTGGCGTACTGCCGGGCGCGGTCGACGAAGCCGGCGACGCGGTCGCGCTGGGCGTGCGAGATGAGCGGGCCGAGGTCGGTGGCCGGGTCGAAGGGGTCGCCGAGCCGTACGGTCGCCATCAGGTCGGCGACGCCGCTGACGAACGCGTCGTACAGGGGGCGCTGCACGTAGGCGCGGGTGGCCGCGGTGCAGTCCTGGCCGGTGTTGATCAGGGCGCCGGCCACCGCGCCGTGCACGGCGGCATCCAGGTCGGCGTCGTCGAAGACCACGAAGGGGGCCTTGCCGCCCAGTTCGAGGTGGAGCCGCTTGACCGTCGACGTGGCGATCTCGGCGACCCGCTTGCCGACCGCGGTGGAGCCGGTGAAGGAGGTCATCGCGACGTCCGGGTGGCCGACGAGGTGCTCGCCCGCGTCCCGGCCCGCGCCCGAGACGATGTTGATCACGCCGTCCGGGATCCCTGCGGCCTGGGCGGCCTGCGCGTACATCACCGAGGTCAGCGGGGTGATCTCGGCGGGCTTCAGGACGATGGTGTTGCCGGCGGCGACCGCCGGGAGCACCTTCCAGCTGGCCATCTGCAGCGGGTAGTTCCACGGCGCGATGGAGCCGACGACGCCGATGGGCTCGCGGCGCACGGAGGAGGTGTGGTCGGGGCTGTACTCGCCGGCCGCCCGGCCCTCCAGGTGGCGCGCGGCGCCCGCGAAGAAGGCGGCGTTGTCCACCGAGCCGGGCACGTCGAACTCCCGGCTCAGCTTGATCGGCTTGCCGCACTGCAGCGACTCGGCGTACGCGAACTCCTCCGTCCGCTCGTCCAGGACGGCGGCGAAGCGGTGCAGCGCGTCGGAACGCTCGCCGGGGGTGGCGCCCGCCCACTCGGGGAGGGCCTGCCGGGCCGCCTCGACGGCGGCGTCGACGTCCGCCGTGCCGGCGAGCTCGTACGTGTACACCCGCTCGCCGGTCGCCGGATCGATCACGTCCTGGGTGCGTCCCGAGGTCCCCGCGCGGAGCTCTCCCGCGATGAACTGAGCCCCCTGGGCGAATCGTTCGGTGACATCGAATCGCTGATCCATGGTGCTCTCCTCCACCGGCGGCCGGGCTTTCGCGGGGCCTGCCGGGCGTAGCTCTTTCCCGAATTGATGGCCGATCTTGACAGAGCAGAGGGGGCCCAACAAGTGATTCCGTTGTTGCCTTTTGGTTACGCGACGAATTCTGCGGAATCCGTTGTCCCGACGCCCGACATGTTGTCGGTGCCCGCTGACAGAATCCCGGCATGGTGCAGGACCGGGGAAGACGGACGGCGGAGAGAGCGGGGGCGACGGGGATGACGACGGAGGGGAGCGTGGCCGACGGGCCGCGGTCGGTGACGGAGCTGCGCACCGCACTGGAGTCGGGGAGTACGTACAAGTACGTCTACTTCTGGGGCCATGCGCCCCGCCGGGACGGCAGCCTGGGGGCGAGCTGCTTCAGCCAGTGGTGGCCGGCGCCGTTCACGGTGGACGGCGTGCGGTACCCCACGGCGGAGCACTGGATGATGGCCGGCAAGGCACGGCTGTTCGGAGACCGCCAGGCGCTGCAGCGGGTGCTCCGGGCCGGCCATCCCAAGCAGGCGAAGGACGCGGGCCGGACGGTGCGCGGCTTCGACGAGGAGACCTGGCGGCACCATCGGTACGCGCTGGTGGTCGAGGGCAGCCGACACAAGTTCGGGCAGGACCCGGCCCTGCGCGACTATCTGCTGGGCACGGGGAAGCGGGTCCTGGTCGAGGCGAGCCCGCTGGACCGGATATGGGGCATCGGGCTGGCCGCCGACGACGAGCGCGCGGCCGACCCGGAGCGCTGGCAGGGGCTGAACCTGCTGGGCTTCGCGCTGATGGAGGCGCGGCAGCGGCTGGCGGCGGCCGGGGACTGAGGCCGCCGGGCCCGGGCGAGGCGCGGCCGGGGTCCCGGAGGGGACGGCCGGGGTCAGCGGGCCGGGGCGGGGGCCGCGTTGTAGGTGTCGGAGTAGTCGTCGTCGTAGGGGGTGGTGCCGCGGTCCCCGCTGACACCGACGACGATCGCGAGGATCAGCAGGGCGCTGACCAGGACGCCGGCCACGCCGCAGAGCAGACCGGCCAGTGCCATGCCGCCGTTGGTCGCCTCGCCGCGGCCGGACTTGGACCGGCCGATCGCGCCGAAGATGATCGCGAGGACGCCCAGCACGACACCGAAGAACAGGGTGAGGCTGGAGACGATGGCGAGGATGCCGAGGACGAGCGCGGCAATGCCCATGCCGTTGCTCGGCTGTCCGGGCCAGCCGGCCTGCGTACCGGGCCCCCCGGGCACGGGGCAGTGCCCGGCGCCGGGTATCCCGGCAGGCCCCGGGCCGTAGGGGCCGGGGTGCGCGGGGCCGGGTGCGGCGCCGTGCGGCGGGTAGGCGTACGCGTCGCCGTGCGGCAGGCCGCCGTAGGGCTGCGGGGCGTACGGCGCTCCGTAACCGCCCTGCTGAGGTCCGCCGGGGTAGGACATGCCGGGGACGGCGGCGTGCCCGGGGGCCGGCGGCGGCGCGGGCACGGCGAAGCCGGCGCCCGCGGTGGGCCGGTCGTGGGGTGCCATGCCGTACGGCGCTCCGCCCGGTGCGCCGGGCTCCGGCCGGCGCGGGGCCGGCGCGTCCTCGGACGGCGGCGCCCACGGGTCGCGCGGCTCGGGCTGCTGACTGTCGGACATGGCTCTCCCCCATTGGCTCGCTCCATGCTAAGACCTGCCCCGCCGCTCGGGGCCGGGCCAGGAGGCCGGACCGGAGCCGCCGGGACGGGACTTCGGGCCGGACGCCGAGGGCGCGGGCCGGAGCGGGCGCACCCGTACCCGACCAGGAGCGGCCTCCCCGTCCCCGCCGCCGGGCGCCCGCATACGATGACGAGCGGCCGGCGTCCGTCGGCCGACGCTCCGCCGACCAGGAGGCACTGTTGTCCGATCTCGACGCATTCATCGCGGGCCTGCCCAAGGCGGAGCTGCACGTCCATCACGTCGGCTCGGCCTCCCCCCGCATCGTCGCCGAGCTGGCCGCGCGCCACCCGGACTCCAAGGTGCCCACCGACCCCGAAGCGCTGATGGACTACTTCACCTTCCGGGACTTCGCGCACTTCATCCAGGTCTACCTCTCCGTCGTCGACCTCATCCGGGACGCCGAGGACGTGCGCCTGCTGACGTACGAGGTCGCCCGCGACATGGCGCGGCAGAACATCCGGTACGCCGAGCTGACCGTCACCCCGTACAGCTCCACCCGGCGCGGCATCCCGGACGCCGCGTTCGTCGAGGCCATCGAGGACGCCCGCAAGTCCGCCGAGTCCGAGCTCGGTGTCGTCCTGCGCTGGTGCTTCGACATCCCCGGCGAGGCGGGGCTGGAGTCGGCGGAGGAGACCGCGCGGATCGCCTGCGACCTCAAGCCCGAGGGGCTGGTCTCGTTCGGGCTCGGCGGGCCCGAGATAGGCGTGCCCCGCCCGCAGTTCAAGCCGTACTTCGACCGCGCGATCGCCGCGGGCCTGCGCTCCGTGCCGCACGCCGGCGAGACCACGGGCCCGGAGACGGTCTGGGACGCGCTCAACGAGCTGCGCGCCGAGCGCATCGGCCACGGCACCAGCTCCGTACAGGACCCGAAGCTGCTGGCCCACCTCGCCGAGCACCGCATCCCGCTGGAGGTCTGCCCGACCTCCAACATCGCCACCCGCGCGGTCCGCACCCTCGACGAGCACCCGATCAAGGAGATGGTCGCGGCCGGCGTGCTGGTGACGATCAACAGCGACGACCCGCCGATGTTCGGCACGGACCTGAACACGGAGTACGGCGTGGCCGCGCGGCTGCTGGAGCTGGACGAGGCGGGCATCGCCGCGCTGGCGAAGAACGCGGTCGAGGCCTCCTTCATGGACGGCCCGGCCAAGTCCCGGCTCGCCGCCGAGATCGACACGTACACCAGCACCTGGCGCACCCCCTGACGCACCGACGCGGCGGGCCCGTGCGCACCGGGAGCGCCGTGGCCCACCGGGGTGGCCCCCACCTCCGGCCGGCCGCACGCGCCACTCCGAGCGCTCCCGGCTCTCTTCTCCGGGCGTCCCCCAGGGGCCGTCCCCGTCAACACTCCTGGTCCCGGGGGCGCTTGCCCCCGACGGTTCTCCGGGACCGTGCCCTCCCCGCCGACGATCCGCACCGTCTCCGGTGATCACGAAGATGGCCGCACACACCACGGCGCATCCGCCCCGGCACCCGGAGTACCCGTCGTGCACCTTTCCGCCCGCACCGTCCGTACCGTCCTCGCCGCCGCCCTCGTGCTCGGCCTGACCGGCGCGGGCATCGCCCCCGCCCTCGCGCACCCCCGCCCGGCGCACGCCACCGCCGGCCCCGTCCACCCCACTGGTACCGCACCCGACGCCGAGGCGCTGCGTGCGGCGATCGCCGGGCTGCCCGACAGCGACGCGACGCCGGCTTCCCCGGCGGCGACCCGCGCATCCACGGCCCGCACATTCGCGGCTACCAGGCGGTGCGGCGGGCCGACGGCACCACGAGGTTCGTCGATGTCACCGAGTGGAACCAGACGGACCGCTTCGCGGCGGGCGACATGATCTCCAGCACCCGCGATCTGGAGGTCTTCACGAAGGCGCTCTTCGCGGGGCAGGTCGTGCCGAGGCCGCAGCTGCGGGAGATGTTCACGACGCCCGCGGACATCAAGGGCGCCACCTACGGCGCGGGCCTGCAGCGCATGGAGCTCGACGGCACGGTGTTCTGGCTCAAGACCGGCGCGCGCTACGGGTACGCGAACGCCATCGCGTCCACCGAGGACGGCTCGCGCACCCTCGTCCACTCGGTGAACGCGACCGACGCGAAGGGCGACGGCATGAACCCGGTGACCCGGCGGATCGCGCCGGCCGCGGCCGGCGGCTGAGCCGCGCCCGCACCGGCCTACAGCCCCACCAGCGCGTTCCACCGCTTGGAGAACTCCGGGCGCTCCTTCGACGTGATGTCCCGGGCGATGGCGAGGCGGTCGCGCATCGAGTCGTCCGGGAAGATCAGCGGGTCCTCGGCCAGCGCCGCGGTCTCCTCGTCCTTCGACGAGGCGAGCACGTCCCGGGCGGCCGGCACCGGGCAGACGTAGTTGACCCAGGTGGCCAGCTCCGCGGCGACCTCCGGCTCGTAGTAGTAGTCGACGAGCCGTTCCGCGTTGCGCTTGTGCGCGGCCAGGTTGGGGATCATCAGGCTCTCCGACCACAGTTCGGCGCCCTCCTCGGGGACCACGAACTCGATGTCGGGGTTGTCGGCCTTGAGCTGGATGACGTCGCCGGAGTACGCCTGCGCGGCCAGCACGTCACCCGAGGAGAGGTCCTTGATGTAGTCGTTGCCGGTGAAGCGGCGGATGTGCTTCTTGCGGACGAGCGCCGCGATCCGGTCGGTCATGGTGTGGAAGTCGTCCGCCGTCCAGCGGGTGATGTCCACGCCGTCGCCCTGCATGAGCAGCGCGAACGCCTCGTCCATGCCGGCCAGCAGGGTGACCCGGCCGCGCAGGTCGTCCGCCCACAGATCGCCGGTGTGCTTGATCTCCCGGCCGAGCTTCTTGCGGTTGTAGGCGATGCCGGTGATCCCGGACTGCCAGGGGACGCAGTGCGTGCGGCCCGGGTCGAACGACGGCTTGAGCAGCAGCGGGTCCAGGTGCTTCGCGACATGCGGCTGGCGGTCCCGGTCCATCTCCTGGACCCAGCCGAGCCGTACGAAGCGCGAGCACATCCAGTCGCTGATGACGATGAGGTCGCGCCCGGTGGGCTGGTGGTTCATCAGCGCAGGGCTGATCTTCCCGAAGAACTCGTCGTTGTCGTTGATCTCTTCGGTGTACGTCACGGATATCCCGGTGCGCTTCTCGAACGCGTCCAGGGTGGGCCGCTTCTGCTTGTCGTGGTCGTCGACATCGATGTACAGCGGCCAGTTGGCGAAGGTGAGGGCCTTGTCGGCGGCCGAACGGTCGGGGGCGCCGCGCTGACCGGCCCGTACGTACGCGGGCGGTACGCCGCACCCCGCGGCCGCCGCCAGAAATCCGACCGAACCGACACCTCTGAGCAGCGCACGCCGCGAAAGACCATCCATGTGAGGACTCTCACGCGTCGCGGGCCGGGGCGGCAACAGACAGATCGTCTGCTGCCGGGCCCCGGCCCGCGACGGTGTGTCAGGTGCCCCGCACGGCACCCGACTTCCGGCCGACGATGTCGGTCGTCAGCCGTCCAGCGAGGTCATGACGTGCTTGACGCGGGTGTAGTCCTCGAAGCCGTAGGCGGAGAGGTCCTTGCCGTAGCCGGACTTCTTGAAGCCGCCGTGCGGCATCTCGGCGACGAGCGGGATGTGGGTGTTGATCCACACGCAGCCGAAGTCGAGCTTCTTGGACATCCGCATGGCGCGGGCGTGGTCCTTGGTCCACACCGAGGAGGCGAGCGCGTACTCCACGCCGTTGGCCCACTCGGTGGCCTGGTCCTCGTCGGTGAAGGACTGGACGGTGATGACCGGGCCGAAGACCTCCTGCTGGATGATCTCGTCGTCCTGCTTGAGGCCGGAGACGACGGTCGGGGCGAAGAAGTAGCCCTTCTCGCCGACCTGCTGACCGCCCGCCTCGATCTTGGCGTGCGCGGGCAGGCGCTCGATGAAGCCCTTGACCTGCTTGAGCTGGTTGGCGTTGTTCAGCGGGCCGTAGAGCACGTCCTCGTCGTCGACCGCGCCGGTCTTGGTGTCCGCAGCCGCCTTGGCGAGCGCGGTCACGAACTCGTCGTGGATGGACTCCTGGACGAGCACGCGGGTCGCGGCCGTACAGTCCTGGCCCGCGTTGAAGTAACCGGCGGTGGAGATCTCCTCGACGGCCTTGGCGATGTCGGTGTCCTCGAAGACCACGACCGGCGCCTTGCCGCCCAGCTCCAGGTGGACCCGCTTGAGGTCCTTGGAGGCGGACTCGGCGACCTGCATGCCGGCCCGCACGGAACCGGTGATGGAGGCCATCGCCGGGGTCTTGTGCTCGACCATCAGGCGGCCGGTCTCGCGGTCACCGCAGACGACGTTGAAGACGGCCTTGGAGTGGCCGAGCTCCGCCAGCACGTCGCCGATGATCTCGCCGATGAGGACCGTGGACGCCGGGGTGGTGTCCGAGGGCTTGATGACGACGGTGTTGCCCGCCGCCAGGGCCGGCGCGAACTTCCACACCGCCATCATCATCGGGTAGTTCCAGGGCGCGACCTGGGCGCAGACGCCGACCGGCTCGCGCCGGATGATGGAGGTCAGGCCCTCCATGTACTCGCCCGCCGAGCGGCCCTCCAGCATCCGCGCCGCACCGGCGAAGAAGCGGATCTGGTCCACCATCGGCGGGATCTCCTCGGAGCGTACGAGGGCGATCGGCTTGCCGCAGTTCTCGGACTCGGCGGCGATCAGTTCCTCGGCGCGCTCCTCGAAGCGGTCGGCGATCTTGAGGAGCACCTTCTGGCGCTCGGCGGGGATCAGGTCGCGCCAGGCCGGGAAGGCGGCCTCGGCCGCGGCCATCGCGGCGTCGACGTCGGCGGCGGCCGACAGCGCGGCGGTGGCGTACACCTCGCCCGTCGCCGGGTTGACCACGTCCGTGGTGCGGCCGTCGGCGGCGTCCCGGAACTCCCCGTCGATGTAGTTGCGCAGACGACGCAGTTCGGTGGTCACGTGCGACCCCTCCTGTCAGGTGTCCGGTGTCAGATGACCGGTGCTTGGTGTCCGGTGGATGAGATGCCCACCCTAACCATGCGAGCCCCGTTTTCGACATACCCACGCGCCAGTAACAACGGAATCCGTGGCATTGACTTCAGTGAACAACTGATTTCGCCGAATCGGGGTTGCGCGACGGACGAGGCTCGTGCACAGTGATGGGCATGGCCACCCGTGACAGAAGCGGCACTCCGTCGATCGACTCCGTCTCCCTGGCGATCATTGAGCAGCTCCAGGAGGACGGGCGCCGTCCGTACGCCGCGATCGGCAAGGCCGTGGGCCTGTCCGAGGCGGCCGTACGGCAACGCGTACAGAAGCTGCTCGACCAGGGTGTGATGCAGATCGTCGCCGTCACCGACCCCCTCACGGTCGGTTTCCGGCGGCAGGCAATGGTCGGAATCAACGTCGAGGGCGACGTCGATCCCGTGGCAGAGGCCCTCACGGGCATGTCCGAGGTCGAGTACTGCGTCGTCACCGCCGGTTCCTTCGATCTGCTGATCGAGGTCGTCTGCGAGGACGACGATCACCTCCTGGACGTGATCAACAAGCGCATCCGCACGCTTCCCGGCGTGCGCACCACCGAGAGCTTCGTCTACATGAAGCTCAAGAAGCAGACCTATACCTGGGGAACGCGATAACCATGAGCGCCGACCTTTCCAAGACGGCGTACGACCACCTGTGGATGCACTTCACCCGCATGTCGTCGTACGAGAACGCCCCCGTGCCGACCATCGTCCGCGGTGAAGGCACGAACATCTACGACGACAAGGGCAAGCGCTACATCGACGGCCTCGCCGGCCTCTTTGTGGTCAACGCCGGCCACGGCCGTGTCGAGCTGGCCGAGACCGCGTCCAAGCAGGCCCAGGAGCTCGCCTTCTTCCCGGTGTGGTCCTACGCCCACCCCAAGGCCGTCGAGCTTTCCGAGCGCCTGGCGCACTACGCCCCCGGCGACCTGAACAAGGTCTTCTTCACCACCGGCGGCGGCGAGGCGGTCGAGACCGCCTGGAAGCTCGCCAAGCAGTACTTCAAGCTCACCGGCAAGCCGATGAAGCACAAGGTCATATCCCGCGCGGTGGCCTACCACGGCACCCCGCAGGGCGCCCTGTCCATCACCGGTCTGCCCGGCCTGAAGGCCCCCTTCGAGCCGCTGGTCCCCGGCGCGCACAAGGTGCCGAACACCAACATCTACCGCGCCCCGATCCACGGCGACGACCCCGAGGCCTTCGGCCGCTGGGCCGCCGACCAGATCGAGCAGCAGATCCTCTTCGAGGGCCCGGAGACCGTCGCCGCGGTGTTCCTGGAGCCGGTGCAGAACGCCGGTGGCTGCTTCCCGCCGCCGCCCGGGTACTTCCAGCGGGTCCGCGAGATCTGCGACCAGTACGACGTGCTGCTCGTCTCGGACGAGGTCATCTGCGCCTTCGGCCGCCTCGGCACGATGTTCGCGTGCGACAAGTTCGGCTACGTCCCGGACATGATCACCTGCGCCAAGGGCATGACCTCGGGCTACTCCCCGATCGGCGCCTGCATCATCTCCGACCGCCTGGCCGAGCCGTTCTACCAGGGTGACAACACCTTCCTGCACGGCTACACCTTCGGCGGCCACCCGGTCTCCTCGGCCGTGGCGCTGGGGAACTTCGAGATCTTCGAGCGCGAGGGCCTGAACAAGCACGTCCTGGAGAACGAGGGCAACTTCTCCTCGACGCTGCAGAAGCTGCACGACCTGCCGATCGTCGGCGACGTCCGCGGCAACGGCTTCTTCTACGGCATCGAGCTGGTCAAGGACAAGGTCACCAAGGAGTCGTTCAACGACGAGGAGACCGAGCGCGTCCTGTACGGCTTCCTCTCGAAGGCGCTGTTCGACGCCGGCCTGTACTGCCGCGCCGACGACCGCGGCGACCCGGTCATCCAGCTGGCCCCGCCGCTGATCGCGGACCAGACGGTGTTCGACGAGATCGAGCAGATCCTGCGCGGCGTCCTCACGGAGGCCTGGGCGAAGCTCTGATCCGCGGTACCGAGCTGTCCCTCCGGCCCTCACCGGAGGGAACGGGCGGAGCGGGGCCACGGAACCCGCTCCGCCCGACCTGCTCGCGGCGGTCCCCGAAAAGGGGACGCACAACGGAACAACCGGCGGCCGAGGTCACTCATTTCAAGCCATATGAGTGAACCTCGGCCGTCTTCCGTGCTGACCGGTGAATGGCGGGACCCGGCAGTACCTACCGTGCTTGTGACCGATACCCTCCATGGTCGTTCACCCGGTCAGGGGAACGAAGGACGCGAGCGAGCACGAGGTGCGCAGATGGTGGCCCCGCCCGACAACGACGTTCTATGGGCTCGCGGACTGCACCACGCCCACGGTCAGAGCCCCGCACTCACCGGCATCTCGCTCGGTGTGCGCGAAGGGGAGATCCTGGCCGTCACCGGTCCGCGCGGCAGCGGCAAGACCACGCTCCTGAAGTGCCTTTCCGGGCAGCTCGTCGCCGACAGCGGCGAGGTCTGGTTCAACAGTCACCCGGTCCACACCCTCTCCGCGACCAGCCGGGAGCGGCTCCGGCTGGACCGTTTCGGCTGGGTCGGCACCGAGCCCCGGCTCGTCCCCGAGCTGACCGCCCGGGAGAACGCCGCGCTGCCGCTCCTGGTGCGCGGCGAGGGCCACCGGGCGGCGCAACAGGCCGCCACCGAGTGGCTGGAGCGGCTGGACGTCGCGGACTGCGCCAAACGGCGGCCGGCGGCCCTGGACCGGGCGCAGCAGCAGCGCGTGGCCGTGGCCCGCGCGCTGGCCGTCGCCCCGCAGGTGCTGTTCGCCGACGAGCCGACGGCGCCGCTGCACCGCGCCGACGCCGCCCAGGTGCTCCGGACGATCGTCAACGCCGCCCGCTCCCACGCCATCAGCGTCGTACTGGCCACCCAGGAAGCGGAGGCGACCACGCTCGCCGACCGCACCCTCGCCCTGCTGGACGGCCGGCGGGCCGCCGCGGGCCAGGCCGAGGGCCCCGCAGAGACGGAAGGCAGGGAAGAGTGCTCGCTCTCCGTCTAGGCCGGGGCGCCCGTCCGGCGGTGCACGTGCGCCGCCTGCTGGTCGTCGCGGCGGCGGCCGGCACGGCCTTCCTGCTGCTCGCCACGCTCGGCCACGCCGTCGACACACCGGGCGACAGCGCCGGATCGGCGCTGCGGCTGGCCTGGTGCCTGATCCCGCTCGCCGCCACCGCGCAGCTCGCCGTCGCCGTGGCCCGTACGGATCCGGCCGCCCGGCTGCACGACGGCATGACGGCCGCCGGGCTCGGCCCGGTCCGGCTCACGCTGATCGCCGCCGCCACGACCGTGCTCGGCTGCGTCCTGGGCAGCCTGCTGGGCCTGCTGGCCTTCCTGCGGCTGCGGGGCGCCCTGGGCGGCGCGCCGGTGGGCCCCGAGGCGCTGCTCGGCCGCGACCCGCTCCCGTACGCCGCGGTCGGCGTGCTGCTCGCCGCGGTCCCCGTGGTGGCCGGCGTCGCGACCGCCGTGGTGCTCCGCCCGGGCCGGAACGAGCCGTCCGCGCCGTGCGCCGACGACCCGCCCCGTACCGCCGGCGCCACCCCCGCCGGACTTCCCTGGGGCATCGCGCTCACCGCTGCCGGACTCGCCCTGGAGGTCTACGCGGCAGGCCACACCGGCCCCGGCGCCCGGCTGCTGCGGCTGCCCGGCGGGCTGGTCACCGGCGAGGCGGGCGTGGTGACCGGCTGGCTGCTGTCGGCGGCCGGCCTGGTGCTGGCCGCGCCCGGGCTGGTCCACCTCATCGGGCGCGTGCTGGGCATGGGCCGCAGCGGCGCGGTGCGGCTGCTGGCCGGCCGGGTGCTGCAGGAGGAGTCCCGCCGGGTGGGTCGCCCGCTCGGCGTCCTGATGGCGGCCGCTTCCGGCGGCTACGCCGGGTACGTGGTGTACGGCCCCGGCGCGTTCGCCCTGCACGGCCACGACGGCCGCGCCTCCTTCGGGCCGCTCACCGCGCTCGGCACCGGCCTGGTGCTCGCCTGCACGGCGCTGTGCGTCCTGATCACCGTGGCGGAGTCCCGTACCGCCCGCTCCGCCACGACCGAGGCGCTGCGCCGCCTCGGCACCCCCGCCGGCCTCCTCCGCCGCGCCGCGGCGCTCCGCGCGTCCGTCCTCGTCGTCGTCCTCGCGGCGGTCACGGGCGGCGTCGCCCACCTGGCAGCGGGGCCGCTGGGGGGCTGAGACTCCGGGGGCCGCTCGGGGTGGCCTGCTCCGGGAGTCCCGGGCGCCCGGCCCGGCCGAGGGGGGCCCGGCTCGACTTCACGGGAGGGACGGGGCCGGAGGCCCGGCCTCCGAAGGAGGGGCCCTCCGCCAGGGTCAGTCCTCCGCCGGCAGGACCACCACGTCGCTCGCCGTGAACGCCGCGCCCACCCGCGCGCCCACCTCCGGCGCCGACGCGAGGGGGCAGGCCGCGTCGAGTTCGGGGCCGGCCGCCGGACGCAGGCGCAGCGCGACGTGCGTACCGCGGAAGGTGCGCGCCGCGACGGTGCAGGGCAGGCCCTCGTGGAGCGGCACCGGGCGGACGCCGGCGGGGCGGACGAGGAGGCGGCAGGCGCCCTCCCCCGTACCGTCCGGGACCGGCACCTTCCCCCAGGCCGTGTCGGCGGCCTCGCCGGTGACCGTGGCCGGTACGACGTTGTCGAAGCCGAGGAAGCGCGCGACGAACTCGTCGGCGGGGCGCTGCCACACGTCCAGCGGCGTTCCGGCCTGCGCGATCCGTCCGTCCCGCATGATCACGACCCGGTCGGCGAGCGCGAAGGCCTCGCCCTGGTCGTGCGTGACCGCCAGGACGGTCGTCCCCAGCTCTTCGAAGAGCCGCCGCAGTTCGACCACGAGGCGTTCGCGCAGGCCGCGGTCGAGCTGCCCGAGCGGCTCGTCCAGCATGAGCAGCCGGGGCCCGGGGGCCAGCGCTCTGGCCAGCGCGACGCGCTGCTGCTCGCCGCCGGAGAGCGAGCCGACGGCACGGCGCCCGGCGCCGGGGAGGCCCACCAGATCGAGCAGTTCGGCGACCTTGCGCTCCCGCTCGGCGCGCGCCGTGCCCCGCATGCGCAGCCCGAAGGCGACGTTGCCCGCCACGTCGCGCTGCGGGAAGAGCTGGTGGTCCTGGAACATCAGCCCGACGCCGCGCCGGTGGGTCGGCACGGTACGCAGGTCCCGGCCGTCCAGTACGACCTCTCCCGCGTCGGCCTGCTGCAACCCGGCGATCACCCGCAGCAGGGTGGACTTGCCGCTGCCACTGGGGCCGAGGACGCACACCGTCTCGTGCTCGGCGACGTCCAGCCCCACCGTGTCCAGCGCGGTGTGCGCCCCGAAGCGCACGGTGAGGCCGCCGAGCCGCAGCAACGGCGCCCCGGACGGGGCGCGTTCGGCGGACGCGGCGGAACCCTCCGCCGGGTTTTCGGTCACCTAGAACTCTCCCGTCCGGTCGGTGCGTACCCGCTCCAGCACCAGCAGCGCCGCCGCGCACACCACCATCAGAATCGTCGACAGGGCCATCGCCTGCCCGTAGTTGAGCTCCCCCGCGCGGCCCAGCAGCCGGGCCACGGCCACCGGCAGGGTGGGCCGGTCCGGGCTCGCGATGAACACCGTCGCGCCGAACTCGCCGAGCGACACGGCGAAGGCGAAGCCGGCCGCGATGAGCAGCGCCCGCCGCACCAGCGGCAGGTCCACCTCGCGCCACACCTGCCAGGGCGCGGCCCCCAGCACCGCGGCGGCCTCCCGCAGCCGCCCGTCCACCGCACGCAGCACCGGCAGCATGGTCCGTACGACGAAGGGCACGCCCACGAGAGCCTGCGCCAACGGCACCAGCCACCACGAGGCGCGCAGGTCCAGCGGCGGCTCGTCCAGCGAGATCAGGAAGCCGAAGCCGACGGTCACGGCGGAGACGCCGAGCGGCAGCATGAGCAGCGCGTCGAAGCCGCGGACGAGCCGGCCGCCGCCCCGCCGCGCCAGCGCCGCCGCGGCGAGCCCGCCGACGACGACGGCGATCGCGGTCGCGGCCACCCCGTACGCCAGCGAGTTCCACAGGGCCGTCAGCGGCGGCACGGTGAACGTCGAGTCGGCACCGGCCGCGGCCTGCAGCGCCCGGTAGAAGGCCGGGCCGTGGCCGTCGGGCCCGGCGAAGGACCGCTCGACCAGTACGGCCAGCGGCAGCACCAGCAGGACGACGATCACGGCGAGCGTGCTCCACAGCAGCGCCCACTGCCCGGCCCCGCGCGGCCGGCGCGCCGTGTGCGCCGCGTCCACGAGCCTCAGCGCGCTCTCGCGGCGCCGGACCGTCCACGCGTGCAGCCCGAGGAGGGCGAGGACCGCGGCGAACTGGAGCAGGGTGAGCACCGCTGCGGTCGGCAGGTCCAGGAAGTCGGCGGTCTGCCGGTAGATCTCCACTTCGAGGGTGGCGTAGCGCGGCCCCCCGAGGATCTGCACGATGCCGAACGAGGTGAAGGTGAAGAGGAAGACCATCAGCGCGGCGGCGGCCACGGCGGGCGCGAGCGCGGGCAGGGTCACCTGCCGCCAGGCCGCGAACCGCCCGGCGCCCAGCACCCGCGCTGCCTCCTCCTGCCGCGGGTCCAGGGCGCCCCAGAGCCCGCCGACGGTCCGTACGACGACCGCGTAGTTGAAGAAGACGTGCGCGAGCAGGATCGCCCAGACCGAGGTGTCCAGCCGTACGCCCCAGAGGTCGTCCAGGAGCCCGCCGCGGCCCACGAGCGCGAGGAAGGCGGAACCGACGACGACGGTGGGCAGCACGAACGGCACGGTGACGACCGCCCGCAGCAACCTCTTTCCGGGGAACTCGAAGCGCGCGAAGACGTACGCGCCCGGGAGCGCGATCAGCAGCGTGAGTGCTGTGGAGGCCGCCGCCTGCCAGACGGTGAACCACAGCACGTGCAGCAGGTCGGGGTCGCCGAGCACGTCCGCCGCCCGCCCCCACTGCCAGCTGCCGCCCTCCCGCAGCCCCCGCCCGACGATGGTGATCACCGGGTAGGCGAAGAAGAGAACGAAGAAGCCGAACGGCAGGGCCATCAGCGCCAGTCGGGTCACCGTGGCGCGGGTGCCACCGGCACGGGTGGGGGGCGCCACCCCCGGCGGGGGTGCAGCCGTGGCTCCTCCGCCCTCTACTTCAGCACGAGCGACGACCACTGCTTGATCCACTGTTCGCGGTTCTTGCTGATCTCCTCGGGCGCCACCGTCTTCGGGTCGTCGATCTTCTGCCCGTACTCGGTGAACAGTTCGGGCACCTTCGCGTCCTCGACGGCCGGGTTCACGAACATCTGCAGCGGCATGTCCTCCTGGAACTCCTTGCTGATCAGGAAGTCCAGCAGCGCCTTGCCGCCCTTCTCGTTCGCCGCGCCCTTCAGCAGTCCGGCGAACTCGATCTGCCGGAAGCAGGTACCGGTGGCGACGCCGGTCGGCGCCTCCTTCGGGGCCGGCTTCTTGTCCATCACCTCGGCCGGCGGGCTGGAGGCGTACGAGACGACCAGCGGCTTGTCGCCCTTGCCGCCACCGCCCCCGGAACCGGAGAACCGCTCGTAGTACGCCTGCTCCCAGCCGTCGACGGCCTCGACGCCGTTGGCCTTGAGCTTCTTCCAGTAGTCCTGCCAGCCGGCCTTGCCATATCGCGCGATGGTGCCGAGCTGGAAGGCCAGCCCCGGCGACGACGTGGCCGGATTCTCGGTGACCAGCAGCCCCTTGTACTCGGGCTTCAGAAGGTCGTCGAAGGTCTTCGGCGGCGCGATCCGGTGCTTCTTGAAGTACGCCTTGTCGTAGTTCACGCAGGTGTCGCCGTAGTCGACGGGCGTCACGCGGTGCTGCGCCTTGTCCAGCTGCAGCTTCTCCGGCACCCCGGCCAGCCCCTTGGCCTTGTACGGCGTGAACAGCCCCTCGTCCAGCCCGCGGGAGAGCAGCGTGTTGTCGATGCCGAAGAAGACGTCGCCCTGCGGGTTGCCCTTGGTCAGTACCGCCTGGTTGACGGCCTTACCGGCGTCGCCGCCCTTGACCATCTGCACCTTGTAGCCGCTGCGCCGCTCGAACTCGGCCAGCACGGACTTCGAGACGGCGAAGGAGTCGTGCGAGACGAGCTTGACGGTCTTGGTGTCGGCCGACCCGCCGCCGGACGTACCGCAGCCGGCCAGCGCCGTACCGCCCACCGCGACGGCGACGGCCGCCACCACGGCGTTCCTGATGGTGCTCACTGATTCATTCCTCCTGGCTGGCCAGGAAGAGACGCGGCCCCGCCCGCGGCGTCAGGTGGACCGGAGCCGCGGGCAGGGCGCAACAGCATGAGGAGACCGAACTTCCTACCCGGAATGACCCGGGCGAGGTTCAAGGGTCTGCGGCAGCGGCATCGGCTTCACTGCTCGCACTCTCAGCGCTGTGGCGCTCCCCTGTCGGATGGTGTGCGTGATAGGTGATGTACGAACGTTCGACGCCACGGTACCAGCGCGCCGCCGCCCTTCCGAGGGCCCACGTGCTTCCACGTGCTCCCTAGGTCCGTCAGCGCTCCGAGGCCGCGAGCTGGCCGCACGCGCCGTCGATCTCCTGCCCACGGGTGTCGCGCACCGTCACCGGCACGCCGTGCGCCGCGATCGCCTCGACGAACGCCTTCTCGTCCTCGGGCCGGGAGGCGGTCCACTTCGAGCCGGGGGTGGGGTTCAGCGGAATCAGGTTCACATGCACCCGCTTCCCCTTGAGCAGCCGCCCGAGCAGGTCACCCCGCCACGCCTGGTCGTTGATGTCCCGGATCAGCGCGTACTCGATCGAGATACGGCGCCCGGACTTCTCCGCGTACGTCCACGCCGCGTCCAGCACCTCACGCACCTTCCAGCGCGTGTTCACCGGCACGAGCGTGTCCCGCAGCTCGTCGTCCGGCGCGTGCAGCGAGACCGCCAGCCGGCACTTGAAGCCCTCGTCGGCGAAGCGCAGCATCGCCGGCACCAGCCCCACCGTGGACACGGTGATCCCCCGCTGCGACAGCCCCAGCCCGTCCGGCTCGGGGTCGGTCAGCCGCCGGATGGCCCCCGTCACCCGGTTGTAGTTGGCAAGCGGCTCGCCCATGCCCATGAAAACAATGTTCGACAGCCGCGCCGGCCCGCCCGGGATCTCCCCGTCCCGGAGCGCCCGCATACCGTCGACGATCTGATGAACGATCTCGGCGGTCGACAGGTTCCGGTCCAGCCCCGCCTGCCCCGTCGCACAGAACGGGCAGTTCATGCCGCACCCGGCCTGCGAGGAGATGCACATCGTGACCCGGTCCGGGTACCGCATCAGCACCGACTCGACCAGCGTCCCGTCGAAGAGCTTCCACAGCGTCTTCCGGGTCTGGTCGTCGTCGCACGAGATGTGCCGCACCACACTCATCAGCTCCGGCAGCATCTCGGCCGCGAGCTTCTCCCGCGCCGCGGCCGGGATGTCCGTCCACTGCTCCGGGTCGTGCGCGTACCGCGCGAAGTAGTGCTGCGAAAGCTGCTTGGCGCGGAACGGCTTCTCCCCGATCGCCGCCACGGCCTCCTTGCGCTCGGCAGGCGTGAGATCGGCAAGATGCCGCGGCGGCTTCTTGGCCCCCCGCGGCGCGACAAAAGTAAGTTCTCCAGGTGCAGGCATGGTCCGTCCAGTGTGGCAGATCATCGAGGGCGCCCCGGGCGGGAGAAGGGTGGGGGCCGTCACCCCGCCGTAGCGCCGGGCGCCTCCCGACCGTGGGCCGTCCGGTCGCCGCTGCGGGCGTACGGGCAGACGATGGAGGTGACGGAGCCGGTACGCGGGCTCGGCGCATCTCGGCGGCGGGACGCGCGAGCCGGAAGGAGGCGCAGCGTCATGGCCCAGTTCATGGACGTCCACCACGGAATGAAGGACCTCACGGCCGACCAGCTGCGACAGGCCCACCAGGCCGATCTCGACATCGAGAAGGAAGAAGGCGTCCACTTCGAGAAGGCCTGGGCGGATCCGGGGTCCGGCACGGTCTACTGCCTCTCCGAGGCACCCTCGGCCGACGCGGTCCAGCGCATCCACGAACGCGCCGGTCACCGGGCCGATGAGATCCACCCGGTCCCCTTGTCCGTGTGACGGCACGGCCCCGGACCGCGGAGAACCGCGGGCAGGGATGCGTACCCGACGCTCACAGGCCCCCGCGCAGCTCGCGCGGGGGCCTGTGGGGTGGAGCGAGGAGGCGCGTCAGCCCGTGCCCACGAAGAGGACCAGGAGGAGCCAGACCACCGGGGCCGTGGGCAGCAGGGAGTCCAGGCGGTCCATGATGCCGCCGTGGCCGGGCAGCAGGGTGCCCATGTCCTTGATGCCCAGGTCCCGCTTGATCATGGACTCGCCGAGGTCGCCGAGGGTGGCGCTGGCGGCGACGGCGAGGCCCAGGAGCAGGCCCTGCCACCACGCGCCGTTCTCGATGAGGAACTCCATGCACAGCGCGCCCGCCGCCATGGCGAAGGCCACCGCGCCGACCAGGCCCTCGCGGGTCTTGCCGGGGCTGATGCGGGGAGCGAGCTTCGTGCGGCCGAAGCGCCAGCCGACGGCGTACGCGCCGGTGTCGCTGACGACCGTGAGCAGCAGGAAGGTCAGTACCCGCTGCGGCCCGTCCGCGTCCGCCGCGAGCATCAGGGCCACGAACGTCGCCAGGAACGGCACGTAGAACGCCGCGAAGACGCCTGCCGTGACGTCCCGGAGGTAGTTGTCCGGAGCCTCCGTCATGCGCCAGACGAGGACCGCGAGCGCGGTGAGCGCCATGGCCACCCAGGCGCCCTCGGCCCCGCGTACGTATCCGGCGACGACCATGGCCGTACCGCCGACCGCGAGCGGCACCAGGGGCACGCGGATGTCCTTGCGCTCCGCGAGCCGGGAGGTCAGCTCCCAGAGCCCGACGACCACGGCGACCGCGACGACGCCCACGAAGACGGGCTTGTAGACGAACAGCGAGAGCACGATGATCACGCCGAGGCCGACGCCCACCCCTATGGCGGCCCGCAGGTTGCGGCCCGCGCTCTTCTTCGCCGGCTTCTCCGGGGAGGGGCTGTCGTCCGGTGCCGGCGGGGTTGTGGGCATGGGTTCCCGGTGCTGGTCATCGTGGAAGAGGGGGCCACTCAGCCGAGCGGCCCCCCGTTCGTCCCGGTGGTCGTCCTGGTCTCCGCCTGCGTCGGGCACGGTGGGCATGGGCCGAGTCTGCGCTGCCGCGGCCCGGTCGTGCACGGGACCCGCCGACGGGGCTGCCGGTACGGTGCCAGGTGGCCACGGACCGGCGCCGGGTGGGGTCCCGCCTGCCGAGGGCGTGGGGCGGGCCCCCCAGGATGACTCGTTCATCAGACCTCGAGCAGCTCGGATTCCTTGTGCTTGAGCAGCTCGTCCACCTGCGCGACGTACTTCGCGGTGGTGTCGTCGAGCTCCTTCTCGGCGCGGCGCACCTCGTCCTCGCCGGTCTCCTTGTCCTTGACGAGCTTGTCGAGGGTCTCCTTGGCCTTGCGGCGGATGCTGCGGATCGAGATCTTCGCGTCCTCGGCCTTGTTCTTGGCGACCTTGATGAACTCCTTGCGGCGCTCTTCGGTGAGCTCGGGGAAGTTCACGCGAATGATGTTGCCGTCGTTGCTCGGGTTGACGCCGAGGTCGGAGTCCCGGATGGCCTGCTCGATGTTGCGCAGCGCGCTCTTGTCGAACGGGGTCACCACGGCCATCCGCGGTTCGGGCACCGAGAACGACGCCAGCTGGTTGATCGGCGTCAAGGCACCGTAGTAGTCCGCCACGATCTTGTTGAACATCGCCGGGTGCGCACGCCCGGTGCGGATCGCGGCGAAGTCCTCCTTGGCGACCACGACGGCCTTCTCCATCTTCTCCTCGGCCTCGAGGAGGATCTCTTCGATCACCACTTGCTCCTGGTCTTAATCGTAAGAAGCAGAGCCTCGCCCCTGCGCGCGTCTTCTCCTGCACGGTGTCCGACCGGCAGGCGGTTGTCCATCCCCGTGCCGTGGTCTTCCCACGGCCGGGAGTTGCCGCGCGTACGGGCTGCCGTCCGTACGTCTCGTACCGGCGAACGCGTGCTTCCCGTACGGCTCGTACGGCCGGCACGTGCTGCCCCTACGGATCGTACGGACGGGCACGGGATGCCCGTACGGATCGTACGGACACCTGCTGCCCGTACGGATCGCGGCGGTGCGGGCCGTCAGGCCCTGGTGCCCTGATCGCTGACGAGCGTGCCGATCTTCTCACCCTTCACGGCGCGCGCGATATTGCCCTCTGCGAGCAGCTCGAAGACGAGGATCGGAAGCTTGTTGTCCCGGCACAGCGTGATGGCGGTGGCATCGGCGACCTTCAGGTCGCGGGTGATGACCTCGCCGTACTCCAGCGCGTCGAACTTCACCGCGTCGGGGTTCTTCTTGGGGTCGGAGTCGTAGACGCCGTCGACCCCGTTCTTGCCCATCAGCATGGCCTGCGCGTCGATCTCCAGAGCGCGCTGGGCGGCAGTGGTGTCGGTGGAGAAGTACGGCATGCCCATGCCCGCACCGAAGATGACCACGCGGTCCTTCTCCAGGTGGCGGATGGCGCGCAGCGGGATGTACGGCTCGGCGACCTGGCCCATGGTGATGGCGGTCTGCACGCGGCAGTCGATGCCCTCCTTCTCCAGGAAGTCCTGGAGGGCCAGGCAGTTCATGACCGTGCCGAGCATGCCCATGTAGTCGCTGCGGGCGCGGTCCATGCCGCGCTGCTGCAGCTCGGCGCCGCGGAAGAAGTTGCCGCCGCCGATCACGATGGCGATCTCGTACCCGTCACTGACCACGGCCGAGATCTCACGGGCGATGGCGTGCACGACGTCCGGGTCGACACCCAGACCTCCGCCGCCGGCGAACGCCTCCCCCGAAAGCTTCAGCAGGAAGCGGCCCTTCCCCTTTTTGTGGGCTTTGTCCGCGCCGTCGGCACCGTGATTCATTGCGCTCTCCTCGTGCACATACGAAGAAGGCCATTGCCGGGGAACTGGTCAGATCCCTGTGCGGCAATGGCCTCCTCGTCACATCTGCGGCCGGCCGGTGAGCGGCCGACTGCGTACGACCCTAGCGGGGCCGCGGGTCATTCGCTGCCCTGCGACAGGCCCGGCCCTGAAGGCCGTGGCCCGGCGGCAGGGTTTCGGCTCGACTCAGATGCCGACCTTGATGCGCGCGAAGCGCTTCAGGGTGACACCGGCCTCCTGGAGGACCTTCTCGACGGACTTCTTGTTGTCGAGGGCGTACGGCTGACCGAGCAGCGTCGCCTCCTTGAAGAAGCCGTTGACGCGACCCTCGACGATCTTCGGCAGGGCAGCCTCGGGCTTGCCCTCCGCACGCGTGGTCTCCTCGGCGACGCGGCGCTCGGCCTCGACGACGTCGGCCGGCACGTCCTCGCGGGACAGGTACTTCGGCGCGAACGCGGCGATGTGCTGCGCGATGCCCTTGGCGACCTCGGCGTTCTCCTTGTCGAGCTCGACGAGGACGCCGATCTGCGGGGGCAGGTCGGGCATGGTGCGGTGCATGTACGCGGTCACGAAGCCGTCGTTGAACTGCGCGAAGCGGTCCAGGACGATCTTCTCGCCGAGGTTCGCGTTGGCCTCGTCGACGAACGCCTGGACGGTCTTGCCGGCCTCGATCTCGGAGGCGAGCAGGGCCTGGATGTCGGCCGGCTTGGTGGCGGCGACGTGCTCGGCGATCTGCTTGGCGACGGCCTGGAACTTGTCACCCTTGGCGACGAAGTCCGTCTCGCACTTCAGCTCGACGATGACACCGGCGGTGTTGTCGTCGGCGATGAGGGAGACGACGGCGCCGTTCTCGGCGGACCGGCCCTCGCGCTTGGCGACGCCCTTCTGGCCCTTGATGCGCAGCGCCTCGACGGCCTTGTCGACGTTGCCCTCGGCCTCGTCCAGCGCCTTCTTGCAGTCCATCATGCCGGCGCCGGTGAGCTCACGGAGCTTCTTGACGTCAGCGGCGGTGTAGTTCGCCATGATCTGTGAATCTCTTCTCGAAAGTCGAAAGATCTACGGGTGAACGGCGGGGGCGGCGCTTGTGGCACCGGCCCCCGCCGTCATCATCCGATGCTGAGGTGTCAGGCCTGCTCGGCCTCGGCCTCGGCCGGCTTCTCGGCCTCGGCGGCGGGGGCCTCGGCAGCAGCCTCGGCCGGCTTCTCCTCGGCCTTGGCCTCGTCGGCCTTGGGCTCCTCGGCCTTCTTCTCGCCCTCGAGCAGGTCACGCTCCCACTCGGCCAGCGGCTCGCCGGCGGCCTTCTCGCCCTTGGCCTCGGCACCACCGGAGCGGGCGATGAGGCCCTCGGCGACGGCGTCGGCGATCACGCGGGTGAGCAGGGTGACGGAGCGGATCGCGTCGTCGTTGCCCGGGATCTTGTAGTCGACCTCGTCGGGGTCGCAGTTGGTGTCGAGGATGGCGACGACCGGGATGTTGAGCTTCCGGGCCTCGCCGACCGCGATGTGCTCCTTCTTGGTGTCCACGATCCAGACGGCGCTGGGCACCTTCTGCATCTCGCGGATACCGCCGAGGGTCTTCTCCAGCTTGGCCTTCTCGCGCGAGAGCACGAGAAGCTCCTTCTTGGTGAGACCGGAGGCCGCGACGTCCTCGAAGTCGATCTGCTCGAGCTCCTTGAGGCGCTGCAGACGCTTGTAGACGGTCGAGAAGTTGGTCAGCATGCCGCCGAGCCAGCGCTGGTTCACGTAGGGCATGCCCACGCGGGTCGCCTGCTCCGCGATGGCCTCCTGGGCCTGCTTCTTGGTGCCGACGAACATGACGGAGCCGCCGTGGGCGACGGTCTCCTTGACGAACTCGTAGGCGCGGTCGATGTACGACAGCGACTGGAGCAGGTCGATGATGTAGATGCCGTTGCGCTCGGTGAAGATGAAGCGCTTCATCTTCGGGTTCCAGCGGCGGGTCTGGTGCCCGAAGTGGACGCCGCTCTCCAGCAGCTCCCGCATCGTGACGACGGCCATGGCCGTTCTCCTTGTGTTTCTCGGTTCCACTGCGGCCGGGCGGCCGCTGTGCCTGACGCCCCTGCGCGCCTGCCTGCACGGGGACTCCGGCATGAACCGGGGCACCTATCCAGGACCGAGGGACGCGGCCACCGTGTGCGCTGCGTCTCCACTGCGCTTCGCGTGAAGCACGGGGAGTGACGCGCTGGTGGCGGGGCGTGCGAAGTCGACCCGGTCACCCGGATCGCCACAAGAAGTGTACGGGAACGCCGAACCACCTAGCGACATGCCGCCGGAAGGGGGCGGGAGGGCGAGGCCCGGGCTGCGCGGGCTCCGCCCGGCGGATGGGCTGCTCCCACACTCACACGAGTTACGGCGTTGTCCACACCAGGACCGTCGTCCACAGCCTTTGACCAAGATCCCCCGTCCTCGGCCCGCATCCGCCACGGTCAGGCCATGAGCCAGTCACGCCACCTCTCTCGCCCCCGTCCCGACCGGGACCACGGCACTGCGCGTAGTGCGGGTATTACCGCTCACGCCCTCACCTGTGCCCTCACGGGCACCATCGGTTGCGTCGCGGGATGCGTCATCGGCTTCGTGTTCCTGGTCGGCCCCGCCCCCTTCCCCGCTCCGCCACCCGCGGTGGCGGATGCGGCGGTCGGCGCTCGCACTCCACCCCCCGACCGAACCCCCTCGGAGAGGCAGACCCCCAGCGGAACGTCCGCAACCCGCGCCTGGCCGGTCGCCGGCACAACAGGCGCGCGCCCGGCCGTCTTGCGCCCCTGGTTGCCTCCACCCACCCCTTGGGCGGCAGGCCACCGCGGCGTGGACCTTGCCGCGCGCGCCGGAGCGACCGTACGAGCAGCCGCCCCCGGCCGCGTCACGTTCGCGGGCAAGGTCGCCGGCCGCGGCGTACTGACCATCGCCCTGACCGGCACCGGCCGCCCACCGCTCCGCACGACGTACGAACCGGTGCGCCCCACGGTCCGCAAGGGCACCCATGTCAGAGCGGGTCAGCCCGTCGCCGTCCTCCATTCCGGCCCGTACCACTGCGACACCGCCTGCCTCCACTGGGGCCTGCGCCGCGGCCACGCGTACCTGGACCCGCTCTCCCTCCTCCCACCGTCCCTGCTCAAGAACGCCGCACCCCGCCTGCTCCCGGTCTTCCCCATCCCCGAACCCCCGGCCAAGCCCCCTCCCGACAAGCCCCGTCCCCCACCCCTGTCCCCCACAGCGACGGCCCTCGCCCCCAACCCCGGCCTTACCACAATCACCGCAGCCATCGCGCTAGCAGCAACAGCAACTTGGTCCCACACCCGCCTACGCCACAGAAAAACCACCGAAGAGAACCGGAGGGAGGTGACGGCCTTGTAGCCACTGGGCGCGTACGGGCTCGGTGGCACCACTCCGCCCCTGACCAGGACGCTCCCAGCAACGGCACGAGTGCGGCGACCGACGCCGAGCACGAGTACCGCCCAGTGATGAGAGGACGCCGGAGAGGGAACTGCTGGGGTTGAGCGGGCGTGGCCGGCGCTGGACACGGACGGGGCCGCCTGCGGGCGGTGACGGAGCGGGGCGGGGCGGGGCCACATTCGGTGCTGAGTAGGTCCCTCGGGCGCGGACGGGGCCACATTCGGGCGTTGAGCCGGCCCCTCGGGTGCCGAGCCGGTCCCCCCTCAGGCGCCGACGCGGCCGCCTTCGGGGCCGCGAGCGTGCCCCAGCGCTGGCGGCATGGCCAGCCGTGGTCGCGGGAACGACCGACGCTGAGCCCGGGAGAGGACGGCCGGCGCTGGATCCGGGCTGCGGCCGGTGGGGCCGGGCTGCGGCCGAGGTTGAAGCCGGGCTATGGCCACGGCCGACGCCCGATCGAGGGCACGCCCGATGCCGGGTCGAGGGCACGACCAACGCCGGGCCGGGCACGACCGGCGCTGGGCCTTGACGAGGCCGGCGCCGGGTCCGGATGCGGCCGACGCAGGCACCCCCGCAGCTGGGGGGCAAGGCCGTCGGCGCGTGCTGGGCCAGGGCTGGACCGGACTGGGCCGAGCCGTGCTGGGCTGGGCTGGGCCGAGCCGTGCTGGGCTGAGCCGGGCCGGGTGGGGCTGGGCTGGGCTGGGCTGGGCTGGGCCGGGCCGGATTGTCTCGGAGGTGGTGGTGGAGGGGGGTGGGCGGGGGGGGAGGAGAGGAGAGTCAGCCTCGGACGCCGCGGAGGGTCATTGCCACCGCCGCCTCCGTGATCTCCGTCGGGTCCTCCGCCGCTCCCAGCTCGATGCGGCGGACCGCGGCGTCGACGACGCCCTGCAGGAGCATCGCGGCGAGCCTCGGCTGCTCGTGGCCGAGCGCCGCCAGGGCCTCGACGATCATGGCGATGAGGCCGCCGTGCGCGGCGCGGATCTTCTCGCGGGCGCCGGCGTCCAGCTCGCCCGCCGAGATCGCCACGACAGCGCGGTGCCGGCGGTCGCCGACGAGGGCGAGCTGCTGCCGTACGTACGCCTCGATCTTCTCCTCGGGCGTCTCGACGCGCTCCATCGCGGCCTCGACCTCCGCGGCCCATACCGGGAAGTCGACCGCGCAGAGCTCTTCGACGACGGCGGCGCGGGAGCGGAAGTACTCGTACACGGAGGAGCGCGCGAGGCCCGTTCGCTCGGCGAGGGCGGGGAAGGACAGGGCCTCCGTACCGCCTTCGGACAGCAAGGTACGAGCAGCGTCCAACAGGGCGTCGCGCTGCATGGTCCGGTGCTCGGCCACTGAGGCCGCTCGAATCCTGGGCACGCCACCACTGTACGGATGCGTCCCCGGCAGTGGCACTCCGCGGCACGGCGTAAAGCGTGGCGCGCGGCGTCAGCGGTGGTCAGCGACCTACGTCGGCGAGCTTGGCGCGCAGCTGGAGGACGGACTTGGTGTGGATCTGGCTGACCCGGCTCTCGGTGACGCCGAGGACGTTGCCGATCTCGGCGAGGGTCAGCCCCTCGTAGTAGTAGAGCGTGACGACGGTCTTCTCGCGTTCGGGGAGCGTGTTGATGGCCCGGGCGAGCAGTCGGCGGAGCTCGCGGTCCTCGGCGATCTCGACCGGGTTCTCGGCGGCCGTGTCCTCGAGGGTGTCCATCAGGCTCAGCCGCTCGCCGCTCTCGCCGCCGGCATGCAGCAGTTCTTCGAGGGCAACGACGTTGGCCAGGGACAACTGGCTGAAGACGGCGTGCAGTTCTTCGAGCGCGATGCCCATCTCCGCGGCGACCTCGGCTTCGGAGGGGGTCCGGCGCAGCTGCGCTTCGAGCGTGGCGTACGCGCGCTCGACGGCCCGTGCCTTCTGGCGGACCGAGCGGGGGATCCAGTCCAGGGCCCGCAGTTCGTCGATCATCGCGCCGCGGATGCGGGTGATGGCGTACGTCTCGAACTTGATGGACCGTTCCGGCTCGAATTTCTCGATGGCGTCGATCAGCCCGAACACACCGCTGGAGACGAAGTCGGCCTGCTCGACGTTGGGCGGCAGGCCGACGCTGACGCGGCCCGCGACGTATTTGACCAGCGGTGAGTAGTGCAGGATCAGCTGCTCCCGCAGCCGTTCGTCGCCCGTCGCCTTGTAGGAGCGCCAGAGCTCCTCTAGCGAGGTGGGCGCTGCCGGGCGCACGCTGCCGCGGGCGGCGGGAGGTACCGCCGCGCGGTCAGACCCGGAAGTGTGCTGGGGCATTCGTCGCCTTGAGCCGTTCTGCCGAGACGCTGGTGAAGAGGTGCGTGAGGGTCGGGTGGTCCGTGGAGGGCGGATGCCTTGCGAGCGTAGCGTGACTACGCCGTCGCAGTGTGCGATCAGAGCGTGTTCGGGAGTGCGCAGATTCGTCCGGTAGTCCGCACCCTCGGATGACGGCAGGCGACTTCGCAGTCGTCCACGCGAAACTCGCAAAGATGCATTCTGCGGTCATCCCCCTCACCTTTTCACCCGTTCGCCCCAGGTCAAGAACCGCCTCGCCGGTAACCTCCCGCCGAATGGCCGCGGGGAGGCAACTCCCAGCGAGATCCGCATCTTTGAACGAATCCGAGCGCCTGCAGTTCGAAGAGCTTCGCTTGGGTCACTTCCAGGGCCGTACCCGCATCACGGGCGATCTGCCGGATGTCGGCCGTCCCTCGTACGGGAAGTGCTTCGAGCAGGCGTGCGGCCGTCGGGTCCAGCAGGTCGCGCGCCAGGACCGGACCGCGCCGTTCGGGAGCCAGGTCGCCGATGCTGCCGACCAGTTCGACGACCTCGGCCGCATCGGCAACCACCGCCGCCTCGCCTCTGAGCAGTTGATGGACGCCGGCCGACAGACTGCTGGTGACCGGGCCGGGGAGACCTGTTTCCGCGCCCACCGCTCCGGCTCCGGCCATCACCCGGGGGTCCACCCGGCCCTCCACCCGCAGCGGTGGCACCAGGCCAGGGGACGGCACCGGTGTCCCCTCTATGGGGAGCACCTCCATCACCCGGTCGAAGGTCCCGTCGGCCAGCCACCTCATGAACCGAGTGTGCAGCGAGTTCCCGTTGCCGAACCGCTCCGGCAGCTCCCGCCAGCGCACTCCGGTGCGAGCCTTGTACAGCAGCGCGTCGACCACCACCCGGCCCGGCAGGGTGCGGTGATTCGGCGGCTCCCAGGCGGCGACCACCGGCGCGACCCGCGCCCAGGTCTCGTCGGTCAGCTCCGGTGGGACCGGGCGGCCACGATCGACGAACCACGCGGCCAGCGAGCAGCGCTTGCCCGGCCTCGTCTTCGGCACCGGCCCGGTGATCGTCACCTTCACCTCCAGCAGCGCCAGCACCGCCGCCTGGTCGGCGGGTCCCATGTCGCGCAGCCGGGTCCGGGCCAGCTTCGCCAGGGCTTCCAGGTCCCGGGCGCGCTGCTCGGCCGCCTCGTTCTCCCGCTGCCAGGCGACCGCCTCGTCCCGCAGTTGCACCAGCTGCCCCCGCTCCCGGATCAGGGCGGCGGTGGCCTGGGCGACCGCGTCCGCCGGGAGCCCGGCCCTGGCGTACTCCCGGACCGTGACCGACACCGCCCGGTCCAGGTCGGCGATCTGCTTATCGAAGTCCGCGATCCGGTCGCCGTGCTGTGCCTGGCCGACCGCCGCCAGCCCCACCCACTCCTGAGCCATCGCCCGCAGCCGGTCAGGGTCGCCCAGCAGCGTCACCACCTCTCCCCAGACCGCCCCCTCCACCGCGTCGGCGTCGACCATGTCGCAATCGCACTTCGGCGCCCCCGGGTACCGCTCGGCCTTGCCAATGCACCGGTACCAGCGGCCCGGCCGCCCGGACCGCTTCATGCCGACGAAATGGGCGCCGCACCCGCCGGTCAGCCGCTTCGACAGCGGGTAGGGCCGGGCGACGGATTTGGGGGTTCTGATCGCCAACCGGTCGAGGGCCGCCCGCAGCGCCATGACCTCCGAAGGAGTGAATACCGGATCAAGCGGAATGATGACGGTCCGACCGTTGACCGGCGTGCCGTCCCGGTTGAACTTCGCCCCGTGCCCGGCCCTCGATCGGTTCGGGTTCCGGAAGATCACCCGGGCGTTCAGTGTCGACTCCGACAGCAGCTTGGCCCGTGCGTTGGCGGCCGACCACGGCACACCCGACCTGGTGAGCAGGCCCAGGACATTGAGCCGCTCGGCCAGCTCGTTGGTGTTCATGCCGTCTTCGACGACCAGGCCCCACATGGCTTTCAGAACCAAGACCTCGGCCTCGCACTGGACCAGGTGACTCTTGCCCTTCTGGCCCTGGCAGGCGATCCGGTAGCCGTAGGGCGGGGCTCCCCCGGGCCAGCCGCCTTCCTCGGCCTTCTCCTGTAGCCCGCCCTGGGTGCGCTTCCGGATCACCTCGTACTCGGTCTCGGAGTAGTCGGCGTCCCTGCGCATCTTCTTGCGGCCCTCGACCGTGCTGTTGTCGTAGTCGTCCTCCACTACGCCGACGTACACGCCCAGGTCTTCCAGCGCCCAGACCCAGCGCCAGAAAGCCCGGCCGGTGCGGCCGATCGCCCGGCCCTCGTTCACCACCACGATGTCGAACGGCCGGGGCGTCCGGTGCGCGTCCTCCATCAGCCGCTTCAGGTCGCCCCGGTCGGCCGCCTCCAGTGACCCGCTGACCCCCTCGTCGGCGTAGGTGCCGACGTGGCCCCAGCCCTTGCCCGCGATATACCGGGCCGTTTTCTTGCCCGAGTACGCAATGCCGTAGCCCCGGGCCTGCTCCTCGGTCGAGACCCGCAGGTAGTCCACCGCCCTCAGGCGGGGGCCGACCGCCCGGTCGACCACTCCCATAGCGACGCCCAGCGCGTCCGTGTTTCGATCGTTCATGACTGCGGGGTTCCTACTTCCTCGGTCGCGTTGTTTCCGGTTGCGCACCGACCGGCCCGGGGCGTTGCGCCTCCCCGGGCCGGTCTGCGGGCGGTCGATTCACACGAGCTGGAACTTGGTGGTCCGGCGGTCCTGGCCTGCCCGGGTGCGGTAGTGGAATTCCTCGCCCTCCACCTGGCCCTCGTAGGTGCGGCCCTTCACCTTCGCCTTGACGGTCCCCGGGTCGGCCGAGGCAGCCGAGCCGGCCGACCTTGACGCGGCCCTGGCGGCTGCTCGCTCGGCCCTAGCGGCGGCCTTCGCCCTGGCCCGCTCGATCCCGGCGGTGACCATGTTCTGGAAGATGAACTCCCCGGCCAGGGTCTCCGCGTCGGCCACGGTGACCATTCCGCCGTCGTCCCGGCGGATGTCGTAGCCCTCGGCGCCCCACCGGATGAGGGCCCCCTTTAGCCGTCCGTCATGGCCCGGAGCGAACTTGCTGCGCGTGGTCGAGGTGCAGTTCGTCGTCAATTCCTCGTCATACTCCAGGTCACTGCCCGGCCCGTCCGACTCCCGGAGATTTACCAGCACCGAATAGCGACTGCACTCGCACGGGTGCGGCTCCTGGGCGTTCTTCTTGTTCTCGGTTCCGGTCATTTGTCGTCCCCTCCCTGATGATTTGCGCTTCCGACAAATTCCATTGAATCAGCCGAGATAAACCGCCCACAATTCACCCAGGAACACGAATTCACGGCAATGCTCACGCGGTATTCACACGCACCGGCCCCGGAAATACCCGCGAGGGGAGTCACGGACCCGCCGTGACTCCCCTCGTGAGGGCCGTCGCACCCGTTCTGAGCGGCCACAGGACGGTCAGCCCTCGCCCTTCACAAGCGTGAGCCCCACGGGCTCCTCCGGGGCCAGCCGGTACCGCTCGCCGTCCGCCTGCACCCGCCCGGCCTCCTGTAGCCGACGGAGCGCCTCGCGGATCGCGGGCCACTCCGCCCCGGTGCCCTCGATCAGTTCCGCCCGGGTCAGGGCGCCGTACTCCGCCAGCAGCCGGACCAGCCTCTCGCCGGTCTTGCCACCCTCCCCGGGCGGCAGAATGACCCGGAAATCCGGGCGTTCCCCGGCCAGTTGTTCGACCTCCGCCGAGAGGCACGGCTTCACGAACTCGGCCCGACAGACCACCGGGTTTTTGTGTTCGCGATCCCGCAGCAGGAACGACCCGGGCAGCTCCAGTTCCAGTGGGTTCCACGCGGTGTCGCTACCGAATGTGAACCTTGCGTGGTCGCGCTCGTCGACCCGGAAGCAGATCCGGCAGCCGAGATTGCCGCGCGGGTCAGTGGTGCCGCCGAACACCCGGTTCGACGGCTGCTGGGTGGCCATCACCAGGTGAATGCCGAACGCGCGCCACATGGCAAGCGCGGTCTCGGTCCGCTCGCTCATCTTCCGCTCGCCCTTCGGCACCCTGTCACCCTGGCGCTGCAGCTCGAACGCCTCGTCCACAAAGACGAAGATCTCCGGGCCGTCCTCGGTGTCCCAGTCGTCGATGCCCCGGGAGGTCATCAGGGCGCCCCGGCGGGCAGCTTCACACTCCAACCAAATGAATAGCGCGCGGGCCTGCTCGGCGTCCTTCGCCAGGGCCGCCAGCAGCGGCCGGACCTGGGACAGCTCCGGCGCTCCGGGCTTGAGGTCGATACCCACCAGGACGGCGTCCTCGCAGGCGGCCAGCCGCAGCGCGAGCAGCTTCATGAGCCCGCTCTTGCCACTGTCGGTGGCGCCCGCGACCAGCACGTGGCGGCCCTTGAGCAGGACGGCCACCGCTCCGCCGTCCGCGTCCATCCCCAGCACCACAGGTTCCCGGCAGGACCGGGCGGCGGTGCGGGCGTACGGGATGTCCTCGACGAGCGCGTCGGTGACGCCCGGCGGGAGAGCCGGCACCCCTCGGCTGGCCATCAGCTCCAGCCGCTGGCGCTGGACCTCGACGCGCATCGTCTGGATCTCGTGCTGCTGCTGGAGCTTGATCTTGGCGATCTCGTGGGCGCGCTCGTCCTTGAGGACGTTCCGCTCGTGCTCGGCCAGCCGGATCCGGTTCTCCGCCACCCGGATCTCGTGCGCCTGGCGTTCGCGCAGCTTCTCCAGCCGGTGGCGCGAACCTGCCCGCCAGTCCCGCCAGACGGCCACGCCCGAGACCAGGGTGACCGCCAGCCAGACCCAGCCGGTGGCCGGGCACAGACCCAGCCCCGCGGCCACGGCGGCCTGAAGGCTGGCCAGCGCGACCACTGCGGCGACGGTCGCGGGCTCGTTGTTGCAGGCCATCAGCAGCCGGACCGCGAGGACGGTGGCCAGCACCGCGACCAGGGCCGGGACGGCCGCCCAGCCCCACCCGGCCTGGGCCCGCAAGAGCATGCCCAGCCCGACCGCGAGAGTGGCCGGGAGCAGCGCGGCCAGGCACCGGAGCACGGGTCGCCCCTTCTGAATTTCGGTGGTTCGCATTTCCCGCTTCTCCTGTCGCGGAATTGCCGCCTGCTTTACTTTTCGCGGGGAATGCGGGGCAGGCTCCCGCACCCCCCGTCCACGACCCTCCGTGCAATTGCCGGTCGGTCGCGGTCGTCCACCGGCTTACACCCGGTGTCGGTGGTGGGCGCCCGGAGTTGCGGTTGCCTCCGGGCGCCTTCACCACCTGTCAGAGGTATCCGCCGGGGAGTTTCCGGGCCTGGCGACGCACTTCCGCCTTCACCGATTCCGGCTTGGCGGTCGGCAGAACCTTGAGGATCTGATCCGCCGCCTCTTCCTTGCTCGCTCCGCTCGCGAGCTGCTCGCGAGCAAGCTCGGCGAGCGACGAGCGCTGCTCGTGGCCGGTCAGAGGCGGTGCAGCGGTCTTGATGCCGGTTTCGCCTCCAACCGCGACGAGCACGTGCTCGGGCTGCTCGCTCGGCTGCTCGTCCGCGACGAGCACGTGCTCGCTCTCACCGACTCCGAGGTATGCGGCCAGCTCGCCGGTGACCTCGAACCACTCCGTCTGGTCCACCCGGTACTGCGCGAACCGTCGGTGCAACGACCGTTCGTGGTCCCGGCCGCCGTACTCGATCCGGACCACGTCCGACATCCGGAGCGACAGCCGCTCCATCCGCTTCCGCAGCTTGATGGTGGTACCGATCTTGACGCGGCTGCCGTTGAGCGCGAAGTAGACGACATCGGGGTGGGAGTGATGCCTGTCCTTGAACATCTCCCGGCCGTCTTCCACAGTGCCCGGCCCCGGTACGTCCAGAACGGGCTCAGGCCGAACCTTCACGGGAGGGATGTGCACCGGCACCGTGACTGGCTCGGGGGCTCGGGCCTGCCCGACGATCGTGGCCGACTGCTGAGGGGCCAACGCGAGCTGTTCGTCCCGGATGCGGGCCTCGCTGCGCGCCAACTGCCGCCGGACGGCGGTCATCGCGAGCCGGGCGTTCACCTCGGAGGTTTCGGCCTGGACCCAGGCCAGAGTCTGGGGATCCAGCTCCTTCGCCGTGTGGTGCTGGGTAACGGCCCACATGCCCTTTGCGATCAGCGACACCAGGGCGCCGAACGCCCCGACCCAGACCGAGCCGGACAGCCAGTGCTGGACGAAGATGGCGGCCATCGAGACCGCCAGTGCGGCCCAGCCGGCCCACTTCGGCAACCTTGCCCGACGGCGGTCGTAACGGCTCAGCCATTCGATCGCCATGCTCACCACCCAGGCGAGGTCGAACACTCCGGCGATGAGGTACGAGACCCAAGTCGGCGCGGCCCGGTCCAGCAGGCCACCAATGCCGGTGGTGGACCACGTGACCGCTCCCAGCACCACCAGCAGGGTCGCGGCCATCACAGCTCGCAGGACGATCGCGTCCCAGTCCCTCGGCGGGACGGTCACCTGCACGTCGTAGGGGTCAGGTACTTGGTGGGTCTTGCCGTCGATGGTGAGCGGGACCAGTCGCTCCCGCCGCTTGCTCGTGGTCTTCACGGCGTGCTTCGCTTCCTGTGCGGGCCGCCCCAGCTCTTGTCAGGGGACGGGACGGCCGGTGTGGGGCCCCCGGCGAGAGCCGGGGGTCTTCTGTCAGGCCGGGTCGACCCCACCGATGTCCAGGTCGGTTGCTGCCAGCCGGTCGATGTCGGGCTCCTTCATCACCCCGAGTTCGCTCGGCTTCATGACGGAGTAGTACGGCGCCTCAGCGAAGGTCGTGGGGCTGCGAAGCTCGGTCAGCTCCCTGTAGATGTCGGCCTTGCCGGGCGAACTCTCGGCATAGGCGCTGACCACTCCCTGCCACTTGGGGTCCACCCTGCCGACCGGGGAGGTGGCCATCTCTGCCGCGTGCAGTGCGATCGCTTGTGCGAGCACCGAGTCGCCGTCCCGCTGGGCGTGCTTGAACGCCCCGATCGCCTCGGTAGGGTCCTCGAACTTCTTGGCGCGGTCCCGGGCGTCCCGGCGACTGATCGCGTCGGTGCCGGTGGCCTTCTCTGCGCCGAACAGGCGGCGCTCCAAGCCGGTCCGCTTGCTCTGGTACGCATCGACGTCGGCTTGCTGTGCCGCTCGAAGCTTGTCCCTCGCCTGCGCGTAAGCACGAGCGATGGCGACCCGCTTGGCCTGCGGAGTGATATCCCTCCGGCCACGCACCCCCTCTACGTCCGCCTGGAGCTTCCCGTAGACCTGCTCGTACTGCTGCTTGCGGTCAGCCATTGCTGCTCTCCTTTGCTTCTTCAATCCGGGTGAACTCTTCGTCGGTCTTCGCCCGAAGCTCGGCCCAGGGGAATTCCTCGGGCATCCGGGACTCGATGGCGGCCTGCGCCAGGACGCGGGCGGCCAGCTGGATCGGGTCGGAGTCACTGCGGCTCCAGACCGAATCAGAGCCGGGAAGACGGAACGCCCCCGACTCGTGGACCAACGGCGGCTTGCCCCGGCGGTTCATCGGCCGATGGATCAGCAGGAACGCGGCCTCGTCGATGGCCTCGTTCCGGGCCTTACAGGCGGCCATCAATTCGCGCATCGCGTCCTTGGCGGCCTTGACCTTGACGCGAATCGCGTACAGGTCGTGGCCTTCGAGGACGGCCTGCGGTGTGCGGCTCATGTCTTTTGCCTCAAGTTCGAAAGATCCGACTGAATCGCTCGCTCACGGCGAGGTGCTCTACATGCCCGAGGGCCGGACATGCGGGTGGGGGGATAACCCCCCGGTTCCAGAGAAAGCGCGGGCGGCGCGGGCTCCGGTGGGGTCTCCCCGGGCCTCGTCCGGCCGCCCGGGTCCCTCGCGCCGGGCCCGTCGCAAGAGGCGCCCGGAGACACCGCCGGAGCCCGGGACGGGCCGAAGAGCAGGTGCAACAGCCGCTCATACGCGCCGTCGTCCATCGCCTGTTCCTGCCACCTGACCTCGGTAGTCATCCGGGCCCACCGCCCCGGATCAGGAGGTCCTCGGGTCGGCATTGCAGGACGCAGGCCATCGCCTGGACGGTCGCGGGATGGGGGTGCTGCCGGTTGCCCAGCTCGTAGCGGCGAATCGAGGTGATGTGTTGGCCGATCGCATCGGCCAGGTCTTGGCGGGTCAGACCTCGCTCGTTGCGGATTCTGCGCAGCGCGGCAGGGTCCAACCGAATCTTGGACGGCACGGATGACGAGTCCCATCACGGGCGTTCGCGCATCGACCTTCGGAGTCGGCGCCGGTGCGGCCCGATGTCCGCACTCGTGCGAGCTGTCGCGCTATCGCTTCTCGCCCCGGGTAGACCGGCCATCCTGTGGCGCGGAACCCTGCATGGGTCCAGTGGACCACTCGCCTTCCCGGCCACACAATCCACTGGAACGCTTGCGGTTGGGGCAAGCAGCCGGCGGACACGACGAGTGAGAGTGGACGGGTGTACAAATTGCCCAGGGCGGAGGGTGGACACCCCCTGCCCCACCCCTCCCGTACCCGGTGGGAGGGGGTGTCCTAGGACATGGGCGTGGGCAATTGAATCGCCCATGTCCACTTTGCTATTCGGGCAAGTAATGACTTCTCGTTACGACGCCCGTGCCTGTTCGCAGCAGCAGCAGAACTGGGGATGAACCAGGCTGGGCCTGCCCGCCCGGATGCTGGCCACCATCACCGCTTCTCCGGGCGCCGAATCCCGGTACGGCCCTCGCGGGTCTTCACTGCGGTCGTGGGGCTTGACCCACCACACCCGGCACCGGCCGATGTACCGGTCGGCCGTGAACCCCCGGGAGTAGCCCAGCACCCGGCCACTCCTGCTCCAGCCGTCGACCGGGTCACTGGTGTCGATGCCGACGCTCCAGCTGTAGGTGGTCTCCCGCACGTACGGGAATGCGGTCACGTCCTTCAGCCAGATGATCCTGGTCTCGTCCTCGAACCGGTAGTTCGGGATCATGCGCTCACACATTGGTCTTTCCTCGTGTCTGTTCCGTCGCGACCGGCGGCCACTGACTGCTGCCGGTGCTCGCCCCTCCGCCCCCGTCGTGCTGTCTTCCTGGCTCTCCCCATAGCCCGCACTAAGAAGTACTGGCGGTGGGGGGTGGTGGGATGTGGTGGGATTTCCGACCCCCCCATCTCGTTCTTCTATTTCTCGTTCCTCCGGATCCCCCCCCCACCAAATCCCACCAATCCCACCAGGTAGGTACTCCGTACCCGGTCAGAGGGGTTGCGGGGCTGGTTGGGTATCCCACCAGATATCCCACCAAGCGGAGGGGGGAATCCCACCAAGAAGGGGATCGGGCCCCCATTCGGAGGCCCGGAACCGGCGTCAGGAGCTGGTGGGATATCCCACCAGCTCCACCCAGTAGGTGTTCGAGCCCGACCGGCTGGCCTTCCTCAGCACAAGCGACGGTTCGCCCGTGCGGCCCCACACGTGGTTGACCTTGCCGGACAGGATGTCACCGGCTGTGCGGACGTCTCGCCGATCGCTCACGTTGGTGGGCAACATGAACGATCCGTCCCAACCGTCATTCGCACCGTTGTCAATGTGGTCCCTCATCAGTTGGTTGACCTTCAACCGGTCCCTGCCGTACTTCGCGTGCCAGGCCGCAAGGAACGGAACCCAATGCTCGGCCTCCGCGCTGGCTCCGGGGTCGTAGTTGTCCATGAAGCCTTCGACTCCGAGAAATTCCAGGAACCCGGCGGTCGGCTTCGCCCACCAGCCGTACGACCCGCGCATCGCGCATGTAGTCTCCTGCGCACCCTTAGCGACCCATGCGCGCCACAGGATCAAGCAGCACCAGATGAATTTGGCCTTATTGCGGCGGTCGCGCTGAAAGAACGACTCCAGGTCACCCAGCACGAAGCTGTCGCGCATGGCGGGATTTGCCATCCCGACATCTAGCTCGATGTCGAAGAACCTCCGCCGGTTGTCGTCGCTCAGCCGAGTGCCATTTCCAGTGAGCACCCAGAACATGTCGTTGATCATCCTGATGTTCTTGGTCTGACCCAGAATCCGAGCGTCCGGCAGTCCGCTGGTCAAGAATCGCGCCAGCGTAGTGTTTTTGACCAAGTAACCGTCCGGCACGTTGTCCAGGATGATTACCGACCCTCGCTTGTTGTACAGCGACGAGACGAGCGTCTTGCTCAGTTCGTGCTCGTCTGTGCTGTAATCCACCTCGGTCCCGCCAGCCGTCCAAAGCGGAACCTTGGCCAAGTACGACTTTCCGGTGCCCTGCGATCCGGCCACAATGTTCGCGCCCGGGGTCGGTTGCACCCCGCCGTCGCTGGCGCCTTCCAGGAACCGGCGGCCGGTGGCGTGAGTGGCGTAGGCGAATGCGTTCGCGCGGTCGGCTTGGCTGGCATACGGGAAATCGCCCAGAACCTTGTTGTACACGAAGTCGAAGGCGTAATCGACCTGCTCACCGGTGGGTTCGTCCGGCACGTCATCGAAAGCGCACATCGGATCGAAGTACATGCCACTCGCCGTGTCGTAGCCGGGGGCGTTCAACACGGTGCCGTCCGCCCGCAGGATCGGCACTCGGGTAATGCCTCGAAGTGACGGCACTCCCGGCCACGACCGATTGCCAAGAACGACTCGAAGCACCTCCTGGCGAGGTTGCTTCGGCTGCTTGACGGTCTCGCCGCTTTCGTTCTCCGACTTCTTGTAGAAGAAGATGTGGTCGGCCATTTCGTTGCCCAGACCGTCGTTGGTGAGGGGCGTCACCGCTTTCTCCGACTCACCCTGGGGAAGCTCGACACTTCCGTACCTGTCGAAGACCTTGACCAACACGCCGTTCTGAACGTAAAGGTCAGGGATTGCGCCGCAGTTGATGGCCTCCCGCAGATTGCGGATGTTAGATGCTCCGTCTTTCAGCGGGATCTCGTACCTCTTGGTTTTATCCGGAGCCGACCGAGGGCATTGCTTGCCGGAGCTGACACCGGACTCGATGGTCGGCAGGATGCCGTCCTCGCCGTAGTCCATGCCCGTTTCGAATGCAGCGGCCTCAAGCTCCGCGCGGACGTGCGCTTCGTTCAGTTCGCCGCCGCCGACCAGCCGGCCCATGTTGAACCCCACCTTGTTGAGTCGGTCGTTGCGGCACCCGTCGGGGCTCGTCACGAACTCGGAGACTGCGTTCTTTAGGGCGGCCAGCCCGTATCGGGTGCCCTGAGGTTCGGTGCACTTGCGCTGCGGGGCATCCGACCGCGTACGCCGGGTCTTCCGCAGACCGTCCACCCAGGCCTGTGGCAGCTCTGCCAGCTCATCCGGCCGGGGAACCCTGTCCGCAACCTGGCCGCCCGGCCCGTACCAGGCGTACTGCCACTTCACGCCCGGGTCGTCGTCGTCCGGGACGACCGACGGCCAAGCGACCATGTAGCGATGGTGGAACTGGACGGCCTCGATGTCATCGGTCGGGTTGGTTTCGAACTCGACGCCTTCCGGCACGCGGAACAGGTAGATGCGGGCCGGGCTGTCCGGTTCCCGCCTGGTGCTCGACCAGGTCGGCGGCAGCTCCCCCCATTCGGCGACCATCTCGGCGAGCCGGTCGGCTCCCAGCTTGACCTTGCCGTGCTTGGTGTAGTGGTCCACGTCGATGCCGACCACGCCGCGCGGCAGCCGGATGCCGATGTTGCTCGGCGTGCCGCCCGCCCATTCCGCGCATTGAACGTCGGTGGGCCAATCACCATCTCGGCCGGTGAAGTCCTTGGGCGGGTTCTTCTTCGCCAGGAACGGCAGCCGGAGGGTGCCGACCCACCCGGCTTCGCGGTACAGCCGCCAGCCAGCCGCGTACGGGCTCACTGCGGGTTCCGCCACTGCTTGCGCGGCCGGGAAATCGCCTGTTTTCCTGGGAGTGGAGAAACTGGTGATTTCCTGCCCCCCTGGTTGTGCCGACCGGGGGGCTTCACTTTGTGTGGTCATCCCGCCACCTCGTCCCGGTCGTCGAAGCGGGTGATCAGGTCGGTGTACGGGACTCCGAGAACATCAGCAATCTCACCGATCGTCGCGAGCAATGGGGTCTTCAGCCCGTATTGCCAGTTGCTGACGGTCGACACGTTGCGACCGAGCTTGTCGGCAAGCTGCTGTCGGCTGAGGCCGCGCTGTTCACGAATACGCCGCATGGCGGCACGGTCGAATACCAGGGCACACATGGAAGACCTCAATGGCGTGCCATTCGCCTCACCGGGTCGTGTACAGCGCCCGGCGGTCGATCCCCGCTCTGTGCGGTCTCTCTCGGCTGCTCCCCGCTCCCCGGTCTCTCACCCCGATGGGGCGGCCGGACGGCTCTGCGCCTGTCTACTCCCTACGGAAGCACACAGTTTCCTACGGCAGGAAGTATTCCCATTCGATCCCCCGCCTTGCGTTTTAGGCAAGCCGGCTGCTGGGTCAGACAGCGGATGACGGATGCCAGCGCGAGCAGGAGGAATGCCCCCGTCGTGGGCTCCCGTGGGGTCTCCGGCGGCCTCTCATGGCGCCTGCGGCACCGCTGGCCTACCCCCTGCGGCGAGGGCCGGGGACGGCTACGCGGCCGGGTGGGCAGCCAGAAGCTCGGCCACCTCGGGCACGGTGCGGAAGTCGCGAAGCCTGTGCAGCACGACGCGGGTCCGGCTGTCGGTTCGGTCGCTGGCGACATCCGTCGACATGGCGATCATGCGCCCGGCGACCGTGGCGGCCTCCTCCGGCTCGTTCGCGTCGGCCAGTGCCACCGCCAGCCAGGACAGGTAGAGGGCCAGCTCCCGGGCATGGGACGCGTCGTACGCGCCAAGCACGTCCCTCAGGAGCGGCACCGCCCTCAGCGGCCGGTGAAGTTCGGTGTAGACCCTCGCCTCCATCACCTTCAGTTCGCCCTCGCTGATCCAGTACAGGTAGTCCGGGTCCTCGGTGCCGGGCGTGTGCTCGGCCAGCGCCTCCCCGGCCTCGCCCAGCGCTTTGACGGCGGGCTGCGCCTGCTCCGCCTTGGTGTGCGCCCAAGCCACCCGATCGAGGTAGAGAGCCCTCGCCCGGGGAGGGGACCCCGCCGCCTGGTCGGCCGCCGCACGGGCCATCGACACGGCCTCCTTGGGATCGCCGACATTCGAGGTCTGATAGGCCAGCGAACCGAGCAGGTTGCCCGCCAGAGTGGCGTCCCCCGCCTGGTGCGCGGCGGACAGCCCCAGCCGGTAGATCCGCTCGGCCTCTTCGTGCCGACCGGCGTCCGAAGCGACCCACCCGGCGATCTGGGCGAGTTCGCCTATGGCCTGGAGCAGCTGGCGGCCGGTCTCCTCGCTGAAGGTCGATTCCCGGTACAGGGTCACAGCGGCGCGCAGCTCCCGCATCGCCCGGCCGATCAGGTCACGGCCGAACACAACATCGTCGGCCAGTCGCAGCCCGTGCACCCGGCTGTTCAGGTCGGCGACCGTGCTGGCGCCGAGCCGGCGACCTTCCCGAACCTTGAGCGGCGCCAGGACATCCGTCGCAGGCAGGAAGTCGTCGACGGTCGGCGTGGCCTGGCGGACGTCCACCCGGTCCACCGCCGTTGCCCGCTCCAGGGTCTCGACCGGCACCCGCAACACGGCCGACAGGAACGGCAGCCAGTCGCGCGGCGTGCGCCGCCCGGTCTCCCACCTGTAAACGTGCTGGCGGTCGAGCGTTGGAGTGCCCCCGGCCGCCTCGTTCAGCTTCCGCGCCAGGTCCGCCTGAGACAGCCCTCGTTCGGTGCGCAGTCTCCGAATCAACGCCCCGATGGGCTCCCCGCCAGTCATGCTCCCAGTGTGGATTACGGAGAGGACTACAGGTAGGCACTCTGCGTCATGGCCTCGCCAACAGTTGACTGGGCGGAAAACCGCAGATCGCAGGACAGACAGGACCCAAGTCATGGTGAAGTCGCTGATCAGTCACGGTGAGCTGCCCTATCCCCGGGGCACACTCGTCAAGGACCCGAAGACCGAGCGCACCGGCTTCCTGGTCGATGTGCTGGAGGAGCGCAGCGCGGAGACCCGCCAGCTCGTCGCCCGCCGGGCGTTCATGCGGCCGGTCGGCGGCGGCCGGGAATGGGAGGTTCCCGCCGACCGCATCCGCCCGGTCGAGGACGACGCGTGACGGCCGCCGTACGGATGGCGGTGGTGGTCCGGCGCGGCGACGTGATCGGCTACGCGGGCCGCTGGCGCACGGTCGAGCACGTGCACACCGTGCAGACCGCGAGCGGCGGTCTGTCCATCGTCTTCACCTGGCAGGACGGCGGTTCGGCCCGTGTCGTCGCGGGCGAAATGTTGCTGCTGGGCAGACGCCCCGCCTGACCCGCTCCCACCTGCGCCCCGTCCAACATCACCTGGACGGGGCGCAGTTGTTCCCGTTTCCGGCCGTCTTGCGCTATAGTCGAGCCAGCGAGCCATTCGATGGCTCGGTGCACCTGAGCACCCCGTGGCATTCGACCCGGGCATCAGGACTTGCGGTGCAGGAGCCGAGTGGGAGCAGCTGTTCAGTAAGGCAGCCTCCTTGACGCCAAGGTTGTGAATGCCCCGCACGTAGACCGAAGACCAAGGACCTAGGAACTCTCCGGACGGACACCCGCCCGGAAACCTGAGAACCACGCATCGCGTCAATGCAGGGCTTTCTCAGTTCGAGCCACCAAGCCAAGCGGTGGCCGAGCTGACGAATGCCCGCGCATCGCCCGGCTCGGCTACCTGAACGCCGGTTTCGGCGTTCTCTCGATCTTCGTGTTCGCCCTTCGCGGCTTCGTTGACCAGCTTCCCGAACTGTTCACCTCCTTCGGCCGTGCCCGCAGTGCCTGGCATGAGCTGAAGAGCGTCCGACCGGACGAAACCGAGCCCGACGAGGCCGAGCCGGTGGGTCACCACCAGGACCAGGAGCCACCCGCCGCCGCATAACCCGTCCCGGCCTCCCGTGGCCCACGGGAGGCCCTGGGATCCCGCCCCCGGGCACCGGGCCCGGCCGGTGCGCGAGAGGTCACGGGAGATACCGTCCCGGCCCGGCTTGTCCTGTCCGGCCTCCGGCTGGTTCCGTCGGGCCGGGCGGCAATCAAACCCATGCCAGGTCGATCCCGCCCCGCAGGCCCCGGCGAAAGTCCACCGCCGGGGCCTGGCTTGTGCCCCCGCCCCCGGCCTGGTTCCGTCGGCGGGTAATCAATCGACAACTCGGTTACGAGAGTCTCCACGGCTCGCACCAGGAGGCCCCGGCGTTCCGCCTCCCGCCGGGGCCTCACTGCCTCAGCGGACGGTGTCGCCCGGCCCGATCTCGCCGGGCCGCTCCTCCGGCTTCGGCAACAGCCGATCGACCATCGCGTCCGGCGTTCCCTGGATGTCCAGAGCCTTCATCGCAGCGGCCGAGTTGAGGTTGTCCCGAGCCGTCGGGTCCTGAACCCGGTCAATGAACCCGGTGGCCTTTTCGAGCTTGTGATCCGCATCGATCTTCACGTCCAGCCGCTCAGCCTGCTTCGTGAGATGGGCACGGGCGCGCCGGGCGTGGATCGCCAGCGCACCGCCCCCAACAGTGATCAGGGCCCCGGTCAGCGCGGTCACCAGCGGCAGGTAGCTGATGTCGGGGTTCCCCGCGTGGACCAAGGCCAGCACCGCCCCGGCCAGGATGACGGCCGCGCCGCCCGCCATGAAGCAGACGCTCAGCCGGAAGGTCCATTCGACCTGCTTCAGCGATTCCTTCAGGAAGTCGAAGAAGAACCGCTGCCGCTGCTCGGCCAGGCTCTCGCTGTTCTTCTGGTTGCCCGCCCCCGTGTGGACCGGGCCGACGGTACCGGTGTGGACCGAGCCCACTTGGTAGACGTTTCCGATGACCCTTGCACCACCAAAATTGAACCGAACCTCAGGGTCCGGATCGTTCTTGGCTTCTACGTAGTCTTCCGCTGGCACCCACTGCGACTCGTCGTCCATGTCGTCCCTGGACATGCCGCCCCCGTTCCCCAACCGCCTCGTCGTCAACTCGATTCAGAGTACTGGCGGTCGGGCGGTTCAGGCGGGGATGTCGCAGCGGAACCGGATCGGAGCCGGGGCGGTGCGGGCCGTCATGGGCGCCGGCACGCCCATCGTGAACCGTCCCAGCTCGGAGGCTCTGCGAGCGGTGGCCAGCGATCCGCTGCGCAGCGCGGCCTCGACCACGACCGTGCCTCGGGTGAGGGCGGCGATCACGCGGTTGCGCTGGATGAATCGGCTGCGGGTCGGATGATCACCGGGTGGTAATTCCGCGATGATCAAGCCCTGTTCGGCGATGCGCCCGAGCAGCTCGGTGTGTCCGCTCGGGTAGACACGGTCGACACCGGAGGCGAGGACCGCGACGGTCGCGCCGCCTGCCGCCAGTGCGCCCCGGTGCGCGGCGCCGTCCACGCCGTACGCGGCCCCGGAGACCACCGACCAGCCACGTTCGGCGAGTCCGGAGCCCAAGGTGGCCGCCACATGTGCGCCGTACTCCGTGCAGGCACGGGCACCGACGAGAGCGACCGAGCGCAGGGCCCACAGGCGGAGGTTCGCGGTACCACGTACCCACAGGCCTACCGGGCGGGCATCGCCCAGGTCGTCCAGCTGGCGGGGCCACTCGTCGTCGCCGGGGCAGAGGAACCGACCGCCCAGCGCGGCGACGGTGGCGAGGTCGGCCTCGGGCGACGCGCGCTCGGCACGTAGCCGCAGGCCCGCCACTTTTGCCGCGCCGGCGCCTTCGGGCGGGTCGTCCGCGCCGAGGAGTGAGCGCCAGAGGGCCACCGGTCCCCTCCGCCGCAGCCAGCCCCCGGCGACCCCGTCGCCCGGTTCCAGGACACGCGTGAGGGCTGCCCTGGCCAGGCGCTCCGGCTCGGGAACGGGGCGTGCGCCCGCTTCGGGACCGGCCGGCCCGCCCATATCTCCGTCGCTCGATGCGCTGCCGAGGAGGGTCATGATCGGCTCACCGCCACAGGGACGCCGCGGCGCACGCCGGTGCGCAGTTCCAGGGCCCAGTCGACGTCCTCGGCCGTCGGCCGGTCGTGGCCCGCAAGGTCGGCGGCCGTCCAGGCGACGCGCAGTACGCGATCCAGGCCGCGGGCAGTGAGCAGGCCGTTCTCCAGGTCGCGCTCGGCCTGGACGAGTGCGCCCGGGGCCACGGACCACCGGGTACGCAGCTCGTGACCGGGGACTTCGTTGTTCGTGTGCCAGGGCGTGCCCTTGAAACGGTGGGATGCGCGTTCTCTGGCAGCGCGGATCCGGTCGGCGACGGTGGCGGTGGATTCGCCGCGCGTGCCCGCGACCAGTTCGCTGCGGGCGACCGGCTCGACGGCGATCCGCAGGTCGATCCTGTCCATGAGTGGCCCGGAGAGCCGGGCGCGGTATCGGGTGATCGAGGACGGGCGGCATTCGCAGCCGCCCGCGACGGTGCCGTAGCGCCCGCAGGGACAGGGGTTCGCGGCCAGGACCAGCAGGAAGGACGCCGGGAGCCGCATCATTCCGGCGGCGCGGGCGACCACGACGTGGCCGGCTTCGAGGGGCTGGCGCAGCGCGTCGAGCACCTTGGCGCTGCATTCGGCGGCTTCGTCGACGAACAGGACGCCGCGGTGGGCGAGGGACACCGCGCCGGGGCGGGGCAGTCCGCTGCCGCCGCCCACGAGGGAGGCCATGGTGGCGGAGTGGTGCGGTGCGCAGTACGGCGGGCGGCTGACCAGCGGCTGGCCGGGCGGGAGCATGCCCGCCACCGAGTGCACCGCGGTGACCTCCAGTGACTCCTTGGGTGAGAGGGGCGGCAGGAGTCCGGGGAGCCGTTCGGCGAGCATGGTCTTGCCGGCGCCGGGCGGTCCCTTCAGGAAGATGTGGTGCCGTCCGGCAGCGGCGATCTCCAGGGCGCGCCGGGCACCGTGCTGACCTGCGACTTCTGCGAGGTCCGGCGGTCGCCCCTCGGGAGGCGGTCCGGCGCAGGATCCGGCGCCCGGGACGACCAGTCCGGCGAGCAGCGGGTCCGGACGGCCGGGCTCGTCGGCTTCGTCCTCCTCCTCGGGTACGGGCCCGTCGGTGAGGACGGCGATGAGCTGGCGGAGGCTCCGTACGCCCAGGACGGAGACGCCCGGGACGAGCGAGGCCTCGGCGGCGGTCCGCTCGGGGACGACCACCTGGCGGTATCCCGCGTCGGCGGCGGCGAGGACGGCGGGCAGCACGCCGCGTACGGGGCGTACCCGGCCGTCGAGACCGAGTTCACCGATCATGACGAGGTCGGTGAGCTCGCGCGGGTCGATGAGTTCGGCGGCACCCAGGACGGCGCAGGCGACGGCCAGGTCGAAGCCGCTGCCGCCCTTGGGGACGGAGGCCGGGCTGAGCCCGACCGTCAGCTTCTTCTGCGGCCACTCGGAGCCGGAGTTGACCACGGCGGCGCGCACCCGGTCGCGTGATTCGATGAGGCTCTTGTCGGGGAGGCCGACGAGGGTGAAGGCGGCGACGCCCGGTTCGAGGTCGGCCTGCACCTCGACGACGACGCCTTCGACGCCGACCAGGGCGACGGAGCACGTACGGGCGAATCCCATCAGGTCACCCCCCGTACGTGGGTCACGACGGGCGCGCCGCGGGTGGGGAGCTGCACGCCGATCACGTCGATGCGTACGCCGCCAGGGGGCGGGCCGCCGTGCGCCGCGGTCCAGTGTTCCGCGAGGAGGCAGAGGCGACGGGCCTTGGTCGGCGTGACGGCTGCCATGGGGTGTTCGTACGGGCCTGCGCGCCTGGTCTTGACCTCGCACACCACGAACGCGTCGGCGTCGGCGGCGACGATGTCGATCTCTCCGAAGCGGCAGCGCCAGTTGCGGTCGAGGATGCGCATGCCGTGGGCCGTCAGCCACCTGGTCGCGAGGTCTTCGCCGTACCGTCCGAGTCCTGAGCGGCGGCTGCCCGCTCGGGCGCGACCGGCCGGGGCGCCCCGGCGCCGCGGGCGCTTACGCCGTGCCCTCGCAGATCCGGCCGATCTTGTCGATCCAGGGCCCGATCGACCCGATCCAGGACCTGTCCCGCCGGGCCCGAGTTCTGTCCGCCCCGGTCCAGGAGCTGTCCTACTACTTCCGACCGCGGTGTTCTCTGCTGTGGCGTTCATCCGGCACCACCTCCGGCACCGACAGTGACGCCTCAGCCGCCAAGTATTGGATCTTGGTGGAAAACCCGGCGGCTGTGCATAACCCCGTCGCCCGTTGGAGGGAACGAGTACCTCCGCGGCCGATCACGCGGAAACGGTCACTCAGCCGCTCGGCAGTTCGAGGTCGCTCTTGTTCAGCTCCTCGATGTTCACGTCCTTGAACGTGAGGACGCGCACCTGCTTCACGAACCTGGCGGGGCGGTACATGTCCCAGACCCACGCGTCCGCCATGGAGACTTCGAAGAAGACCTCACCCTGGACGGAGTGCACCTGCATCTCGTAGTCGTTGGTGAGGTAGAACCGGCGCTCGGTCTCAATCACGTATTTGAACAGTCCGACGACATCTCGGTACTCCCGGTAGAGCTTCAGCTCCATCTCGGTCTCGTACTTTTCGAGGTCCTCGGCACTCATGGCAGATCCCCTTCAGCCGTGCGTCCCCCTATTGTGCGTCAGACACTCTCGGTCTCCAGGACCACCGGCGCACTAGGGGGTCCTTCGTCGAGCAGTGTGCGCAGCAGCTCGGCGAGTCTGGTCGGGTACACCGTCTCATGGGATGCGGAAAGTTCCGCCACCGTCCACCATCGCAGACCCGCCACGCTGCGCCGTTCCAGCTCCGTCAGACCGCTCAGCCGGGTCGCGGTGCTCCGTGTACGCGCCAGGTAGAACCACTCGTCCTGGTCCCAGCGCCGCCCATCGAACGGGAACGAGCATTCCCGCCGCCACAGCACGGGGCCGAGCTCCGCGTCGGTGATCCCGGTTTCCTCTGCGAGCTCCCGCAGGGCCGCCTCTGCCCGGCTCTCGGCGCCCTCCAGGCCGCCGCCCGGCGTGAACCACCAGGTCCGCGACGGTTCGTCCGGTTCGAATCCGTGCATCAGCAGGACCCGGTCCTCGGGGTCGAGCAGGATCACCCGGGAGACGCGTCGCAGCGCCGTGCCCGTGGGTGTTCCGGTCTGCTCCTCTATGCCGGTGTCCGCCTCAGACACGCGTTCGCCTCCTCCGGTTCGCGATCGGCCCGTAGGCCGCTCCCCCCAGTATCAGCACCGCGCCGGCCACGATGGCCACCATGATGGGCCGCAGGGGGCCGGGCTGGGAGATGCCGCCGGGCAGGTCGGAGAAGGCCGTGGGCCGGTCCAACATGCCGAAGCTGCCGATAGGCCAGGCCTCGGCGTCCACCCGGGCGTCGACGGCGTCGCGCGGCACGGCGCCGTGATCGCCGTCCGTGAGGTGCACCCGCGAGTCCATGGAGTCGCTGCGGTGATCACCGAGGAGGAAGAGCTGTCCCTGGGGGACCTTGGCCTTGAAGCCGATGGGGGAGGCCGGCCCGCTGCCCTGGAGATACGGTTCCTCGATGGGCTTGCCGTTGACGGTGAGCTTGCCGCCCTTGTCGCAGCAGGTGACCTTGTCGCCGCCGACCCCGACGACCCGCTTCACCATGGGCACGTCGCCCCACACGGAGTCCTGGAAGACCACGATGTCGCCGCGGCGCACTTCCGAGCCGTCCACCTGCTGCGCCAGAACGCGGGCGCCGGCCCCGATGGTGGGCGCCATCGAATCGGTCGGCACGGTGTAGGGCCGGTAGAGCACCGCGCCCCATATGAATCCGCCGAGGAACAGCACACAGCCGAGGGCCACCGCCAGCCCGGACAGCACACTGCCCGCGGTCCGGACGTGGCCGTCCCCCGTACGCACCCTGGTCCCGCTCATCCCGCGCTCCTGCCCCGCGGGCGAGCCCCGCGTCGAAGATCCGGGACGGCACATTACCTGGGGTTACGCGCCCCAGTCAGCCTCCGGCCGACGGCCCGATCCGGGCATCCCGGACGCCGTTGCGCAACGTCCGCCGCGCATCGACGGTCCGTCCGCCGGAAGCACACACATCCCTCACCTGCGGGCTGTGCGTCAGCCGTCGCGGGGCTCCTTGCCGGTCGCGCCCACGGCCACGTTCGCCGGGAGCTTGGCGAGCACGCGGCGGCGCCGCCACAGGACGATCGGCACCGCGCCGGCCAGGCCCAGCGCCGCCGGCGCCGCGGCCATCGCCTGGTTCAGGGCCGGCTGGTCGAAGGTGTCCGGCACCGGGAGCAGCGACCAGCGGTTGATCGGCCAGGCGATCGTGAACGCGCGGCCCACGACCTCGTCCTCCGACACCGTGCCGTTGCCCTTCAGGTCCTGGTGGTAGCGCGAGTCCAGGGAGTCCTGGCGGTGGTCGCCCATCACCCAGATCCGGCCCTCGGGGACCTTGATGGGCCCGAAGGGCTTGTCACCGCACGGGGTGTTCCCCGCGAAGAGGTACGCGTCCTCCTTGAGCGCCGTGCCGTTGACCTTCACCGGCCCGGTGCCCTTGCACTCCACCGTGTCGCCGCCGACCGCGATGACCCGCTTGATCAGGTCCTTCTCCTCCGCGGACGGCATCAGGCCGATCCAGCTGAGGACCTTCTGGACCGGATTGGGCGTCGGGGTGGGCACCTCGTTGAGCCAACCACCCGGGTCGTGGAACACGACGACCTCGCCGCGCTCCGGCTTCGAGCCGAACCACGGGGTGAGCTTGTCCACCAGCACCCGGTCACCGCGCTGCAGGGTGTTCTGCATCGAGTCGGACGGGATCGAGAACGCCTGCACCAGGAAGGTCTTGATGACCAGCGCCAGGGCGAGCGCGATGAGGATGAGGAGCGGCAGCTCCTTCCAGAAGGAACGCGGCTTTTTCTCCGTCGTCACGCCGCCGTTCTCCTCTTCCCGCTCCTGTCGCGCGTCCCGCGGCTGCTGCTCCTGATGCGCCGCGTCCGCCTCGGGGGACCTACCGCGCCCCTCTGGTTCTTCGGGCTCTTCGGTTCCGGACCGTGCGCCGACCGCCAAGTCCCCCACATTCACTCCTTACTCCAAGCCGCTGCCTGCTCGTCAAACGGTGCAGGCCCACCACTCCCATAACGAGCGGGAGTTCCGCAGGGGTCGGGAGTACGGTCAAACCTTCGGGTGACAGCCTATGCGGCACCGATGCCTGCGTCGCCGGTGCACCCGGCGCGTCGCGCACAGAAGCGTACGTATCGGGCTCTTCCAGGCGTCGCCAGTGACCGAACGGCCAGGCGATCACGACGGCGCGGCCGACGACGCTGCTCTCCGCCACGGTGCCGCGGTACGGCTCGTCCAGGTGGTAGCGGGAGTCGGCGGAGTTGGACCGGTGGTCGCCCATCATGAACAGCCGCCCGGTCGGCACGGTGACCTCGAACTTCAGCTGCGAGGGCGGGTTGCCCGGGTGAATGTAGGGCTCGCTCAGGGGCGTGCCGTTGACGGTGACCCGGCCGTTCTTGTTGCAGCACTTCACAGTGTCGCCGCCGACCGCGACCACGCGCTTGATCAGGTCCTGCTCGTCCGCGGACGGCAGCAGCCCGATGAAGGTGAGCGCTTCCTTGATCTGCTTCACGCCCACCGGGTCGTTGGCCACGGTGGTGCGCTCCCCCGCCAGCCAGTGGTTCGGGTCCTTGAAGACGACCACGTCCCCGCGCTGCGGCTTCGAGCCGAACCACGGGGTCAGCTTGTCGACGAGCACCCGGTCGCCGATCTTGATGGTCTGCTCCATGGAGCCCGACGGGATCACGAAGGCCTGTACGAGGAACGTCTTCAGGACCAGCGCGATCGCCAGCGCCACCCCGATCAGGATCGGGATCTCCTTCAGGTACGAGCGTTGCCTGCGCCTCTTGATGCGCTTGGCCTGACGCCTCCGTTCGGCTCGGCCGCCGGTGGCCGGCAGCGTCGTACGCGTCGCCGAGCCGCTCGTCCGGACGTCGGCCTCGTAGGGGTCGGCGCCGGGCACCCCGAAGTCGTGCGTACCTGAGGTTCCGAAGTCGTGCGCACCGGGGGCCCCGAAGTCGTGCGCGCCGTCCGCCCCGGAGGTGTACGCGTCCGTGCCGCGCCCTTCTTGTGGTGCGCCTTCCCGATGGTGTCCGTGGCGCGGGCGCCCTCTGTTACCCATGCGCCCCTGCCGGGTCCGGTATGCCGTCGAACGCGTGGGCCCCCTTCAGGGACGTCCAGCGGCCCACGGGCCAGCCGATCCAGTCGGCGCGTCCGATCACCTTGTCCAGCGGTACGGTGCCGCCGCCCGGGCCTCCGAGGTGATCGCGGGAGTCGCTCGACCTGGCGCGGTGGTCGCCCATGACCCACAGCTTGCCTTCGGGGACGACCACGTCGAAGGGCACGTCCGAAGCGCTGTCCCCAGGATGGAGATAGGGCTCGTCCACCGGTTTGCCGTTCACCTTGATCCGCCCCCGTTTGTCGCAGCAGGTCACCCGGTCCCCGCCGACGCCGATCACGCGCTTGATGTAGTCCGTCTCCGCGGCCGGTACGAGTCCGACCGCGGCACCGGCGCCGCGCAGCAGCCCCGTCACCGGGTTTTCCGCCGGCGCCTCCTGGACGAATGATCCGGTGCCGTCGAAGACGACGGCGTCCCCCCGGCGGGGCTCGTCGCCGAACCGGTACGCCAGCTTGTTCACCAGCACCCGGTCACCGACCTGGAGGGTGTTCTCCATCGAGGAGCTGGGGATCAGGAACGGCTGGACGACGAAGGCGCTCAGCAGCCCCACGAACGCCAGGCAGGCCAGCACCAGCAGCACGGGCCCGCGCCGCAGCAGCGGACGCGCCTCGGCCTCCTCACGGCCTTCCTCGCGGCTCTCCGCGGGCTCCTCCGACGCGCCCTCGCCGGCCGTCCCGGCGGGCCGCTCACCGGACCGCTGCCACCGCCGGAAAAAACGCGCGGAGCGCGACCCCTGCTCCGCCCCCTGGCCGGGGGAGGGAGAGGAGTCGCGCTCCGGAAGCGTTGAAGGCTGTGCGTCGGTGTCCATCGAGCCCAGAGCCTAACCGGCCGGGCCGTAAGGACACCGTACGGCTGGTCAGCTCTCGCGCTTCTCCTTGATCTTGGCGGCCTTGCCGCGCAGCTCGCGGAGGTAGTACAGCTTGGCGCGACGGACGTCACCGCGGGTCACGACCTCGATCTTCTCGACGATCGGGGTGTGCACCGGGAAGGTGCGCTCGACGCCGACGGAGAAGCTGACCTTGCGGACCGTGAAGGTCTCGCGCACGCCGGCGCCCTGGCGGCGGATGACAACGCCCTTGAACTGCTGCACACGGGAGCGGTTGCCCTCGATGACGCGGACGTGGACGTTGACGGTGTCACCCGGGCGGAACGCGGGGACGTCGCTGCGCAGCGACGCGGCGTCGACGGAGTCGAGAAGGTGCATGACCTACTGCTTTCTTCGCTGATGCCACAGGTCATCAGCGGGATTCGTGATGATGTTTCGGAGACCGAACGACAGCGTTCGGGTGCCGGTCCGCCGGGCGGGCGTCGTTCCCCCTGTGGCAGGGGCGCACGCCGGACGCACAGCAGCGGCCTATTCTTCCACGGGCTCGGTCGTCCGCCCAAATCGGCCGTCCGGCCCGGGGCCCCACCCCAGGATGGAGAGGATTTCGCGGTCCTTCTTGTCGAAGGCGGCGGGGTCGGCGCGTTCGATCAGGTCCGGGCGGTTCCGGTCCGTACGGCGGAAGGCCTCGTCCCGCCGCCAGCGGGCGATCTTCCCGTGGTGGCCGCTGACCAGCACCTCGGGGATGCCGCGGCCGCGCCACTCCGGGGGCTTGGTGTAGACGGGCCCCTCAAGGAGGTCGGCCATCGCCCCGGGGGCGAAGGAGTCGTCCTGATGAGAGGCCGCATTGCCGAGCACTCCCGGGAGGAGCCGGGCGATGGCCTCGACCATGACCAGTACGGGGGCCTCGCCACCGGCCAGCACGTAGTCGCCGATGGAGACCTCACGGACGTCCAGGCTGTCGCCGTACTCCTCGATGACGCGGCGGTCGATACCTTCGTAGCGGGCGGGGGTGAACACCAGCCAGGGCTTCTCGGAGAGCTCGACGGCGAGCTGCTGAGTGAAGGGCCGGCCGCTGGGTGTCGGAACGACGAGCACCGGCTTGTCCTCGCCCTCGCCCGACGCGATGACCGAGTCCAGCGCCTCGCCCCACGGCTCGGGCTTCATGACCATGCCGGGGCCACCGCCGTACGGGGTGTCGTCCACGGTGTTGTGCTTGTCGTGCGTGAACTCGCGCAGGTCGTGGATGCGTACGTCCAGCTGGCCGCGGGCCCGCGCCTTGCCGACCAGGGAGACGTTCAGCGGTTCGAGGTACTCGGGAAAGATCGTGACGACGTCGAGGCGCATGTCAGGCGTCCTCACCGCGCGAGGGCCGCTCGCCTTCGGGGGCGCGGTCCTGCTCGGACGCGCCGGCCGAGCCCGCTTCGTCCGCCGCGTCCCGGCTGGAGGCGACCTCGGCCCGGTCCTCGTCGAGCAGCCCCGGCGGCGGGGTGATCACCGCGCGCTGCTCCTCCAGGTCGATCTCGGGCACGATCTCCGTGACGAACGGGATCATGACCTCGCTGCCGTCGGGGCGCTCGACGACCAGCAGGTCGTGGTACGGCAGGTGCGAGACCTCGGTGATGCGACCGACCTCGGTGCCGTCCGCGGTGACCACGTCGAGGTCGACGAGCTGGTGGTCGTAGAACTCCTCGGGGTCCTCCGGCAGCACCTCGGGGTCCACCTCGGCGATCAGAAGGGTGTTGCGCAGCGCTTCTGCAGCGGTGCGGTCCTTCACACCCTCGAAGCGCAGCAGGAGCCGCCCACTGTGCACACGACCGGTCTCAATGGTCAGCGGGCCGGTGGACGCGGGGTCGGTGGCCAGCACCGCACCCGGCGCGAGCCGCAGCTCGGGCTCGTCCGTGCGCACCTCCACCGTGACCTCGCCCTTGATCCCGTGGGCACGCCCGATCCGCGCGACAACCAGCTGCACGATTGCGCCTTGCCTTTCCTTGCGGCTCATCCACCGCCGCTCTCGCGGAGGTGGCTCTCGCCATCGTGATTCCTCAATGAATGGTTGCGGCGGGCAAAACGCCGCCGCAAAACAGCACGGGCCGGGACGGGCCGAAGCCCACCCCGGCCCGTGCCGGTGTTCCGATGCTCAGCGGACCTGGTCCACGTCGACGAGGTCGACGCGGATGCCGCGGCCGCCGAGGGCACCCACGACCGTACGCAGAGCGCGCGCGGTGCGGCCGTTGCGGCCGATCACCTTGCCGAGGTCGTCCGGGTGCACCCGGACCTCCAGGACGCGCCCACGACGCAGATTGCGCGAGGCGACCTGCACGTCGTCGGGGTTGTCAACGATGCCTTTTACGAGGTGCTCAAGAGCCTCCTCGAGCATGCTCAGGCCTCGGTCGACTCGGACTTGGCCGTCTCGGCCTCGGCCTCGTCCGCCTTCTTGTCAGCCTTCTTGGCCTTGGGGGTGATGGCCTCACCCTTGGGCTCGTCACCGGCGTCCTTGGCAGCGGCCTCGAAGAGGGCGCGCTTGTCGGCCTTGGGCTCGGCGACCTTCATCGGGGCCGGGGCGGGCAGACCCTTGAACTTCTGCCAGTCGCCGGTGACCTTGAGGATGGCCGCCACGGGCTCGGTCGGCTGCGCGCCGACACCCAGCCAGTACTGGACGCGCTCGGAGTCGACCTCGATGCGCGAGGGGTTCTGCACCGGGTGGTACAGGCCGATCTCCTCGATGGCCCGGCCGTCACGGCGGGTGCGGGAGTCGGCAACGACGATGCGGTAGTGAGGCGAACGGATCTTGCCCAGACGCTTCAGCTTGATCTTGACTGCCACGGGAGTGGTGTCTCCTGGTGTTGACGTGGTTGGGCACAACGAGATGCCACGTGGGGTTGCGGTACCCGAGTGCCCGATGGACGCGTCAGCCGGAGGAGAGAGGGGTCCTGTGCGACTGTCGAGTACAGCTAGCCATTGTGCCATACGAGCGTGGGGCGACCGACCTCGGGCGCCTCACCACCGCTCCGGCCGGGCGGGACCGCACCCCGCCTCTCGGAGCCTCGGCCGGCCGCGGGTGTCGCGGGCGGCCGGCCTGGGCACCTCGGTCAGCCGACCGCGGCCACCTCGGGGATACGGAACGGCTTACCGCAGCCGCCGCACATGATGGGGGCCTGGGCGAGCACGGAGGGGACGACCCGGACGTTGCGTCCGCAGTCGCAGACGGCCTTGACCCGTACGCCGCCACCGGAGGAGCCGTGCCGCGCCGCCGGACCGCGGAAGCTCCGGCTGCTGTCGGCGGCGGTGGCGACGGTGTGCGCCTTGAGGGCTCTGCCGAGCCGCTCGATGGTGGGGCGGTACCGCCTTCTGGCGTCGGGGTTGAGCGTGACCAGGGAGAAGCCACTGCTGGGATGCGGCTCGTCCGCGTGGTCCAGGCCCAGCTCCTCGGCGATCGCCAGGAATCGGCGGTTGTGGTAGCGACCGGCGCGTGAGGTGTCGCGGACGCCGCGGGACGCGGCGATGCCGTGCACGGCCTCATGGAGCAGCCGTTCGAAGGAGAGGTCGGCGCCACAGGCGGACGAGGACTCTCCGATCAGGGATTCGGGCGCGGCCAAATCCGGCAGCTCGGGATGGTGCCGTTGAATGTCGGCCCAAGCGAGCGCCAGCTCGGCGGCGAGAACAGGTGTCGTGCTCACGTCGTGACAACGAGCCGGTGCCGCTCAGTGTTCCGATTCCGGGGCATCCCAAATAATTTGCACGTACCGGTCAGTTTCCGCTCATGCGCCGCACGGAGGGCGGGTGCGCAGTTCTCCGGAGGAGACGCGCACCGGGTACCCGGTCGGCACGTATCGGGGCGTACGTCCGACGCACTCCGGAGGATGGACGGCACCGGGGCTTCTTCGTGCCCGGCACCCCACGAGTCCCGAGGGAGCGGCCTCGCCTCAAGGGCGACCGATGATCACCAAGATGCTACCCGTGGCGTCGCGGCCGTACGGAACCGCCCCGTCCACGGCGCCCCGGACGCCCTACGGCCGGGGGTACGAGAGGGCGTACGCCACCCGGGTGACGGCCGTAGCGAAGCGCCCGAACGGCGCAGGACCACAGTCACCTCCGTCTCCGCCGCCGGCCGGGTGGCGCTCGGAGGGCGCAAACGGGGGCGCGCGGTAGACAACCGGGCGCAACCCCTGGACTCTGGGATCGATGGGGGGTTGTCTGGATCGGGGGGCACAGCGCAACAAATCGGGGGCGGAAGACCATTTCCCAAGCTCGGGCTCTCGGCGGATAGGGGCGCTTTCCATGACACCCACGCTCGTACAGCACGGCCTCCAGCGTTCCGGCCCTTCTGGTCACCCGGTACCGGACGGCTCCGGTTCGGGGGCGCGCGCCCGCGACTGGGCCGAAATCCAGGAACGGATGCTGGTGCCGCTGTATGAGGCCGTTTACCAGCGCCTGGACGTCGGCCCGCACACCCGACTGCTCGCGCTGGGCTGCGGTTCGGGGCTCGCTCTGCTCATGGCGGCCACCCGTGGCGCGCAGGTGAGCGGGGTGGACGAGGACGAGCCGCGGCTGCGGCTGGCCCGCGAGCGGCTGACGCCCCAGCCGGAGGCGAGCGCGGCCTCCGCAGGGTCCGCCGCCCGCCTGGCCCGCGGCGGCCCGGAGCGCATGGACGCCCCGGAGCGGGGCCGCTTCAACATGGTGACGGCGTTCCATCCGGCGGGCTGCGCCGGCAGCGCCGAAGGGCTGGTGTCCTCCCTGCAGACGGCGACGGCCCTCGCCGAACGCGGCAGTCCGGTGGTGCTCGGCGGCTGGGGTCCGTTCGAGCGGTGCGCGACGGCCGGCGTACTCCGAGTGGCGCAACGCCTCTCGGACCCGTCCGTCTCCCTCGACCGGACGGCCTCACCCGGCTCACCCGGAGCGGGCAGCTGGCGGCCGAGCGGCCGGGACGATCTGGAGGAGCTGGCCGAGCGTGCGGGGCTGCGACCTGACGGCTCGGGCCGGGTGGCCTGCCCGTTCGGGTATGCCGACATGCCGAGTGCGATGCGCGGGCTGTTGTCGACGGGCATGTTCGACGCCGCTCTGGAGGTCGCCGATCCTGCGCAGGTGGAGAAGGAGCTGTCCGAGGCGCTGCATCCGTACCAGCGCGCGGACGGCACGGTCTGGATGCCGAACGTCTTCCGCTATCTGATCGCCCGTACGCGCTGAGCGCGGTCGGTCCGCGACACCGGTGGCGCGCAGCCGGGTCCCGCCCCCGCGCATGCGCGCCCTTTCCCGCACACGCTCTTTCCCGCACACACTCGCGCGGGAAAACACCTTGGCAAAATCCAGAATCCTGGTTACTGTCATTTGCGTGAACAGTGTCGACGAGCGGTTCCTCACTCGCAACGGACTGGCTGCCCGGCAGCTCGCGGTCCTGCTGCTCAATCATGACGAGGACACCCGTCTTCCGCGCGTCCGCGACTTCGCCGAGGAGCTCGGCGTCGGCAACGGCACGGTCCAGGCCGCCCTCCAGATGCTGGAGGAGGCCGGCGCGATCGAGACCGTCGCCCGCGGCCACCTCGGCACCTTCCTCGTGCGGGCCGACCGGAACATACTGTGGCGCCTGTCCGGACTGGGCACGCTGCTCGCCGCCATGCCGCTCCCCTATTCACGACGGTACGAGGGTCTGGCCACCGGCCTGCGCACCGCATTCGAAGGCGCCGGCGCCCCGTTCGCCATCACGTTCATGCGCGGTGCGGCCACCCGCGTCGAGGCCCTGCTGGCGAGCAAGGTCGACCTGGTGGTGCTCTCCCGGTTCGCCGCCGACCGGTTCCTCGACGAACTCCCGCTGGAGCTGGTCGCCGATCTCGGCCCGGCCACATACGTCGGCGCGCACGGCCTGCTGCTGCGGCACGGCGTCGATCCGGAGGCGCCGGGACTGCGCGTGGCGGTCGACTCCGCGTCCGAGGATCTCCGGATGCTGGCCGCGCGCGCGTTCGCCGGGCGCGACGACATCCAATGGGTGGAGTCCTCCTACATGCAGCTGCGGGATCTGTTCGCACGCGGCGAGGTGGACGCCACGGTATGGAATCTCGACGAGGCCCAGGACCACCTCGGGCCGGACGTCGACGTACAGCCGCTGGGCGATGAGATCACCCGCGATCTGGCGCTCCGCAACTCCAGCGCCGCACTCATAGGGCGTGCGCAGAGTGCGGGAGCCCTGAGCGCGGTGCGGGACGGGGTGGATCTCTCCCTCGTCACCGATCTGCAGAGGGAGGTACTGCGCGGCGAGCGCATGCCCTCGTACTGACCTCGGAGCGGCGGCACCACGGAGAAAACGGGCTGCCGCCACCCCGCATCGGGCATGGCTCCGCCACTGTCACGCCCGGCACCCACCGAACAAAGCGTCAACCAGAGCGAGCTTCACTCACTCATTCGAAAAAGAGGGCCCACGACTCTCGTCAATATCCAGAATCCTGGTTACTGTCGATAACGCGGACACCTCAGGCATCGCGAGGAAAGGACGGCCCATGGAAGACAGACTCGCCCTCCGGATCCAGCTCTTCCGGGAGAGCGGACAGGCGCCTCAGCAGGTGACGCGCTTCGTCGAGGAGGAGCTGACCGCCCTGGCCGCCGAGGGACACACCGTCACCGAGGAGACCGCCGGGATGCTGACCAGCCATCTCGTGATGGCCCTCACCCGGCTGCTGAACGGCGAACCCATCGAGCAGTTCCTCACCGACGAGGAGGTGGCGGCGGAGCTCGCCGGTCACCCCGACGCCGTCGAGCGCGCCCGGGCCGTCTCCTTCCGCGCCGAGCAGGAGCTGGGCGCCTCGCTGCCCGACTCCGAGATCAATTTCCTGGCGATGCATCTCGCCGTACTCCGCAAGAACACCGTCAGAAGGGACGCGTCATGACGAAGATCCTCACCGGTGGTGTCGGCAAGGCCGATGTCGCCAAGACCGTGAAGCAGCTGGCACTGGACGGCGTGGACGTCGTGGTCTCCAGCGACATGGACGCGGCGATGAAGCTGCGCGCCGGACAGGCCGACTTCTACCTCGGCACCTGCCACACCGGCGCCGGAGCCTCGCTCGGTGTCCTGCTGGGTCTGATGGGCAGCGCCGCCTGCCACACCTTCGGCCGCTCCGTGCCCACCGAGGACGAGGTGGCGGCGCTCATCGGCGACGGGAAGAAGGTCTTCGGCTTCGGCATGGACCAGATCGACGTCGTCGCTCCCGTCATCGCCCGCGCCATCGCGGCCCACGGCGCCTGAACCGCACCCGGCATTGAGGAGTGAGCCGTGAGTGGGAACCTCGCCGCCGCAGCCGCCGGCAGCACAGACCTCAGTCTGTCACTGCCCCAGCAGCTGACCGTCATCGCCCTCTGCGCGCTGACGGCCTTCATCTCGCATCTGGCCCTGGCCGTCTTCAATGACGGCGTACGCCCCTTCATGCTGGACTTCATCCAGGGGCGCACGACCCGCAGCGCCACCACTGCCGTGTCGTTCGGGCTCTCCGCGGGCTTCATCTTCGGGCTGGGCGCGCCGATGGCGCTGTCCACCGGGGTGCTGAACCCGTGGCTGGTCTTCCTGCCCACCGACATCCTCGGCATCCTCTCGCCGAAGAAGTGGCTGGCCCCGATCCTCGGCGCGGCCTGGGGCGCGGTCATCGTCTTCGGTCTGAACGGCGCCAACAGCCTCGCGCACGACCTCCCGGTCGACTTCCTCACGGCGATGCAGCAGATGTCGACGCCGATCCTCTTCCTCTTCACGCTCTTTCCGGTGCTGGCCATCACCAAGCAGTTCGGCAGGGTGCGCGGCGCCATCGCGGGCGTCGTCGAACTGGTCCTGGTCGTCGCCACGATGAAGCTGTGGCCGAACGTCTTCGCCGGTGCCATCGCCATGGCGGTGGGCGTGCTGATGCTGATCGCGTTCGCCGTCTCGAAGGACCTGCGGGAGCGCAAGGCGGAGCGGGCCGAGCGGATCGCGAACGGCGACGGCGCGGCGGAGCCGGAGCCGAGCGACGACGATCCGATGGCCTCGCTGTTCAGCGCGAGCGCGACCCGGCTCCGTAAGCACCTGCCACTGTTCATGCTGCTGGGTGCCGGGGTCTGCCTGCTGGCCCAGATGCACATCTTCGGCGGCGGCGAGGCGACCAGCTTCCTGATCGCCAAGGGCGACTACAGCGGCGCGGCGCAGGTGGACTTCTACCGGGTCTTCGGCTTCGTTCCGCTGATCGCCACCACGGCGCTGGCTTCGGGCGCGTACGGCATCGCCGGCTTCACCCTGGTCTACCCGATCGGCTATCTCCTGCCGAACCCCTGGCTGGCGCTGATATGCGGCGCCGTCGTCTTCGCCGTCGAGGTGCTGGCGCTGTCCTGGATCGGCCGGGTGCTGGGCAGACTGCCGTCGGTCCGGGACTCCTCGGAGCACCTTCGCGGCGCGATCAGCGACTCCCTTCAGCTGGCCATCCTCTTCGGCTCGCTGATGGCGGCCAACGCCATGGGCGGCGGCCTCGGCATCCTCATCGTCGGCGGGCTCTACCTGCTGAACGAGGCGATGGGCCGGGTCGTGGTCCGCATGGCAGCGGCACCCGCCGCCGTGATCGTCGGTGGCATCGCCCTCAACGTCCTGTACTGGCTGGACCTGTTCACCCCCGTCAAGGGCGGCTGACGCGGTCGGTACGCGGCTCGCGGAGTCGGCGGCATACGGGAAACGGGGCGGACCGGTCGCACGGCCGAGGCCCCAGAGGCCAACGACCGGCCCCCGGGCCGGCGGGTGGTCCTCGGGCCAACGGCCGACCCCCAGGCCAAAGGTCGGTCACCAAGCCAACGGTCGGTCCTTAGACCAAGGGTCGGTCCCCGCAGCCGGCACTCCGGCAGGAAGGAAGCAAGGCAGCACCATGCACGACATCCGGACCGTCACCGGTCCCCTCTCCCCCTGCGCCGTACGGGGCCCCGCGCTCGCACACGAGCACCTGGCCCTCGACCTCCGCCGGGACGCCGACCGGGCAGCGGTGCTCGACGACGCCCACGCCGACGCGGTCACGCGCGAACTCACCGGGCTGCGCGAGGAGTACGGCCTCGCGCTGGTCGTCGAGCTGACCTGCCGGGGCATGGGCCGCGACGTGGCGGCACTGGCCCGGATCGCCAAGGGTTCCGGCGTGCCGGTCGTCGCGGCCACCGGCTGGTACTACGAGCCGTTCCACCCCTCGGAGGTCGGCGACGCCGGCGTCGAGGAGCTGACCGGCACGCTGGTACGCGAGATCACCGAAGGCATCGGACCGGAGCGGGTGCTGCCCGGCGTCATAGGGGAGGTCGGGAGCCACGGGGACCGGCCGAGCGAGCCGGAGGTCCGTACGCTCACGGCGGCCGCGCGGGCGGCCGTGGCCACCGGCCTGTCCGTGGTCACGCACGCGCAGCTCGGCCGGGGCGGCCCCGCCCAGCTGGCGCTGCTCACCGCCGAGGGCCTGCCGCCGCACCGCGTCTGCATCGGCCACCAGGATCTGCTGGACGCCCCGGGCGTGCACCGGGAGCTGGCGGAGCAGGGCGCGTACGTCGCGTTCGACACGGTCGGCAAGGAGAGCTACCAGAGCGACGCGACCCGGCTGCGGCTGCTGCTCGCGCTGCTGGAGGCCGGGCACGCGGACCGGGCGCTGCTCAGCTGCGACGTCTCCCGCCATGGCTACCTGCGGGACGAGGGCGGCCAGGGCTACGGCCATCTGTTCCGGTCCTTCCTGCCGCGGCTCCGGGCGGCCGGCGTGGACGACGACACGATCGACCTGATGACTCGCCGCAACCCGCTCCGCTTCCTGGCCGGCGCGCGCACCGAGGAGGTGGCCTGAGATGTCCGGAGAAGAACACCGGTTGCCGGAGACCTTCCCGCTGCCGACCGTGCCGCTGGAGGACGCCGCCGCCCGCCAGTACCGGCTGATGGAGTGCGTCGCGCGGCACTTCGAAGGGGAGCGGCTCTTCGAGGCGGACGCCGGAGTGGTTCCCGGGCTCGGCAGGCCGCGTACGACCGCCGGAGTGGAGGCGGTGCTCGCCGACTTCTTCGGCGCCGAGGCCGCCGCCCTCGTACAGGGCGCCGGCACCGGAGCGATCCGCGCCGCGCTGTCCTCGGTGCTCGGCGCGGGCGACCCGCTGCTCCTCCACAGTGCGCCGGTCTACCGCACCACCGCCGTCACGCTGCGGGGCCTGGGCGTGGCGGTGACCGAGGTGGACTTCAACGACCGTGCGGCGCTGACGGAGGCGCTGGCGAGCGGTCGGTTCACCTGGGCCTACGTGCAGCACACCCGGCAGCGGCTGGCCGACTCCTACGACCCCGGCGAGGTGCTGGCGGCCTGCCGTGCGGCGGGGGTCCGTACGGTCGTCGACGACAACTACGCGGTGCTGCGGGTTCCGCGGAGCGGGGTCGAGCTGGGCGCCGACGCCTCCTGCTTCTCGCTCTTCAAGCTGCACGGCCCGGAGGGCGTCGGGGTGGTGGTGGGCGCCGCCGACCTGGTGGCGCGCGTGCACGCGGACAACTACTCCGGGGGCGGACAGGTGCAGGGGCACCAGGCGCTCGACGCGCTGCGTGCCCTGACCCACGTGCCGGTGATGTGGTCGCTGCAGTCCGCGGTGGGCGCGGAGGTGGCCGAGCGGCTGACGGCCGGCGAGGTCCCGGGCGTCGCCGAGGTCCGTATCGCCAACGCACAGGACCGCTGTCTGCTGGTGCGGCTGGACCGGCCGGTGGCGCGCGAGCTGCCCGCCGTGGCGGCGCGGTACGGGGCGGCGCCCTACCCCGTCGGGTCCAACTCCCGTTACGAGATCGCCCCGTTGTTCTACCGCATGTCGAGCTCGTCGCTGGAGGCCGCGCCGGGGCTCGCGGAGTGGACCGTGCGGATCAATCCCATGCGCGCCGGCGCGGACCTCGTCCTGGACATCCTCCGCCGATCGCTCCACGACCTTCGTGAGACACACGACCTTCGCGAGACAGGGGACTGACCGTGTTCCTCGACGCCGTCCTGCACCGCAACCCCGAACTGGTCGCTTTCGCGACCGAGTTGCACGACTCCGGGGCCATCCCGCCGGACACGTACGTCATGGATCTCGACTCCGTCGAGTCCAACGCCGCGCTGCTGGCGCGGGAGGCGGACCGGCTCGGCCTGTCGCTGTGGTTCGTGGTCAAGCAGATCGGCCGCAACCCGGAGCTGATCGAGGCCATCGCCCGGCACATCCCCCGGTTCGCGGCCATCGATCCGCCCGAGGCCCGCATCCTGCACGCGGCGGGCGCCGAGGCCGGCAACCTGGGCCATCTCGTGCAGATCCCGGCGCGCGCCCTGCCCGAGATGCTGGCCTGGCGCCCGGAGACCGTCACGGTCTACGACCTCGCGAATGCTCGCGCCGTCTCGGACGCGGCCACCCGGCTCGGGTTCGTCCAGGACGTACTGATCCGGCTGGAGGGCGCACCCGGATCGGTCTATCCGGGGCAGGAGGGTGGGGTACGGCTGGACGGCGGCGTACGGGTCGAAGGCGGTGGGCCGCTCGGCGGTGGCGGCGGCCGACTGGCCGACGGTACGGGGCCGGACGGTGGCAGGCCCCTCGCCGACGGCGTACGGCTGGACGGTGGCGGAGGTGACGGACCGCGCGCCGACGGTATGCGGCCCGATGGGGACCTACGGCTCGACGGGGGCGCACACCCCGGCGCGGGCGTAGGGCTCGACGCGGATGCAGGACTCGAGGCCGGCATCGGGCTGGGTGCGGGCGTGGGGCTGGATGCGTTCCTCGACGAGGCCGAACGGTTGCCGGGGATCCGGGTGGCCGGTGTGACGGCGTTCCCGTGCGTGCTGTGCGATCCGGAGACCGGGGTGCCGCAGCCGACGCCCAACTTCGCCCTGGCCCGCAGGGCCGCCGAGCGGCTCGCCGCCCGCGGTCACACGGACCTCAAGCTCAGCGCGCCCAGCGCCACGTCGATGGCCACCCTGCCGCTGCTGGCCCGGCTGGGCGCGACACACGGCGAGCCCGGTCATGCCCTGACCGGCACCACCCCGCTGCACGCGGTGGATTACGAGCAGCCGGAGCGGCCCGCGTACGTGTACGTCAGCGAGGTGGCCCACACCCTCGCCGACGGCCGGCCCGCGCTGTACGGGGGCGGCTTCTACGCCCGGGGCGGCGCGCGGGAGGCGCTGATCCCGCGTACCGGGGCGCGGTTGCGGGTCGAGGACGCGCCCGCGGCGAACATCGACTACTACCGGCTGCTCGCGCCGGGGGACGCGCGGGTGGGCGACACGGCCGTGCTGGCGTTCCGTACGCAGATCTTCGTCACCCGCAGCACTGTCGCGGTCGTCTCCGGACTGTCCGCGGGCAGGCCGAAGCTCAGCGGCCTCTACGACCCCCTCGGGAGGCCCTACTGACCGATCACCGGCACCGATCATCGGCACCGAGCCCCCACCGCACCCACTCCCCTCCCCGCCCGTACAAGATCACCCCTCTCGGACGCCAGGAACCGCCATGAGCAAGATCGTCATCCTCGTCGTCGACGGCTTCGGCATCGGCGCGATGCCGGATGCCGGAGCGCTGCGCCCCGGCGACGCCGAAGCCGACACCCTCGGCCACCTCCTCGACCACCACCGTGCGGCGACCGGCCGCCCGCTGGAGCTGCCCTCGTTCGGCGCCCTCGGGCTGGGCGCCGTCCATCCGCATCCGGACCTCGCGCCGCGCCCGTCGCTGCCGGTCGCGGCCGGCCGGGCGGCGCTGGGTTACCCGGGCGCGGACACGTACGCCGGGCATCAGACGATGATGGGCGCCGACTTCAGCCGGGTGACGGTGGCGCGGCTCGCCGAGCATCTGCAGGAGGTCACCGCTGCCCTGCGGGCCGCCGGGCACCGTACGGAACTGCTCGACGGCAAGCCGCTGGTGGTGGTCGACGGGCGGGTGCTGGTGCACGACAACCTGGAGGCCGACCCGGGCATCAACTGGAACGCCTCGGCGCGGCTGACGGAGGCGCCGTTCGCACAGGTGCTGGACGTGGCGCGCGTGGTCAGGACGGTCGCCCCCGTGGCGCGGGTGATCGCGGTGGGCGGGCACGCCGACGGGCCGCTGACCGGGTTCGTACGGCACGGGGAGGCCGGCACGGTCGGACTGGACACCCCCGCCAGCGGCTTCTACCGCAACGGCGGGCTGGAGGTGCAGCACCTCGGCGCGCCGCTGGACCACACCCGCCAGCTGCCGGACGCCGCGGCCCGCGCGGGCGTCCCCGTCACTCTCGTCGGCAAGGCGGCCGACCTCCTCGCCTGCGAGGCGGCGGTGCGGCGGCCGGCGGTGGACACCGGGGAAGTGCTGCGGCACACGGTGGACGCGGTCCGGGCCGCGGTCGGGCAGGACTGCGGACCCGGGCAAGAGGGCGGAGCCGGGCAGGACGGCGGAGCCGGGCAGGAGGGGTCGGCGTTGGTGGTCAGCAACGTGCAGGAGACCGACCTGGCCGGTCATGAGCAGGATCCGGACCGTTACGCGGCGGTGCTGCGGCAGGTGGACGAGGGCATCGCAGAGCTCCTGCCGCTGCTCACCGCGCCCGGGGACCGGCTGATCGTCACCGGCGACCACGGCAACGACCCCACGATCGGGCACGCCTTCCACACGCGGGAGTACGTACCGGTTCTGATCCACCGTCCCGGCGCCGAAGCCGCCGAGCGCCTCCCGGACGCCGCGTCGCTGGCGGACGTGGGCGCCACCGCGGCCGTCGCCCTGGGGCTGAGCCCGGCCGGGCTCGCCAGCGGCGCGCCGCTCCACGTGGAGCGGCCTATACGTGGCGCAGCCGCCTTCCCCTCCTCGCACGCCGCGCACTGACCGGGGCGCCGCCGTCGGCGCGAAGCGCCCGCCCCGGATGCGTACACCGGCCCGGGTACGTACACCGCTTCGGGCATGTGCACGGCTCCAGGTACGCGCGTCGCTCCGGGTACGCCGACGGCCCCGGCCGGAGGGTTCCGGGCGGGGCCGTGGGGGCGGGAAGCTACTGCCTGTGGGCGTGCACCAGCCGCGTCAACCGCATGAGCCGCGTCAGCTGCATCAGCGGACTCAACTGCCGCAGCCCGCCGAGCCGCCTCAGCCCATGAACTTCTTGAACTCCTCAGGGAGTTCAAAGTTCTTCGGGTCGTCCTGGCCGCCCTGCGGGAGGCCGAGCGGGTTGCCGTTCTGGGCGGCCTCGCGGCGCGCCGCGGCGGCCTCCTCATCGGCCTTGCGCTTCATGGGGTTGCCGCTGCGCTGCTTGCCCTTGGCCTTCTTCTGCTGCTTCTTCTTCTTGGCGCCGCCGCCCATGCCAGGCATCCCGGGCATGCCCGGCATCCCCGGCATGCCGCCGCCCTGGGCCATCTTCGACATCATCTTGCGGGCGTCGAAGAAGCGCTCCACCAGGCTCTTCACGGCGCTGACGTCGACGCCCGAACCGCGGGCGATACGAGCGCGGCGCGAGCCGTTGATGATCGTCGGCTCCTGGCGCTCCGCGGGCGTCATCGACTTGATGATCGCGGCGGTGCGGTCGACGTCCCGCTCGTCCAGGTTGTTGATCTGGTCCTTCATCTGCGCCATGCCGGGCAGCATGCCGAGCAGCTTGGAGATGGAGCCCATCTTGCGGACCTGCTCCATCTGGGCCAGGAAGTCGTCGAGCGTGAACTCCTTCGGGCCCTTCTGCAGCTTGGCCGCCATCTTCTCGGCCTCGGCCTGGCTGAAGGTCTGCTCGGCCTTCTCGATGAGCGACAGCATGTCGCCCATCCCGAGGATGCGGGACGCCATGCGGTCCGGGTGGAACGCGTCGAAGTCGTCCAGCTTCTCGCCGTTGGAAGCGAACATGATCTGCTTGCCGGTGACGTGCGCGATGGAGAGCGCGGCACCACCGCGGGCGTCGCCGTCGAGCTTGGAGAGCACGACGCCGTCGAAGCCGACGCCGTCGCGGAACGCCTCGGCGGTGTTGACGGCGTCCTGGCCGATCATGGCGTCGACGACGAAGAGGACCTCGTCGGGCTTGACCGCGTCCCGGATGTCCGCGGCCTGCTGCATCAGCTCCTGGTCGATGCCCAGGCGGCCGGCGGTGTCGACGAGCACGACGTCGTGCTGCTTGGCGCGGGCGAACTCGATCGAGTCCTGGGCGACCTTGACCGGGTCGCCGACGCCGTTGCCCGGCTCCGGGGCGAAGATCGCGACACCGGCGCGCTCGGCGACGACGGTGAGCTGGTTCACGGCGTTCGGACGCTGGAGGTCACAGGCGACCAGCAGCGGGGCGTGGCCCTGCGCCTTGAGCCAGCGGCCGAGCTTGCCGGCCAGCGTGGTCTTACCGGCACCCTGCAGACCGGCGAGCATGATGACCGTCGGCGGCTGCTTGGCGAAGCGCAGGCGCCGGGTCTCGCCGCCGAGGATGCCGATGAGCTCCTCGTTGACGATCTTGATGACCTGCTGGGCGGGGTTCAGCGCCTGGGAGACCTCGGCGCCCAGCGCACGCTCCTTCACCTGCTTGATGAAGGCGCGGACGACGGGGAGCGCGACATCCGCTTCGAGCAGGGCGATACGGATCTCACGCGCGGTGGCGTCGATGTCCGCCTCGGAGAGGCGCCCCTTGCCCCGGAGATTTTTGAAAGTACTCGCCAGGCGGTCGGAAAGCGTATCGAACACGGCGGTCGTCGATCCTCGGGGTCGGGGGTGGAGTCAATCGGCTTCTAGAGTATCCGCCCCACGGTACAGAACGTCCCGGCCTACCCGAAGAGGCGGACGGGGACGGTATCCCCAGGTGCGCGGGGTGCGCCACGGCACGCTTGCGGCGCCCGACGCGACGGTCGTGCCCGCCGCGTCCGTGGGGCCTGGCGCTTCCGTCTCGTCCGACGCGTCCGTGGAGTCCGACGGATCCGTGGAGTCCGACGGGTCCGTGGAGTCCGACGGGTCCGTGGAGTCCGACCGGTCCGTGGGGTCCGACGGGTCCGTGGGGTCCGACGCTTCCCTGGGGCCCCCGTCCCCGTCCTGTCCGGCCGCTGGAGCGGGAGGGGCGCTCCGGTCACTTCAAGGCGCGCTCCACGGCCTGGGCCACTTCCGTCGCGGTGGCGGGCGGAAGGGGGGAGCCGTCGGCGTCGGTGACGTAGAAGGCGTCCACTGCATTGGCGCCCAGGGTGCTGACGTGGGCGCTGCGTACGGTGACGCCGGCGTCCTCCAGGGCGCGGCCGATCCGGTACAGCAGGCCCTGGGCGTCCTGGGCGCGTACCTCGATCACGGTGGCGGAGCGGGAGCCGCCGGGCGCCACCGTCACCCGGGGCGGCGGCGCCTGAAGGCCCCGCGAGCGCCGCGCGTAGGCCCGTTCGCGCTCGGCCAGGCGCGCGGGGATGTCGAGCGTGCCGTCCAGGGCCCGTACGAGGTCGGCGCGGAGCCGGACCGCCTGCGGCAGCGAGCCGTACTCGGCCGCCACCCGCCAGCTGAGGAGCAGCATCGGACGGCGGGTGACGGCAGGCGGGGCACCGCTGTCCGCCACGCTGCCGCCCGCGCTGCCCTTCGTGGAGTCCTTCGCGCTGTCCCTCGTGCCGCCCGTCGCGCTGTTCCCCGTGCTGGTCTTCGCGCTGTCCTCCGTGCCGTACAAGCTCTCCGGCAGTGGCATGACGCGCAGGTCGGCGGCGCGGACGGTGAGGCGGTGCACGGCGAGTACGCCTGCCGTGGCGGGGAGGATGCCGGGTCTGTCCGGTACGGCGAGCAGGAGCTCGACGCCGACCGGCTCCGGATCTCCGGCGGTCTCCCGGCCCTCCCCGAGGCCCGGGTCTTCCGAAGAGGCTGGAGAGACCGAGGATCCCGAGGAACCCGGAGAGTCCGGGGAACCCGGCGGCCCCGGAGTGGTCGTGGGCTGTGGGGCAGGGACGGGCGGTTCGGTCCGGGTGTGCAGGGCCAGTACGGGTTCGCCGGTGCGCCAGGCCTCGACGGCGAGGCGTTCCTGTTCCGCGGTGGGCTCCCACGGGGTGGTCGTGGTCGCGTCCGGCTCCCCCGCGAGCAGTCCGCCGACCCGCCGTACCAGGTCGGCGACCAGCCCCTCGCGCCAGCGGCTCCAGGCGGCGGGCCCGGTGGCCAGGGCGTCGGCCTCGGTGAGCGCGTGCAGCAGTTCCAGCGTGCCGGCCGTGCCGACCACCCGGGCGACCGAGGCGATCGTGGCCGGGTCGTCCAGGTCGCGGCGGGTGGCGGTCTCGATGAGGAGGAGGTGGTGGCGGACCAGAGTGGCGACGACATCCGTGTCCTTGGCGTCGAAGCCGAGGCGGGCGGTCACGTCGCGGGCGATGGTCTCACCGGAGACCGAGTGGTCGCCGGGCCAGCCCTTGCCGATGTCGTGCAGCAGCGCGGCCATCAGGAGCAGGTCGGGGCGGTGGACGCGCCGGGTCAGGGCGGAGGCGCGTACGGCCGTCTCGACGAGGTGCCGGTCTACGGTCCAGCGGTGCACGGCGTTGCGCTGCGGCCGGCAGCGCACCCGCTCCCAGTCCGGCAGCAGCCGGGTGATGATCCCCTCGGCCTCCAGCGCCTCCCAGACGGGCACCGTGCGCGCGCCCGCGCCCAGCAGGGTCAGCAGCTCCTCACGGGCCTCGGCGGGCCACGGCACGGGCAGCGGCCGGGCCGCCGTGGCCAGCCGGCGCACGGCGTGCGGGGAGAGCGGCAGGCCGGCCTGGGCGGCGGCGGCCGCGGCTCTCAGCGGCAGGACGGCGTCGCGTTCGGGGCGGGCGGTGCGGGCCAGCACGACCTCGCCCTCGTGCTCGACGACGCCCTCGGCCAGCGGCGAGCGCTCGCCCCGGCCCGCTGTCCGCCCGCCCCGGCCATTCCGGCCGCTGATCAGGCCGCGCAGTGACGGCCGTACGGAGCGGGAGCGAAGGACCCGGCCGACCTCGCGCCAGGTCACGTCACCGGCGTACGAGATCGTGCGGGCCGACTCGTAGACCTGGCGCAGCAGGGTGTCGGCGTCGAGGAGGCCGAGGGCCGCCGCGACCTGGTCCTGCTCCTGGAGCGCGAGCCGGTCGGTGGCCCGTCCGGTCACCAGGTGCAGGGCATCGCGTACGTCCAGCAGGCAGCCGCGGGCCTCTTCCAGGCCGGCCCGGGGCGCGTCGGCGAGCCAGGACGCGGCGACCGCGCGCAGGGCCGTGACGTCGCGGAGGCCGCCTCTGGCCTCCTTGAGATCGGGTTCGAGGAGGTACTGCAGTTCGCCCTGACGGTCGGCCCGGTCCAGGCAGAGGGCGTGGAGTTCGGGGAGGCGTTTGGGGGCCGACTCGCGCCAGTCGGCGAAGCTCGCGGTGCGCAGGGCGGCGGTGAGGTCGGCGCTGCCCGCGAGGTGGCGGGCGTCGAGCAGGCCGAGCTGTGCCTTGAGGTCGTCGCGGGCGGTGCGGCGGGCCTCGGCGGGGGTACGGACGGAGTGGTCCAGGTCCAGGCCGAGGTCCCAGAGCGGGTACCAGAGGCGGTCGGCGAGGGCCGCGACCTCCTGGGCCGATGCCTTGCCGTCGTGGAGGAGGAGCAGGTCGAGGTCGCTGCGGGGGGAGAGTTCGCCGCGTCCGTAGCCGCCGACGGCGACGAGCGAGGCGCCGCCGACGCCGCTCCGCGCGGCGGCGCTCTCGAAGAGGCCGGCCAGCCAGCGGTCGGTCAGCCGCGCGAGGGCGGTCCGGCGGTCCGCACCGGTCACCGTGGCGTCCTGGAGCAACCGCAGCCGGTCGGCGGCGTAGCCGCCCTCGTCGTCGGCCTCACGGGAGTCAGCCGTGGCGTCGCCGGGCTTGGCCCCGTCGCCAACCTGCCCGGCTCCGTTGCAACCGGACTTGGCCCCGTCGCCATCGGCCTCGTCCTCGTTGCCGCGAGGCTTGTCTCCGTGGTCGTGAGGCTCGGCCTCGTTGCGGCGGGGCTCGGCTCCATCGCCGTGGGGCTCGGACGCGCCGGCACGGGTGTCGGCCGCATCTCCACGGAACGCCGGCCCCCCGGCCACCGTCCGTGCCGCACCGGCGGCCGACCCTCCAGCAGCCGTCCCCGATGCGCCCGGAGCCGTCCCCGATGCGCCCGGGGCCGTACCCGGCCCGCCGGGCGTCGCCGCTTCCTCCACGCTGTCCGTCACCTCAGGCGCTCCTCGGTCGTCTCGGTCCTGCCCCCGGTGGTCGTGTCCGCCCCTCGCCCGGACAAGCTGCCCGCTTCCCGCCGGGACGGCCGCGCGCCGCCCGCCCCTCACCCGTACGGGCCGGACGCTGCCCGCCGGTCGCCCGTACGCCGTACCCGCCGCCCGGCTCGCCGACGGCCGCCCACCGCAGCCACCGCCGCCCCACGGCCACCGGCCACCGGCCACCGGCCAATGAACCGCCCGAACACGTCCGGTCGCCGACCAACCGGCCTCCGTCCGGCGCCCGGGTACCGGAACACCGGCAGGCACCCGACCGACCAGCCAGGCCACCCGTCACCAGCCACCTACGCCGCCGGTCACCCGGCCACCCCGGCCACCCCGGCCACTGGCCAACCACGTCACTGGGTCACCAGGACATCGGGCACCGGGCACCGGGCACCGGACCACCCAGCCCCACCCCCAGCCCGGCCACAAGCCCGCGTCCCCCGGCCCCAGCCCCCAGGCTGCAAATCGAGGAGCCGGGACGGCGCCCGCCGCCGAAGCCACAGGCCCCGCCCCACCACCCGGGCCCCACGGACCGGATGCGCGGCGACCAGGGGCCACCCCACCGACCGGCCTCCAACCGGGGCCCAACCGACGCCCCCACTCCTCTCAGACTCAGACCTCAAAGCGCATCCGGCCCCCGTTCCCCCGTCCGTACGCGGACTGCTTCTTCCACCGGGACGCTCCAGACCTTGCCGTCGCCGATCTTGCCGGTGCGGGCGGCCTTGACGACTACCTCGACCAGTTGTTCGGCGTCGGCGTCCTCGACCAGGACCTCGATGCGGATCTTGGGGACGAGGTCCACGGTGTACTCGGCGCCGCGGTACACCTCCGTGTGGCCGCGCTGCCGGCCGTAGCCGCTGGCCTCGGTGACGGTCAGGCCGTGCACGCCGAACGACTGCAGGGCCTCCTTCACCTCGTCCAGCCGGTGCGGCTTGATTACTGCCGTGATGAGCTTCACGCGTCCACCTTCTTCGCCTTGCCCGGAGTTCCGCCCTGGGCCTGAGCCGATGATCCTGTCTGCGAGGCCGAGGCCGAGCCACCGTCCGTGCCGCCGGCCGTGTCTCCGTCCGCCCCGGAAGCCGAGGCGTCACCGGAAGCCGAAGCCGGAGCCGCTGCCGCCGTACGGGCCAGGGCCGAGCCACCACCCGTGCCGCCGTAGTCGTACGCCGTCTCCGCGTGGGCGGCCTGGTCGACGCCCGCCAGTTCCTCGTCCTCGCTGACCCGGAAGCCCATCACCAGGTCGATGACCTTGGCAAGGACGAACGAGACGACGAGGGAGTAGAGCAGCACGCTCACCACACCGACGGACTGCTTGCCGAGCTGGGCCAGGCCGCCGCCGTAGAACAGGCCCTGGGCCTTGCTCTGTACGCCGCCGGTGGCGAAGAAGCCGATGAGCAGCGAGCCGACGACACCGCCGACCAGGTGGACGCCGACGACGTCGAGGGAGTCGTCGTAGCCGAACTTGTACTTGAGGCCGACGGCCATCGCGCACAGGACACCGGCGATCACACCGATCGCAATGGCGCCGAGGGGACTGACCGAGCCGCAGGCCGGGGTGATCGCGACCAGGCCGGCGACCGCGCCGGACGCGGCGCCCAGGGTGGTGAACGAGCCGTGCCGCAGCTTCTCGTACGCGAGCCAGCCGAGCATCGCCGCACCGGTGGCGACCTGCGTGTTCAGGAAGGCCACCGCGCCCACGCCGTCACCGTTGCCGAGCCAGGAACCGGCGTTGAAGCCGAACCAGCCGAACCACAGCAGGCCCGCGCCGAGCATGACGAGCGGCAGGCTGTGCGGTCGCATGGGGTCCTTCTTGAAGCCGATCCGCTTGCCCACGACGAAGATCACGCCCAGCGCCGCGGCACCGGCGTTGATGTGGACGGCCGTACCGCCGGCGAAGTCGATCACGCCGAGTTCGAAGAGCCAGCCGCCGGCGCCCCAGACCCAGTGGGCGACCGGGAAGTACACGATCGTCGCCCACAGGACGACGAACAGCGCCCAGGCGGTGAACTTCACCCGGTCCGCGAGCGCACCGCTGATCAGGGCGGGGGTGAGGATGGCGAACATCAGCTGGAAGGCCGCGAAGACGTAGACCGGGATGGTGTAGCCGTCCCACAGCTCGGTGAGCCCGATGCCGCTGAGTCCTACGTAATCGCCGCTGAAGCCGATGACGGAGCCGTGGTCGGTGCCGAAGGCGAGGCTGAAGCCGTACAGCACCCACAGGACGGTCACCAGACCGAGGCTGATGAAGCTCATCATCAACATGTTCAGAACGCTCTTCACACGGACCATGCCGCCGTAGAAGAACGCGAGCGCGGGGGTCATCACCATCACCATGGCGGTGGCGATCAGCATGAATCCGGTGTCGGCCGGGCTCAGCTCGGGTGTTTCTGCCGAGAGGCTCACGGCGTTCGTCAGGATGCCTGGGGGCATCGGCGTCTCCTCGTCGTCGATGCGGCCCGTGCGGGGGTGGTACTGATGGGCCGACTCTCGCCACGAGATTGGCGCAGCGCCGTTTCCGGTGGAGCGCCCCGGTGTTTCGCCGCCGTGACGAAGGCGACGGCGGTGTTACGCCCGGATGAACGCCTGCGGAGGCCACGGAAACCGCGGACCGGCCGCGACCACTGCCCTCAGACCTGGCGATGGGGGAGCCGAGTCGGACTGTACGGGGCGTGGTCGCGGCCGGGGTCTTCGGCGGTGCCGGCCGCGCGCGGGAGGTGCCGCGTGGGCCGGGCCGCTTGGGCGGCCTCCGTGTGGGGCCGGGCCTCTCTAGACGGCCTCCGCGGCGGTCTCCGGCAGGTGGTGCTGCAGTTCCTCGGTCAGCTGGATGACCTCGGCGACGTCGGCGAAGTCCCGGGCCGCGGTGTCGACGGTCTTGCGCAGCCGGGTGTTGACCCGCTCCGAACGGACCTGCTTCGCGAACGGTATGGCCTTCTGGGCCATGTCCGCGCACTGCTCGGGCTCGCGCTGCAGCAGGTGGACCGTGGCCATGCCGATGAGGTTGAGGGCGTACGAGCGCTGGTGCTCCTGGTCCTTGCCGAACAGCTCGACGGCGCGCTCCATCACCGGGTGCGCCAGCGAGGCGTACGTCGGGCTGCGGCCGGCGACGTAGGCGAGGTCGCGGTAGGAGTGGGCGTTCTCGGCGTTCAGCTCGGCCTCGGAGAAGAAGCGGATCCAGTCCGGTTCGAGCTGCGCGCCGGGCTCGACGTCGGCGTAGGTGTCCTCGGCCATCCGGACGGCCCGCTTGACCTTGCTGGGGTGGCCGATGCCGGCGTACGCGCGGGCCTCCATCGCATACAGCATGGCCTGCGTGCGTGGGGTGGCCATTTCCCGGCTGCCGTACTGCGCGAGGTGGATCAGCTCCAGGGCGTCCTCGGGGCGCCCGAGGTGGATCATCTGACGGCTCATGCTGGAGAGGATGTACGAGCCCAGGGGCTTGTCGCCGGCCTCCTTGGACGCGTGCAGGGCGAGGACGAAGTACTTCTGGGCCGTGGGCTGCAGACCGATGTCGTAGCTCATCCAGCCCGCCAGCTCGGCCAGTTCGGCGGCGACCTTGAACAGCCGTTTGGAGACCGCTTCGGGGTGCGACTCCTGGAGCAGGTCGGTGACTTCGTGCAGCTGCCCGACGACGGCCTTGCGGCGGAGCCCGCCGCCGCACTGGGCGTCCCACTGCCGGAACATCATCGTCGTGGACTCCAGCAGCTCCAGCTCGGGCTGCGAGAGCCGGCCGCCGCGGCGGCGTCCGCCGCCGTCGGATCCGGCCTCGCCCGCGCCGCCGGCGGGCGTGGGCACCAGCCAGCGCTGCATGGGCTCGATGAGGGCGGGCCCGGCGGCCAGTGCCAGCGAGGTCCCGAGGAAGCCGCGACGCGCCAGCATGAGGTCGCTGCGCGAGAACTCGCTGATGAGCGAGACCGTCTGGGGCCCGGCCCAGGGGAGGTCGACGCCGGAGACGGACGGGGACTGATGCGCGCTGCGCAGGCCCAGGTCCTCGATGCCCACGACGCACCCGAAGCGCTCGGAGAACAGCTCGGAGAGGATCCGGGGGATCGGCTCGCGGGGCTGCTCGCCGTCCAGCCAGCGGCGGACCCGAGAGGTGTCCGTACTGATGTGGTGCGCGCCCAACTGCCGGGCACGGCGGTTGACCTGGCGGGCGAGTTCGCCCTTGGACCAGCCGCTGCGCACGAACCACGAGCCCAGTTGCTCGTTCGGGCGCTTGTCAGCGCACGTGCCGCCGTTGCCGCCCAACTCGAACGCCCCCATCCGGATCTGTCGCTCTGTCACGAACCTCCGACAGGATGCCGCTCCTTCGCGACGCCTGTCCTGGAGTGACCCCAGCCGACCACGGATTCCGGCCTACGGAAAGCCGCCGGACGGTCACTCCCTTGCCTTTGGCATACCCGCTTGGCGGATACCCCTCCCGGTTCGTGCACCGAAAGTAATCCTACGATCACGACTCCCGCGAGGCCGAGCCGGGAAACGCCACCATTCGCCACCCCTTTGAATGAACTCCTCCGCGGCTCATCGCGATTGACTTGACACAGGTCGCAAAGGGTTGGGCGGAGAGAAGCACTCAAGGGCGCGCGTGCCACGTCGCACAACCCGAAGCACTACGTCACACCATCGACGGTGACGACTGTCGACGGAGCGTTACGGCAAAACTCCGGCACGTAACCACTGGCATGCAGGACCCGTTGGAGGGGGCATGGGCTTCACGATCGGCGGCATCCGGGAGTTCCGCGACATCCGCCATGGCACCAAGAGGCGCGTCCGCTCGGCCGAGGTCACCGCAGTGGCGGAGTACACCGGACTCTGGGGCTGGGACGTGGTCCCCGGCGCCCGCGCGGCGCGGGGCGGCGACGGCCGCACGGCCTGCTCGTGCGGGACGGCGGACTGCGCGACGCCCGGTGCCCACCCCCTCGCCTTCGCGGACGCCCTGCCCGCCGGCACCACGCTGGAGAAGGCGGCGGCGGTCTGGGCGGAGACGCCGGGCGCCGCGGTGCTGCTGCCGGTCGGCCGCACCTTCGACGTCCTGGACGTACCGGTCGCGGCGGGCCGCACGGCCCTGGTCCGGCTCGAACGGATGGGCCTGCCCCTGGGCCCGGTGGCCGCCACCCCGACCGGGCGGGCGCTGTTCTTCGTGGCCCCGGGCGCCGCCGCCGGACTGCCGACCCTGCTGTACCGCATGGGCTGGGACGACGCCTCGCTCGACCTGCGCTGCCTGGGCCCCGGCGATCACGTCGTCGCGCCGCCGTGCGACCTCGCGGGCCAGGGGCCGATGCGCTGGCTGCGGCCGCCGACGCTGGACAGCGCGGGCCATCCCCCGGAAGCGAAGCTGCTGCTGGGCACCCTGGCGTACGTCTGTCATCGCCTGTGCGCCTGAGCCGGCGGGCCTTCCACGCCTGAGCCGGCGCCGCTTTCGCGGAGGTGGCCGGCCGCCGCGGGGGCTGCCCGTACTCCCCCACCGCCGTGTTCCGGCCGTCCAAGCGCGCCGCCTCCTCGTACACCCGCCCGAAAACCATCGCCCCGCGTCCGGTCGCCGGGCGCGTCATCCCCGCGTTGCGCCGCCGGGCGCACGCACCGAGCCCCGCCGCACTTCGTGTGCGGCGGGGCTCGGTGTATCCGTATCGGTGCGGGTGCCCGGGTTAACCCGTTCACGCTCCGGTCAGTCGCCGATCAGGGCGTCGACGAACGCCTCGGGCTCGAACGGCGCCAGATCGTCGGCGCCCTCGCCCAGGCCCACCAGCTTGACCGGGACGCCCAGTTCGCGCTGGACGGCGACGATGATGCCGCCCTTGGCCGTGCCGTCCAGCTTGGTGAGCACCACACCGGTGATGTCCACGACCTCGGCGAAGACCCGGGCCTGGACCAGGCCGTTCTGGCCGGTGGTGGCGTCCAGGACGAGCAGCACCTCGCCGACCGGGCCGTGCTTCTCCACGACCCGCTTGACCTTGCCCAGCTCGTCCATGAGGCCGGTCTTGGTGTGCAGCCGGCCCGCGGTGTCGATCAGGACGACGTCCGCGCCCTCGGAGATACCTTCCTTCACCGAGTCGAAGGCGACCGAGGCGGGGTCGCCGGCCTCGGGTCCGCGCACGGTGCGGGCGCCGACCCGCTCGCCCCAGGTCTGGAGCTGATCGGCGGCGGCGGCACGGAAGGTGTCGGCCGCGCCGAGCACGACGGACTTGCCGTCGGCGACCAGCACGCGGGCGAGCTTGCCGGTGGTGGTGGTCTTGCCGGTGCCGTTGACGCCGACGACCATGACGACGCCGGGAATCTCCTGGCCGTTGGCGCCCAGGCCGTTCGCGGTGTTCACGGCGCGGTCGGCCTCGGTACCGATGAGCTGGAGCAGCTCCTCACGGAGCAGCGCGCGCAGCTCGTCGGGGGTGCGGGTGCCGAGCACCTTCACGCGCTCGCGCAGCCGCTCGACCAGCTCCTGCGTGGGCTGCACGCCGACGTCGGCGGTGAGCAGGGTGTCCTCGATCTCCTCCCAGGTGTCCTCGTCCAGGTGTTCCCGGGAGAGCAGCGTGAGCAGGCCCTGGCCCAGGGAGTTCTGCGAGCGGGAGAGCCGGGCGCGCAGCCGGACGAGCCGGCCGGCGGTCGGCTCCGGCACCTCGACCTCGGGCGCCGCGGGCGCCTCCGGCTCGGCGACGGGCGGTTCCTCGACGAGGGTGGCGCCGGAGTCCGGCAGACCGACCTCTTCGATGGTGCGACGTTCCTCGTCGCGGGGGGTCTCGGCGTCCTCACCGACCTGCGGTTCCGCAGGGGGCGCGGTGACGGACGGGGTGGTCGGCGGGGGCGGCGGCAGCTGCTTCTTCCTGCGGCTGCTGACGACGAGCCCGCTGATCGCGCCGAGCGCGACCACAGCGATGACTACAGCAAGGATGACGATTTCCATAACTCCCTCAGTATCGGGCACGCGGCGCCCGCGGGGTCGCACGCCACAGATTGCGAAGACGTACCGCCCCGCACCTCAATCCGGATGCACACTGTCCAGGTTCTAATCCGGATGTGTACTATCCGGATTCACCCCCGCGGAACGCGCCACGGGGACACTCGGAAGGAGAACCTGGATGTCGGACATCCTGATTGTGGGCGGCGGTTTCGCCGGGACGTGGGCCGCCGCCGGCGCCGCCCGCCTGCTGCGCGCCCATGACGCCGCCACCACGGTCACACTGCTCGCGCCGGGCCCCGACCTGGTGATCCGCCCCCGCCTGTACGAGGCGGACCCGGCGGCGTACCGGGTCCCGCTGGACCGCGTCCTCGGCCCCATCGGCGTACAACGCGTCGCGGCGGCGGCGACCGGCATCGACACCGGCCGCCGGACCGTCACCGCCGAGGGCGCCGACGGCCGCACGGAGCACCGGTACGAGCGGCTGGTGCTGGCCACCGGCAGCGCACTGGTCCGCCCGCGCCTTCCCGGCGCCGAGCTGCTGCACGACGTCGACACGATGGCCGCCGCCGTCGCCCTGGAGGAGCACCTCCAGGCGCTGCCCGAGGCGCCCGAGGGGCCCGGGCGGTTCACGGCGGTGGTGGTCGGCGCCGGGTTCACCGGGGTGGAGATCGCGGCCGAGCTGGTGGGCCGGCTGCGGGCGGCCGCCGCGCCGCACGGCCTGGCGGACGAGGTCGAGGTCGTCCTGGTGGAGCGGGACGAGGTCGTCGGGCGCGGGCTCGGCGCGCCCGCGCGGCCGGTGATCGAGCGGGCACTGGACGGGCTGGGGGTGGTGCGGCGGCTCGGCGTCACGGTCGAGCGCGTCGACCAGCGGGCCGTCCACCTCTCCGACGGCAGCACGGTCCCGGCCCGTACGGCGGTCTGGACGGCCGGAGTGCGGGCCGACGGGCTCACCGGGCAGATTCCCGCCGCGCGCGACGAGCTGGGGCGGCTGGCGGTCGACGAGTGGCTGCGGGTGCGCGGGGTGCCGGAGGTGTACGCGGCGGGTGACACCGCGGCCGCGCCCGCCGAGGACGGCCACACCGTGACGCAGTCCTGCCAGCACGCGACGCCGCAGGGGAAGTACGCCGGGCACAACGCGGCGGCCGATCTGCTGGGGCTGGACCGGGAGCCGTTCACCACCGATCCGTACGTCACCTGCCTCGATCTCGGCGGGGCGGGCGCGGTGCTGACCAGCGGCTGGGACCGGGCGCTGCGCGAGGTCCCGGCGGCGTACGCCAAGGCCCGCAAGCGCGCGATCAACGAGACCTGGATCTATCCGCCGGTGGACGACGCCGAGGAGATTCTGCGCCGGGCCGACTTCCGGGTGGGCCAGCGCCGGCCGGCGCCGGAGCCCACCGGCTGACCTGGGCGTCCGCCCGCCGGCTGGGTCCTCCGACGAGAAGTGTGACGCGCCCGACTCGTCGGAGGGTCCAATGGGGCTTACGGCAGGAAGTTGGTGCAAAGTACGATGGTGGATGGCCGCGCAACGCGCGTAGAGTCCTCGTCGGCCACCGCGCCGCCCCGCAGCCAGGCACCACCGCCGCTGCCGACTGCCCCCTGTGGGGGTGCCCTTGCCCCAGCGCACGAGAGACACCTGCACCATGGACACCACGGCCTCCTCCCCCGAGACCGAAGGCACTGTCGAGACCCGAGGCATCGAGCCGGTCCCCGACGAAGAACGCCACGGCCGGGTCCGCGAGCTCTTCCCGACCTGGGTCGCCGCCAACATCAGCGTGCTGCTCCTGACCATGGGCGCGTCCCTGGTCGTCTTCAACGGCCTGAACTTCTGGCAGGTCCTCGTCGTCGCGCTGATCGCCGCGGCGGTCTCCTTCGGCCTCACCGGCCTGCTGTCGGTCACGGGCAAGTGGGGCGGCGCGCCCGGCCTGATGCTCTCGCGCGCCACCTTCGGCGTACGGGGCAACTACTTCCCCGGCATGATCCTGTGGGTCGCCCGCTTCGGCTGGGAGACGATCAACGCGGTCACCGGCGCGTTCGCGCTGCTCACGGTGTTGAAGCTGCTCTTCGGCATCCAGAGCAACGACTTCCTGACCGTGCTCACCCTGTTCGCCTTCGTGGCGACCACGTTCCTGGTCTCCGGCCTCGGCCGGAAGGCGCTGAACGTCTGCAACAAGTGGTCGACGTACCTCTTCGGCATCTTCAGCGTGCTGGTGCTCGTCTACCTGATCGCCAAGATGGACTGGCAGCAGGTCTTCTCCCAGAAGGCCGGCGACACGGCGATGATGATCGCGGGCATCGGCACCATAGCGGCCGGTGGCATCAGCTGGATCCCCTCGGGCCCGGACTTCACCCGGTACCTCCCGCACGCCGCGTCCGGCAAGAAGATCGTCGCCACCACCGTCTCGGGTGCAGGCCTGGTCATGGTGCCGATGGTCCTCATGGGCGCCGTGATGTCCTCCCGCACGCCCGACCTGGCCAAGGCGAGCGACCCGGTCGCGTTCCTCGGCGACGTCCTGCCGACCTGGCTGGCCGTGCCGTACCTGGTCACCGCGGTGGTCGGCATGCTGCTGATCAACAGCCTGTCGATGTACTCCGCCGGCTTCACCGCGCAGACCATGGGCGTGAAGCTGCCCCGCCCGCTGGCGGTCAGCATCAACGCCGCCATCAGCCTGGTCGGCGGCGCGTTCATGATGCTGGTGGCGACCAGCTTCATCAGCCAGTTCATCGCCTTCCTGACGCTGCTCGCGGTCTCCTTCTCGGCCTGGGTCGGGGTGTACGCGATCGACATGCTGCGGCGCTCCCGGCGCACCGTCCGGTACGACGCCGAGGGCCTGATGGACACCTCCCGCGGCGGCCGCTACTGGTACGCGGGCGGCTTCTGCTGGCAGGCACTGACCGCCTGGGGCGTGGCCCTGGCCATCGGCCTGTGCCTGACCAAGGTCGAGTGGTTCGCGGGCCCGCTGGCCGGCACCTGGCTCGGCACCCACGGCCTGGGCTGGGCCGTCACGATCGTGATCGCCGCCGTGGTCTTCGCGGTGCTGCCCACGCCGCGCGAGAACGCCCCCGCGAAGGGTGACGCGGCGCCGGAGCCGATACCGGCCGGGCGGTAGCGGACCCGGGCGGCCACCGCGTACGCCCCCTCCACAACTGACGCAGCATCAGATAACGTCCCCTTCGCCACCTCCCGGCGAAGGGGACATTGTCATGCCCGTCACGGTCCTGCGCTTCAACCTGGTCGATCCCGAGCCCACTCCGGAGGGCCTGGCGGCGCGCTATCAGGCGGCCGTCGCGATGGCCCGGTACGCCGACGACATGGGCCTCACGACGGTGCAGACCGAGGAGCACCACGCCACCGACAACGGCTGGATGCCCTCGCCGCTCGCCTTCGCCGGTGCCGTGCTCGGCGCCACCCGGCGGATCACCGTCACCGTCTCCGCGCTGATCACCCCGCTGCACGACCCGCTGCGGCTGGCCGAGGACCTCGCGGTACTGGACCTGCTCGGCGGCGGCCGGCTGGTGACCGTCGCGGGCCTGGGCTACCGCCCCGAGGAGTACGCGGCCCACGGCAAGGACTGGGAAGGGCGGGGCGCGCTCCAGGACGAGGTGCTGGAGACGCTGCTGCGCGCCTGGACCGGCGAGCCCTTCGAGTACCGGGGGCGCACGGTCCGCGTCACGCCGCGCCCGGCCACCCAGCCGCACCCGCTCCTGCTCGTGGGCGGCGCCTCGCGGCCCGCCGCGCGCCGGGCGGCCCGGCTCGGCCTGCCGCTCTTCCCCAGCGCCCACCTGCCGGAGCTCACCGCGTACTACCACCAGCAGTGCGCCGAGCGGGGCCACGAGGGCTGGGTGATGGAGCCGCCGGCCACCACGGCGCTGCTGCACGTCGCGGAGGACCCGGACCGGGCCTGGGACCGGTACGGGAAGCACTTCCTCTACGAGGCGCGGACGTACGCGGGCTGGCAGGCGGGGGCCGGCACGCACTCGGCCGTCCGTTCGGCGGCCTCGGACGTGGCGGCGCTGCGCGAGGAGGGCGTGTACCGGGTGCTGACGCCGGAGGAGTGCGTGGCGTACGCGGGCAAGGCGGAGGCGTCGGACTCGCTGATCCTGCATCCGCTGTGCGGCGGGATGCCGGTGGACGAGGCGTGGCGGTCGCTGCACCTCTTTGCGGAGTGCGTGCTGCCACAGTTGGCGTCGTGAGGGCGCAGGTCGCATCAGGCCGGATTGTCAGTGGCCCCCAGTACTGTGTTGAGCAGGGGGCCGGCACCCCCCACGGGGGAAAGAGGGGGCGAAACGGTACGCCGGCTGCGGACATGCGGCTGCCCCGGCTCCATCGGGGAGCCGGGGCAGTTCCGTGGTGAGGAGAGAGGCTGGCGGGGGGGTTAGCCCATCTCCTCCAACGCCTTGCCCTTCGTCTCCTTCACGAACTTGAGCACGAAGGGGATCGAGAGCAGGGCGAAGATCGTGTAGATCACGTACGTGCCGGAGAGGTTCCAGTCCGACAGGCTCGGGAAGCTGGCCGTGATCGCCCAGTTGGCGATCCACTGGGCCGAGGCGGCGACGCCGAGGGCCGCGGCACGGATCCTGTTCGGGAACATCTCGCCGAGGAAGACCCAGACCACCACGCCCCAGGACAGGGCGAAGAAGAGCACGAAGCAGTGGGCCGCGATCAGGGCGACGGTGCCCTCGGTGGACGGCAGCGCGCCGCTCGCGGTCTTCGCGGAGAACGCCCAGGCCTCCAGCGCGAGGGCGACGGCCATACCGGCGGAGCCGATCAGGGCCAGCGGGCGGCGGCCGATCTTGTCGACGAAGATCATCGCGATCACGGTGCCGATGATGTTGATGATCGACGTGGTGAAGCTGTAGAAGAACGAGCTGCTCGGGTCGATGCCGACGGACTGCCACAGCGTCGAGGAGTAGTAGAACGCGACGTTGATGCCGACCAGCTGCTGGAAGACCGACAGGCCGATGCCGACCCAGACGATGGGCAGGAAGCCCATCCTGCTGCCCAGCAGGTCCTTGAAGCTGGACTTGTGCTCGCGGTGCATCGCCTGCTCGATCTCGTGGACCCGCACGTCCAGGTCCACGCTCTGGCCCTCGACCTCGGCAAGCACCTCCTTGGCCTTGTCGTGGCGGCCGACGCTGATCAGGAAGCGGGGCGACTCGGGGATGGCGAAGGAGAGCAGGCCGTAGAGGACGGCCGGGACGACCATGACGCCGAGCATCCACTGCCAGGCCTCCAGGCCGGCGAGCTCGCCGCGCTGGTCGCCGTCGGCGAGGTTCAGGATGCCCCAGTTGACCAGCTGGGAGACGGCGATGCCGATGACGATCGCGCCCTGCTGGAAGGAGCCGAGCCGGCCCCGGTACGCGGGCGGCGCGACCTCGGCGATGTAGGCGGGGCCGATGACCGAGGCCATGCCGATGCCGAAGCCGCCGACGATGCGCCAGATTGCCAGGTCCCAGATCGCGAACGGCAGCGCGGAGCCGACGGCGCTGACCGTGAAGAGGATCGCGGCGATCTGCATGACGCGGATACGGCCGATGCGGTCGGCGATCCGGCCCGCGGTGGCGGCACCGATGGCGCAGCCGATCAGGGCGATCGCGATCACCTGGGCGAGGCCGGCGGAGCCGACGTCGTAGCGGTGCCGGATGGCCTCGACAGCGCCGTTGATCACAGAGCTGTCGTAACCGAACAGGAAGCCGCCCATCGCGGCAGCCGCGGTGATGAAGATGACGTGGCCGAGGTGGTCCGGATGGGCCTTACGGCCTTCCGTCCCCGCCGGCTGCGCGGTGCTGGTCAACGTGTACTCCAGTGGCCCGGCTGCGCTGCCGGGCGTAGGGGGCTGGCTCTTCCAGTGGCGCATACGAACACGGCACCCACCACTTGAAGGTAAAAGCAACGTTGCAGAGACTATGCCTTCAAGTTTCTAAGTCAATAGGCGGTACTGAATTGACTTGAGCCGTCACTTTCCGCAGTTGCGTTCAGGTTATGAACAATGCAGGTCGCTGCCTTGATCACCCCCGCGGTCGTCGCCTCAGTGCAGACGCTGGCTGATGACCTTGGATACCCCGTCGCCCTGCATCGACACGCCGTACAGCGCGTCGGCGACCTCCATCGTGCGCTTCTGGTGCGTGATCACGATGAGCTGGGAGCTCTCCTGCAGCTCCTCCATGATCCGGATCAGCCGCTGCAGGTTGGTGTCGTCCAGCGCCGCCTCGACCTCGTCCATCACGTAGAACGGGCTCGGCCGCGCCTTGAAGATCGAGACCAGCAGGGCCACCGCGGTCAGCGACCGCTCGCCGCCCGAGAGCAGCGAGAGCCGCTTGACCTTCTTGCCCGGCGGCCGCGCCTCCACGTCCACGCCGGTCGTGAGCATGTTGTCCGGATCGGTGAGCACGAGGCGCCCCTCGCCGCCCGGGAAGAGCCGCGAGAACACCCCCTCGAACTCGCGGGCCGTGTCCCAGTACGCCTCGGTGAAGACCTGCTCGACCCGCTCGTCGACCTCCTTGACGACCTGGAGGAGGTCCGCGCGGGTCTTCTTCAAGTCTTCAAGCTGCTCGCTGAGGAACTTGTGCCGCTCCTCCAGCGCCGCGAACTCCTCCAGCGCCAGCGGGTTCACCTTCCCGAGCTGCTGATACGCCCGCTCGGCCGCCTTGAGCCGCTTCTCCTGCTCGGCCCGGACGAACGGCACCGGCTGGTTCCGCGGATGCTCCGGGTCGGCCGGCAGCTCCTCGCCCTCGGTAGGCGGTGACGGCGGCACGAGCTGGTCCGGGCCGTACTCGGCCGCCAGCCCGGCCGGCTCCACGCCCAGCTCCTCCAGTGCCTTGGTCTCCAACTGCTCGATCTTCATGCGCTTCTCGGCGCCCAGCACCTCGCCCCGGTGCACCGAGTCGGTCAGCTTGTCCAGCGCGTCCTTCAGCTCGCGGTCCCGGTCCCGCTCGGCGGCCAGCGCCTGCTCCCGCTCCGCCTTCGCCCGCTCGGCGGCGGCCCGCTCCTCCTCGGCCCGCACGAGCGAGACCTCGATGTGCGCGAGCAGCTGCCGCGCGCCCTCCGACACCGCCGAAGCGACCCGCACCTCGTGGCGCAGCCGGGCGCGCCGCTGTTCGGCCCGCGCCCGCGCCTCACGCTCGGCACGCGCCGCCCGGTCCAGCCCGTCCGCCCGCCCCGCGAGCCCCTTGACGCGCTCCTCGTGCGTACGGACCTGGAGGCGCGCCTCCATCTCGGTCTGCCGCGCGTTGGCCCCGTCGGCGGCGAGCCGGTCCCGTACGGAGGTGTCCGGCTCCTCCTCGCCCGGGTCTTCCTCAGCGACGGCCAACCGCTCCGCCAGCTCCTCGGCCTCCTCGGTCGCGCGGGCCAGCGCCGCCTCGGCCTTGGCGACCGCGGCCGCCGACCGCTCCGCCTCCTCCGCGGCGCCCCGCGCCTGTCCGCCGAGCCGCCCCAGCGACTGCGCGACCTGCGACTTCTCGCGGTCGGCCGCCCGCCGGCGCTCGCCCAGCTCCTCGACCGCCGCGGCCCGTTCGGCCCGCCGCTCGGTGGCCAGCCGCTGTTCCTCGGTCAGCTCCTCGCACCGTGCGGCCAGTTCCTCCAGCTCCGCCGCCGCCTCGTCGACGGAGGCCTGCACCTCCAGCAGGCTCGGCGCGCCGGCCGAGCCGCCCTGCGCGAAGTGCGCCCCGAGCAGGTCGCCCTCGGCGGTCACGGCGGTCACCCCGGGCCGCGCGGCCACCAGGTCCTCGGCGTCCTCCAGCGTGCTCACCACGACCACGTCCCGCAGCAGCCGCCGCACGGCGGGCAGCAACTCGGCGGGCCCGTCGACCAGTTCCGCGGCAGCGGGCGGGCCACCGGGCGTACGGGCAGCGGGCACCGACCCGAACGACGCGCCGCAGGCGTCCCCTTCCGCACCGCCGGCCGCACCGGGGCCACTGCGCGCACCGGGGATCGCGGGGCCGTCGGCGTACGACGCTCCGTCAGAATGCGCGGCCGCACCGGGGCTCGACGCCCCGTCAGTACCTGTCCGGCCCTCGGCGCCCGCGGCGCCCGCCGTGCCCGACGCGCCCCCCGTCGCCGTCCCGTCGTGCGGCACCGTCCCCGCGAGGGAACGTTCCCCCTCGGCGCCCGTCAGGGGATGTTCCGCCGGGGCCGCCGGGAGCATGACCGCGCGGCCCGCGTCCTGCTTGCGCAGCAGGCGGATGGCCTCCGCCGCCGTCGCGGGGTCCGCGACGGCGATCGCGTCGGCCGCCGCGCCCAGCGCCGCCGCGACCGGCACCTCGTACCCCGGCTGCACGGTCAGCAGCTCGGCGGCCGGGCCGAGCAGTCCGCCCAGCCGGTCGGCGGCGGCCAGCAGCGCCCCCGTACCGTCCTTGCGGCGCAGCCCGAGCGCCAGCGCATCGTGGCGCGCCGCGGTCGCCGCGCGCTTGCGTTCCGCCGCCGTCAGCGCCTCGCGGGCCGCGGTCAGCGCGCGCTCCGCGCCGGCCAGCTCCTCCTTGGCCCGCTCGTGCTGCTCCGCCAGCTCCTCGTCGCCCGCGTCCAGCCCGTCGACCTCGGCCTTGAGCTGCTCGTACTCGCGCTGGGCCGCCTCGGCGCGCTGCTGCGCCCCGTCCCGCGACTCGGTCAGCCGGTCGATCTCGGCCTGGGCGGAGGCGGCCCTGCCGTGCGCGGCGGTGACCTGCCCGTGCAGTCGGGCCAGACCCTCGCGGCGGTCCGCGATGGCCCGTGCGGCGTCCCTTATGCGCCGCTCCTCGTCCTGCAGCTGCCGCTCCAGCCCCGAGCGGTGCTCGACCATGTCGTCCAGCGCCCGGGTCGCCGCCTCCAGCGCGGCCTCCAGCTCCGCCTCCTGCTCGCGGATCCGGGCCGCCTCGCGCTCCATCTCCTCGGGGTCGCGCCCGCGCCGCTCCTCGGGGGGCGCGGCCTGTGCGCTCTTCACCCGGGCGTCGGCCAGCGAGATCGTGCCGCGTACCCGCTCCGCCAGCTGCGACAGCTCGTACCAGGTCTGCTGGGCGCGCTGGAGCCGCGGCGCGAGCGTCCGCACCTCTTCCTCCAGCGCCGCCTCGCGCCGCAGCGCCTCCTTCAGCTGGGCCTCGGTGGCCTCCCTGCGCTGCTTGAGCGCGGCCTCGTCGGCGATCTCCGTACGGAGCGCCTCGCGCAGCGTGACGAGGTCGTCGGCGAGCAGCCGGAGCCGGGCGTCCCGCAGGTCGGCCTGGATGACGGCGGCCCGGCGGGCGACGGCGGCCTGCCGGCCGAGCGGCTTGAGCTGGCGGCGCAGCTCGTCGGTGAGGTCCTGGACGCGGGCGAGGTTGGCCTGCATCGCGTCCAGCTTCCGCAGCGCCTTCTCCTTGCGCTTGCGGTGCTTCAGGACGCCGGCCGCCTCCTCGATGAAGGCGCGGCGGCCCATCGGGTCGGCGTGCAGGACGCCGTCGAGCTGCCCCTGGCCGACGATGACGTGCATCTCGCGGCCGATACCGGAGTCCGACAGCAGCTCCTGGATGTCCAGCAGCCGGCAGGTGTCACCGTTGAGCTGGTACTCGCTGCCGCCGTTGCGGAACATGATCCGCGTGATGGTGACCTCGGCGTAGTCGATGGGCAGCGCGCCGTCGGAGTTGTCGATGGTGAGCGAGACCTCGGCGCGGCCCAGGGGCGGGCGGCCCGTGGTGCCGGCGAAGATGACGTCCTCCATCTTGCCGCCGCGCAGCGACTTCGCGCCCTGCTCGCCCATGACCCACGAGAGGGCGTCCACCACATTGGACTTGCCCGAGCCGTTGGGGCCCACGACGCAGGTGATGCCGGGCTCGAAGCGCAGCGTGGTGGCGGACGCGAAGGACTTGAATCCTCGCAGGGTCAGGCTCTTGAGGTGCACGCCGTTGGACTCTACCTTTCGAGTGCCTATGACCGTGCTCGTCCCGACCGGTCCTGGCGCGCCGCGGCGCCGCGCTCCGGCGGCGCCCGGTCGCCGGCCCGCTGCCGTGGCCGGACCATTTCGGTTTCGCCGCGGAACGTGCAGGGCACATCATGCGGTAAGAAGTCGCCGGGAAGCGGAGGCGTGAACGACGAAGGGACGCCGAAGCGTCCCTTGAATCTTCATAGAGCGGTGCCTCAAGTGGCTGTCGTTTCAGCCCGACCGGCCCTTGGGGCGATGGTCAGGTGAGCGCCGGCTCCGCCTGGGATACGTCGATGCTGTCGAGCAGCGAGTCGCCGTGACGTGCGGCAGCGGACAGAGCGTCGTTCTCGGCCTGAATCCTGATGATCTCGGATTCGAGGTCCTGGACGCGCTGCTGAAGCCGTCGCATCTCGGCGAGGACTCGGGGGTCGGAGCCGCCGACGTAACCGAGAAGCGCCTTTGCCATGATGGATGGTCCTCCACACTGAGTGACCGACCGAAGCGGTGGTGGGTCGTGAGGGAATCGCACCCGCGGTGTCTGTCATTCTCTGGTGTACGCAATGCCAAACAGCTAAGGTGCGCGGGGATTCCAGAGTCTCACCAAATGGATTGACGGTCAACACGATCACAGCCCGTATCCGAGGGCTCGTGTGCGCGCACGGCGGCAGAAGGCTCGCGGCGACGCTCCGGAAACGAGCCCGGGGGCGTGGAGATCATCCTTACTGCCGCAGCCTTCCACGGGTCGGCGGAAATGGCAACCACCAGGCGATTTCTGCTCCCCGCCGGTGCTCGCGGCATGCCATGAGGCGGGTCGGCGGCGGCCCGGAAGGCCGGTCGGCGGCCCCTCGTCAGCGGATCGCGAAGCCGTCGTACCCGCCCCGCGGCGTGTCCCAAATCTCACTCACCCCGTCGACCCGTCCGGGCGTGTCCCCGGTCCGCAGCCACTCCAGCAACTCCTCGCACCGCTCGCGGGGCCCCTCGGCCACCACCTGGACGCGCCCGTCCTCCCGGTTGATGGCGAAGCCGACGAGCCCTCCGATGCGCAGCGCGTTGGCCCGGGTGAACCAGCGGAAGCCGACACCTTGCACACGGCCCCGGACCCAGGCCGTCAGACGGACATCTTCGTTCATGCGTGCACGTTAACCGGCCAATTGCTTGCCGAGCACTTCGGCTCCGTACCCCGTGCCGTACAGTCACGCGACATCAGTGGTCACCCGTACGGGTGATTCAGATGTGGCGTTCGTGGACGCGAGTCCATGACGGTCGTGGACGGAAGGAAGTCACCGGATGGGCCGCCATCGACGCACCGCTCCCGTTGCCCCCGGAGTGCCGCCCGCCGACGCCACCACGGGCCGCCACCGAGGCGCCCGCGCCACGGGAACAGCCCACCCCGCAGGAACCGCACGCCCCGTGGGAACCGCGCCCCCCACGGGAGCAGCACGCCCCACTGCCCCCACCCGCACCGACAGCACCGCCGGCCCCCACGGGGCGCCGCGCCCCGACGCCCCCTCCCGCCCGGGCGGCATTCTGCGAACCGCACCCGTACGCACCGGCCTGCTCGGCATGTCGGCGGCGCTGGCGATGGGCGCCGTGGCGGTGTCTGCGGGGCTGCTGCCGGGCACCGGCACGTACGAGCCCGGCGGCGCGGACGGCCCCGGCGGACAGGTCCGTACCGGCGCGCTCCCGGAGGTGACCAGCACCCAGGGCGCCCGCTCACCCCTCCCCGCGGACCGCGGCACACCCCCGGCCGACCGCGGCGCCGCCCGCCCGGACACCCCCGGCGCAAGCTCCTCCGCCGACGCCTCGGCCGAGGACCGGGCCGGCAGGACCGACGACAGCGCTACCGAGAACGGCAGGCCCGGCAACGGCCGAACCGGCTCCCCCTCCGACCGCGCCGGCGCCCCCTCCAGCGCCTCCGGCGGCGCGTCCACCCCCACCCCGGCCGAGACCCGCGCGGCGGAACCGGCCCCCGCCGGGGACAGCTCCGCCGCCGCCCGGGTCCTCACCCTGGTCAACAAGGAGCGCGTCACCGCAGGCTGCGCCCCGCTCACCGCCGACGGCGGCCTCACCGACCTCGCGCAGGACTTCAGCGAGGACATGGCCCGCCGCGACTTCTTCGCCCACACCGACCCGGACGGCGCCACCCCCTGGGACCGCGCGAAGACCGCCGGCATCGCCGACCTCGGCGGCGAGAACATCGCCCGCGGCCAGACCACCCCCGAAGCGGTCATGGACTCCTGGATGAACAGCCCCGGCCACCGCGCCAACATCCTCAACTGCGACTACCGCACCCTCGGCGTAGGCCTCCACCGCTCCCCCGGCGGCCCCTGGTGGACCCAGGACTTCGGCTTCTGACGCCTCGCACGACGCCGTGTGTCACCCGCCCGGAACCGGACCGTCGGCGCGCTAGCGCGCCCTCGGTGCCCGCTGGCACCTGGGGCAGAAATAGCTCGAGCGGTTCATCCAGGAGCGGCGGCGGATGGGGGTGGTGCAGCGGCGGCAGGGTTCGTCCTCGCGGCCGTAGGCGTCCAGGGAGCGGTCGAAGTAGCCGGACTCGCCGTTGACGTTGACGTAGAGGCTGTCGAAGCTGGTGCCGCCGACGGCGAGGGCCGCGGTCATGACGTCGCGGACGTGGCCGAGGAGTTCGGTGGTGCGGGGGCGGGTGAGGGTGGCGGTGGGGCGGTCGTAGTGGAGCCGGCTGCGCCACAGCGCCTCGTCGGCGTAGATGTTGCCGACGCCGCTGATCAGGGACTGGTCCAGGAGCGCGCGCTTGATCGTCGTACGGCGGCGGCGCAGCGCCTCGTGGAACGCGGCGTCGTCGAAGTCCGCGTCGAGCGGGTCGCGGGCGATGTGGGCGATCACGTCGGGGAGGCCGTCGGGGTCGCCGGGGACGGTGGAGTGGAGCGAGAGTCCGCCGAAGGTGCGCTGGTCGACGAAGCGGAGTTCGGTGCCGACCGTGTCCGCGGGCAGGTCGGCGGCGGGCGCGACGCCGGGCGCAGCCGCCGCCGCGTCCGGGACGCTCGCCGCGTCCGTGAAACGGATCCGGATGCGCAAGTGCTTCTCGTCCGGCGCGTCCTGCGGCTGGACCAGGAGCTGGCCGCTCATGCCGAGGTGCGCGAGGACCGAGAGGTCGTCGGAGAGCGGCAGCCAGAGGTACTTGCCGCGCCGGCGGGCCTCGCCCACGCGGTGACCCGCCAGCCGCGCCGCGAAGTCCGCGCCGCCCGCGGTGTGGCGGCGCACCGACCGCGGGTGCAGGACGTCCACCGTGTCGATGGTCCGGCCGCTGACCCAGCGCTCCAGACCGCGCCGTACGACCTCGACCTCGGGCAGCTCGGGCAAGGGATCTCCTCGGGGAGGCGGATGGGCGCCGTGGGGGCGCCGTGGCGGGCGGGTTCCAGGCGCGGGGCGAAAGAAACCCCGCGAGGAAACCCCGTCCGGCGCCGGGAACGCGCCCCGGGCGCCGGAACGAGGAAACCCCGCCCGTCCCGCCCCGGTGAAGGGGCGGCCGGGCGGGGGCCGCGTGCGCGGGGCACGCGGGAAGGGCTCAGCTCGCGGGGCCGCCGGTGGTGGCTTCCGTGGCGGCCTTGGCCGCCGCGTCCGCCGCCGCGCGGATCTCCCGCCAGGCGGACTCGGCCGCCTGCTGCTCGGCTTCCTTCTTGCTGCGGCCGGTGCCGGTGCCGTACGAGACACCACCGACGCGGGCGGCAGCAGTGAAGGTCTTCTCGTGGTCCGGACCGGTCTCGGTGACCAGGTACTCAGGGACCCCGAGTCCTTCTGTTGCGGTCAGTTCCTGGAGGCTGGTCTTCCAGTCCAGGCCGGCGCCCAGGCTGGAGGACTTCTCGATCAGCGGGTCGAACAGGCGGTGCACCAGTTCGGAGGCCGCGTCGAGGCCCTGGTCCAGGTAGACGGCGCCGATGACGGCTTCGAGCGTGTCGGCGAGGATGGACGCCTTGTCCCGGCCGCCCGTGCCTTCCTCGCCCCGGCCGAGCCGGATGAACGCGCCGAGGTCGAGACCCCGGCCCACCTCGGCGAGCGCACGCGAGTTGACCACCGCGGCCCGCAGCTTGGCCAGCTGGCCTTCGGGCAGGTCGGGGTGGGTGCGGTACAGCGTGTCGGTGACCACCAGGCCCAGCACGGAGTCCCCGAGGAACTCCAGGCGCTCGTTGGTGGGCAGACCGCCGTTCTCGTATGCGTACGAGCGGTGCGTCAGCGCACGCACCAGAAGGGCGGACTCGAGCTGGTACCCGAGCCGCCCTTCCAGAAGCGTGTGGGACGAGGCCGTGTCCGCAGACGGAGTCTTCGAGGAGTTCTTCGACGAATCAGCGTCTGACATAGAGCCTGTCACCAGCCGATCAGACCTCGAGGACCTGGCGCTTGTTGTAGGTGCCGCAAGCGGGGCACGCGATGTGCTGCTGCTTGGGCTCGTGGCAGCGCTCGCACGCCACCAGGGTGGGGACCGCAGCCTTCCACTGCGACCGGCGGTGGCGCGTGTTGCTGCGCGACATCTTCCGCTTCGGAACAGCCACGGCTACTTCTCCTGCTTCTCGTCGACGCCCGCATCGGCGCCGCCCATGTTGTCCTTCTCGCCGTCCTGGATGGATTCAGCGAGTCCCTGCAGTGCCGCCCAACGGATGTCGACGGCATCGTGGTGGTGGTCCGGGTCGTCAGCGAGCCGGGCTCCGCACTCGGAGCACAGGCCCGGACAGTCGTCCTGGCACACCGGCTGCATCGGCAGTGCGAGCACCACCGCATCACGCAGCACGGGTTCGAGGTCGAACATGTCGTCCTCGAGGAAGAGGGTGTCCTCCTCGTCCTCGGCGTCGTCGTCCTGATCCGCTTCACGGACCCGGGCGTCGGCGTCGGGGTAGGAGAACATCTCCTGGAAGTCCGCTTCGAGCTCATGCTCGACCGGCTCCAGACACCTTACGCACTCCCCCTTCACGGATGCACGGGCGGTGCCTGTGACAAGCACCCCGTCCATGACCGACTCCAGGCGGAGGTCGAGCTCCGTCGGCGCGCCCTCGGGCACTCCGATGACCTCGTTGCCGAGGCTCGCAGGGGCCTCGACGGAGCGGGAGACCTTCTTCATCGCACCGGGACGCCGGCCCAGCTCGCGTGTGTCGAACACGAGAGGGGAGCGGTGGTCGAGGCGGGCGTTGATGGCTTCCTGCTTTCTACGGCGGTACGGTCCGCCCGGGCCGCCGTAGCGGCTGCCGGGCAGCACAGATCGCGGACGTATGCGCGACCGAACAGCCAGGATACTGGACGCGCCGCGATTGACCCAATCCACGGCGATCGGCCCCCGGGGAGGCGCGCCGACGGCCCTCGCGGGTCCCCGCCGGCGCCCCTGCCCGTACGGTCAGCGCCCCTGCTCGTACTGCTGCTCGTACTGCCGCAGCTGATCCAGGTCGATCATGCTGGTGTCGAAGAGGCTGGTCTCGTCCAGGGCGGCGGGCTGCTGGCCGTGGTGCTGCTGCGGCTCCTGGCCGGGCGGCATCTGCTGGGCCTGCTGGGGGAGGTACCCGCCGGCGTCGTACCCCTGCTGCGCCTGCTGCTGCCAGCCGTAGCCGTACGGGTCCTGCTGCTGGGCGTACTGCTGCGGCTGCTGATAGCCGTACGCGTCCTGGGGGTACCCCGCCGCGGCGTAGTAGTCCTGCTGCTGCGCGGCGGCCGCGGGCTGCACGTCCGGCGGCATCAGGGGCTGCGGCGGAAGCTCCGTACCGGGCTGCGCGACCGGCTGCGGGGACGCCGCCTGCTGCTGGGCGGCGGCGAGGTCCGCGAGGTACTCGGCGTCGCCGGACTGCGGCAGCCCCGTCGCGGGGTCGGTGTGCGCCGCGAACTGCGCCCCCAGCTCGTCCGTGGGCTGCGCGCCCAGCAGCTTCTGACGGCCCCGCCCGACCGCCTCCAGGGTCTTGGAGAGCACGGCCTCGAAGGCGCCGAACTTGGCGTCGACGTACGCGTCGGCCCGCTGCCGCAGCGTCTCCGGGTCCGCGCTGCGCTCGGGCGCCTCGGTGTCCGCGTACCCGTCCTGGTCCAGGCCCGGGCCGCGGCCGAGCAGCTTCTCGCGGCCGCGGTCCACCGAGCCGATGGTCTTGGTCAGCACGACCTCGAAGTTGGCGAGCTTGCTGTCGACGTAGTCGTCGGCCTCGGCGCGGATCTCCTCGGCCTCCCGGCGGGCCTCGGCCAGGATGCGGTCGGCCTCCTCCTGGGACTGCCGGGCGATCTGCGTCTCGGAGAGCAGCGAGCCGCGCTGGGCGTGCGCGCTCTCGATGATCCGCTCCGCCTCCGCGCGGGCCTCCTCGACCATCTGCTCGCGCCCGCCGAGCAGCTCCTGCGCCTGCGCGAGGGACCCCGGGAGCGCGGCCCGCACCTCTTCGAGGAGTGCCAGCAGCTCGGCGCGGTTGACCACGCAGGAGGCCGACATGGGCATGGACCGGGCATGGCCGACGGTCTCGACGATCTCGTCGAGCTTCTTCTGCACGTCCACTGGGGGCTCGCCACTCTCTGGGGGATGAAACGACGGAACGGGACCGACTGTACGGCCACCCGCCCCCGCCCCGACACCCACTGACGCCCCGTCAGCCGGACGGCCCTCCACCGCTTCCGGCGTCACTTCTCCCCGAGGCGCTCCGTGAGGGCTTCGAAGACGAAGTCCGGCACCAGGTGCGAGACGTCGCCGCCCCAGGCCGCGACCTCCTTGACCAGGCTGGACGAGAGGAAGCTGTAGGTCGGGTTGGTCGGGACGAAGAGCGTCTCGACGCCGGAGAGGCCGTTGTTCATCTGGGCCATCTGCAGCTCGTAGTCGAAGTCGCTGACCGCGCGCAGGCCCTTCACGATGGCCGGAATGTCACGCTGCTTGCAGAAGTCGACGAGCAGGCCGTGGAACGCCTCGACCTCGACGTTCCCGTACTCGGCGGTCGCCCGGCGGATCAGGTCGATCCGCTCCTCGACCGTGAACAGGCCCTGCTTGGACTTGTTGATCATCACGGCGACGTGGACCACGTCGTAGAGCTTGGAGGCCCGGGCGATGATGTCCAGGTGCCCATTGGTGACGGGGTCGAACGACCCCGGACAGACGGCACGGCGCACTTCAGGTTCCTCGCTCTCCGATCCGGTCATGACTCGCTTGCCGACGTGGCGGGCCGCTCGTCCTTCTCGTCGTCCTCGCACGTCGAAGCGGCGCGACCGTACCAAAGGGTGGCCTCGCCGTAGCGGCGGGACCGCAGGCCCTCGAAACCCTCGGGCCAGCGGAACTCTCCGCCTCGGGTGCTCCGCTCCACGGTGGCGAGCGCGTCGCCCGCGATCCAGCCCTGCGAGCGGAGTGTGAGGAGGATCTCCCGAAGATCGTCGTCGCTCACCGCGTACGGCGGGTCCAGGAAGACGATGTCGTACGGCTCCCCGGAGACCGGCCCCGCGGCGACCTGCTCGGCCTTCGCGGCACGGAACTCGGCACCCGGCAGCCCGAGGGTGCGGATGTTCTCCCGGATCGTCCGGGCGGCCTTCGCGTCGGCCTCGGCCAGCAGCACCGCGGCGGCGCCCCGGGAGAGCGCCTCCAGGCCGACCGCGCCGGACCCGCCGTACAGATCCAGCACCCGGGCCCCGGCCAGCGGGCCGTCCAGCGCCTCCCAGGTGGAGAACAGGCCCTCGCGCGCCCGGTCGGAGGTCGGGCGGGTGCCCGTGCCGGGCGGCACGGCCAGGCGCCGGCCGCCGGCCGTGCCGGCGATCACGCGGGTCATACGATCTTCGTCCTCGTCCTGTGCTGCCCATGCGGCCCATGGGCGGGGCGGGGCCGGGAACGGTCCCGCACCCCCACGATATGGCGTGCGCGCCTCACCTGCCGTCGGTCTCCTCGGCGCCGCCCACCAGCGCCGGTGAGGCGTACCGCGACCAGGACAGGCAGCCGTCCGGCGGGCAGTACTCCGGGCGGCGCGGGTCGTGGCCCAGCTCGCGCAGCTTCGTCCGTACCGAATCGGGCGTGCGGCCGAAGCGGGCGGCGATCCGCGCGATGGTCTCGCCCGCGTGGAACCGGCGGGTCAGGTCCTCCTCGTGCTGCGGCACCCAGGGGGCGCCGTGCCCGGGGAACAGCTCGCGCAGCACGTCCCGGTCCGGTATCGGCTCGGCCACGTCGGCCACCAGCGCGAGGGCGCGCAGGGCACGGTTCAGTGCGATCCGCAGCGCCGGTACCTCGGCCAGGGGCAGGGTGAGGGCGCCGGAGGCGAGGAGCGTCTCGGGCGCTTCCTCGTGCCAGCCGGTGAGGGTGAGGGTGACGGTCGCGTCGTCGTCGCTGGCGAGCTCGATGCGGAAGACCTTGTCGCCGAGCGGCAGTTCGTTCAGATGCCGGAATGCCATGAGAGGCCCCCCTGGTCCGCGCACGGCCGGCCACCGGAGAGAGAAGATCAGGACCGGCTCGTACGGAATTCAGTCTCCCAGGGGGGTCTGACAACGGTCCGGTCCTCGGGGAAGTCCGGGGCGCGGCCGGGACCACGGACCGTGGCCGGGCCGCCTCACCCCTTGTCCAGGTAACTCTCCCGCTCGGTGTCCAGCAGGGCGTCCAACGCGACCCGCAGCTCGGGGAGTCCGGCCAGCTCCGGGTCGTTCGCCACCGTCGCCGTCGCCTCCTCGCGGGCCGCCTCGATGACGTCCTCGTCCTCGATGACCGCCAGCATCCGCAGGCTGGAACGCACCCCGGACTGGGCCTGCCCCAGCACGTCGCCCTCGCGCCGCTGCTCCAGGTCGATCCGGGACAGCTCGAAGCCGTCCAGGGTGCTCGCGACGGCGCCGAGCCGGGCCCGCGCCGGACTCGCCTCGGACATCTCCGTCACCAGCAGGCACAGGCCGGGCGCCGAGCCGCGGCCGACCCGGCCGCGCAGCTGGTGCAGCTGCGAGACGCCGAACCGGTCCGCGTCCATGATCACCATGGCGGTGGCGTTCGGAACGTTCACCCCGACCTCGATGACGGTCGTCGCGACCAGGACGTCGACCTCACCGGCGGCGAACCGGCGCATCACATCGTCCTTGTCGTCCGGCTGCATCCGGCCGTGCAGCACCTCCACGCGGAGCCCGGTCAGGGGGCCCTTCGCCAGTTGCTCGGCGACCTCCAGCACCGCCAGGGGCGGCCGCTTCTCCGCCTCCTCCGCCGCGGCCTCCTCCTCGGCGTCCTTGCCCTTCTTCTTCGCCCCCTTGGGCTCCTCCTCGTCCCCGATCCGCGGACACACCACATACGCCTGGTGCCCGCCCTCGACCTCCTCCCGCACCCGCTCCCAGGCGCGCGCGAGGAAGTGCGGCTTGTCCTTGGCCGGCACCACATGGCTCGCGATCGGCGACCGCCCGGCCGGCAACTGGTCCAGTACGGAGGTCTCCAGATCGCCGAAGACCGTCATCGCGACCGTCCGCGGGATCGGCGTGGCGGTCATCACCAGGAGATGCGGCGGCTGCTTCCCCTTGGAACGCAGCGCGTCCCGCTGCTCCACCCCGAACCGGTGCTGCTCGTCGACCACGACCAGGCCCAGGTCGAGGAACTGCACCTTGTCCTCGATCAGCGCATGCGTACCGATCACGATCCCGGCCTCACCCGTGACGAGATCCAGCAGCGCCTGCTTCCGCGCGGCGGCCCCCATGGACCCGGTCAACAGCACGACCTTCGTCCCGCGCTCCGCTCCCCCGAGCATCCCGCCCTCGGCCAGCTCCCCCATCATCTCGGTGACCGACCGATGATGCTGCTGAGCCAGCACCTCGGTGGGCGCCAACATGGCCGCCTGCCCGCCGCAGTCCACGACGGACAGCATGGCGCGGAGAGCGACCATCGTGTTGTGCGTGACGGTGAAGTTGTCGGTCACGTACGCATGACTCGGGTGCGCGACGCTGATGCACTGGACCGGCTTCGTCCCGACGTACTCGACCGCTCGGATACCCCGGCGGAACGTGTTGTACTTCGGCCTTCCGCCCATGCGGCCGGCCTTCCGCGCAAGCCTGAAGGGCGGGAATTCGTCCGGCAGGGCCACGGACACGTCGAAGGCGTTCTTCTTCGGCAGCACCCGCGCCCGGCCGCCGAGCGAACGCACCAGCCAGGCGACGTCGTCGGCCAGCCGGCGCGAAACCGAGCAGAACGACACGGACATCCCGCTCTGCTGGACCGTACCGTCCGTGTCCATCAGCCCCTGCAGCACGGCCAGCCGGTCCTTCACCGGCGCGTTCTTGTAGCCGGGCGGAACGAACTTCGTGTGCGAGGTGGCACCCCACAGGTCCAGTTCACGCAGGGCCGAGATCACGGGGTTACGGCGTGTGCCGCCCTTCGGGCCGGTCAAGTGAATCGTGTAGTCGCAGTTCTCTCCCGGTACGGGCACCAGCTTGCAGGCCGGCGCCACCGCGGCGTCGACCGCCGCCACGAGGTCTTCGTCCACGCCGGAGAACCGCAGGTTGTGCCGGAAGGATCCGTCTCCCAGGAGAAGCCCCAGCAGGTACGGGTCGAGCGGCCGGGGATCACCGCATTCGAGGTCCACGGCCGCCGCGGGCGCGATGTACCACTTGGAGGCGCCGTTGGCCTTGAACGTGTCCGCCCTGATCTCGCGGGTCGTCATCACCTTCGGTCGCTCGCCGCGGTCCCACGCGCAACTGGTCGCGACGATCCAGAGGTGCTCATCATCACATTCGACGGTGCTCCCGTCCGACAGCACGAGGCGCCAGACATCCCGCTCACCCTGCGGAAACACCCCGTCCACCACGGCGATCTCACCGCTCGGCACCACCACCTCGTCGCCAACGGCCATGTCCCCCATCGCACGGAAGCCCGCCGGGGTCAGGACCGAGGAATCCAGCGGCTGGGCCTTCCCGCTGCCCACCTCTCCCTGAAGGAGCCGGTGCATCGGGTGGTCCGTGGCGAGGTCGTCGAAGATTTCGCGGCTGACCTTCTGCTGGCCGTCGGTGAGGGTGAAGGGGAGGCGGGCGTCGAAGGCGTCGAGGATGCCGTTCTCGGTCAACGGGCGGGGGACGGCGGGGAGCTGGGTCTCGGCGAAGCGGCGGCGGGCCAGCGCGACCTGGAGGACGAAGGCCTCGTCCCACTTCAGGCGGGCCCGGGCGTCCTCGATGTCGGCCCGGGTGGCGGGGCGGTGGATCTTGAGCAGGGCCTCGGGGAGCGGGACCAGGCCGCGGCCCTCGCGGAGCGCGGGCGGCAGCGGGTCGACCGCGTCGCGGGCGTTGGGCAGGACCGCGTCGACGGCCTTGGCGACCTTCCAGGACGGCATCTTCTGGGCCGCCGGATAGATCGGCAGGAGCTGGTTGGCGAACGCGTCGACGGCCTCCTCGCCGCCCTCGCCCGCGAGGAGTTCGTACTCGGGGTGGGCGAGCTGGAGCTTGCGGTTGAAGACCGAGACCTTGCCCGCGAACATCGCCCGGCGGCCCGGGAGCAGGTCGTGCCGCGGCTTGTGGATGCCCTTGCCGAAGAAGACCAGCTGGAGGCGGCCGCTGCCGTCGGTGAGAGTGACCTCCAGGCGCTGGCCCCGGCCGTGGTTGAAGGTGTGCACGCGGGCGTCGGCGACCCGGGCGACGACCGTGACGTGCTCGTCCAGCGGGAGGTCGGCGAGGGTGGTCAGCTCGCCGCGCTCGGCGTACCGGCGGGGGTAGTGGTGCAGCAGATCGCCGACCGTGTGCAGGCCGAGGTGCTCGGCCAGCACCTTCGCGGTGGTGCCGCCGAGGATCTTCTTCAGGGGTTCATCCAGCACGGGTCCATTGCACACCACGCCACTGACAAGCGGCGGGAGGACCGGGATTCGGGTGACGCGAAGGGGCGCGGGGGCCGGTCGGCCGGGGCCGGCTACTCCACGCCGATCAGCAGCAGCGGGGCCTGCCGGCCGCCCTCGTACACGACCGTGTCCACGGCGAGGTGGCGCTCGCGTACATGGCGTTCGAGCCGGTCGGCCAGGCTCTGGGGGAAGCCGTCGCCCACCACGAGGGTGACCATCTCGCCGCCCGCCGACAGCATCCGGTCCAGTACGTCGGCCGCGACGGCCGCCGGGTCGGCGCCAATCACCGCGACGTCGCCGTCCACCAGCCCCAGCACGTCCCCGGCCTGGCAGACCCCGGCCATGGTCCAGGACTGCCGTTCGGCGACGGCCAGCTCGCCGTACCGGGTGGCGCCCGCGGCCGAGGTCATGGCCACCACGTCCTCGTCGAACGAGCGGCCGGGCTCGTGGACGGCCAGCGCCGCGATGCCCTGGACCGCGGCACGGGTGGGGATCACGGCCACCCGTACGCCCTCGGTACGGGCCTGTCCGGCCGCCGCGGCGGCGGTGTGCCGCAGCTCGGCGTCGTTCGGCAGCAGCACCACCTCGCGGGCGTGCGCCTGCCGGATCGCCTGGACCAGCTCGCCGCTGGCGGGCGGCTCCCCGGGCCGTACGGAGACCACGCACGCGCCGGCCTCCGTGCACAGCCCGGCCAGCCCGTCCCCGGCCACCACCGCGACCACGGCCCGCTCCACGCGCTCGGGGGCCGTTCCCCGGGCGGCACCGGAGCTCCCGAAGTGCGTGACGCGGATCCGGTACGGGCGGCCCGCCTCGATACCGGCCTCGACGGCCGCGCCCGCGTCGTCCACGTGCACATGGACGTGGAACAGTCCGTCCCCGCCGACCACGACCAGGGAGTCGCCGAGCGCGTCCAGGCGGGTGCGGAGCCGGGCCACGGCGTCGTCGGCGGCCTCCAGGAGGTAGATCACCTCGAAGGCGGGCCCGTCGGCGGCCGCGTGCTCGTCGGCGCCGCAGCCGCCCGCGTCGGCGACGACCGCGACGGGATCGGTGCCGGCCCGTACGGCGGGCGCGCCCACCGCGATACGTACGCCGCCGGCCGCGGCCGTGCGCTCTCCGGAGAGCGCGTCGGCGAGCGCCCCGAGGACGGCGACCAGGCCGCAGCCGCCCGCGTCGACCACGCCGGCCCTGCCGAGCACCGCGAGCTGCCCCGGGGTGGCCTCCAGCGCCTTCCCGGCGCCTTCGTGGGCCGCGCGCGCCACGGCCACCACGTCACCGCCCGGCGCCACGCCCTCGGCGGCGTCCGCTGCCGCCGTCGCCACGGTCAGGACCGTGCCCTCCACGGGGTGCGCCACCGCTTCGTACGTGGACGCGGCGGCCCGCCGCAGTGCTCTGCCGAGGGCGTCGGCCGTACCGTGCTCCGCGTCACACTCCGGCGTCGTACCGGGGGCCGCCGCCAGCACCTCCGTCATGCCGCGCAGGAGCTGCGCGAGGATCGTGCCGGAGTTGCCGCGGGCCCCGATGAGCGCGCCGTGCGCCATGGCGCCGACGGCGTCGGCGAGGCCGGGGGCCGTGCCGGAGGCCGCGTGCCCCTCGAAGACGGCGTCGACGGCGCGGGCCGCGGACTCCATGGTCAGGTAGAGGTTGGTGCCGGTGTCACCGTCCGCGACGGGATAGACGTTGATCGCGTCGATCCGCTCGCGGTCCCGGCCGAGCGCCTCCAGGGCCAGCCCGCACCATGCGTGTACCGCGGCGGCGTCGAGCGTGTGGGGCACGGATGTCCTCCTCGGTCGGGGCCGTGCACCGCAGGGTAGCCGCGGACGGAGCGGGTGCTCGGGGCGGGGCCCCGAGCGGTCATGGTAGTTTCGTAGGGCGGGAGCGGTCGTTGTATGCTGCTCCGGTTGCCCGATGCGAATCGGGCCATTCCCCTCCCGGCACCGCTTGTCGTTCAATGCACTCGGCGCGCTGGGAATTACCGTAAGTGCATCTGAAGTCTTTGGAGTGACCCGTGGCTGCCAACTGCGACGTCTGCGGCAAGGGGCCGGGCTTCGGCAAGAGCGTTTCTCACTCGCACCGCCGCACCAACCGTCGTTGGAACCCCAACATCCAGACGGTGCGCGCTGTGATCGGGCGCACGCCGAAGCGGCTCAACGTCTGCACCTCGTGCATCAAGGCCGGCAAGGTCGCGCGCTGACGTTACGTCGTGGCGCAGCCTGCCGGTTGCCTTGAAGCCGGTCCACCTCAGGGTGGGCCGGCTTTTTTGCCGTTCCACCGACTTCTTTGACTGTTTTCCGGGGGCGTCCGCACCGGGATGCCGCCGCCCCCGGCATGCCTCAGCGCAGCCGCCAGCCGTGATCGACCGGGCCGATCCCTTCGCCCAGCCGGAAGCCGTGCGCGATCGCGCCCGTGACGTACTCCTTCGCCGCCGCCACGGCCTCCGGAACGGTGTCCCCGTGCGCCAGCCGCGCGGCGATCGCGCTGGCGAGGGTGCAGCCCGTGCCGTGCGTGTGGCGGTTGTCGTGGCGCGGCGCGCGCAGCCAGTGCTCCTGATCGCCGTCGGTGAGCAGGTCCACGGCGTCGCCCGACAGGTGCCCGCCCTTGATCAGGGCCCAGCGCGGGCCGAACTCCAGAACGGCCGCCGCGGCCCGCCGCATGTCGGCCTCCTCGTGCACCTGTACGCCCGTGAGCTGGGCGACCTCGTCGAGGTTGGGGGTGGCGACGGTCGCCGTCGGCAGCAGCTTCGTACGGACCGCGTCCAGGGCCGTCGCGGCGAGCAACGAGTCGCCGTGCTTGGAGACGCCCACCGGGTCGACGACCACGGGGGCGGTGGCCTCGGCGAGCAGAGCGGCGACGGTCTCGACCAGTTCGGGCGAGGAGAGCATCCCGGTCTTGACGGCCTGGACGCCGATGTCGTCCACGACGCTGCGGAACTGGGCGCGTACGGCCTCGGCGGGCAGCTCCCACGCGCCCTGCACGCCCAGGGAGTTCTGGGCGGTGACGGCGGTCAGCACGCTCATGCCGTGCGTGCCGAGCGTGAGCATCGTCTTCAGGTCCGCCTGGATCCCCGCGCCGCCGCCGGAGTCGGAGCCGGCGACGGTCAGGACGCGTGGTGGTGTGTACATGCTCCGAATCTAGACGACGCCGGCCGGGTCCGGTCGAGGCCGGTCGGCCGACGAGATCGACGCCGGTCAGCCGACCACGTCGTCGTCCCCGAAGTGGTCCCAGCCGCCCTTGGTCCAGGGCGCGCCGTCCACCGTGACCTGGGGCAGCGCGGAGGGGTTGAGGACCTCGCCGATGACCTTCCAGCGGGCGGGGAGCTTCACGTCCGGCGGGAAGGTCGCCACGATGGCGTGGTCCTCGCCGCCGCTGAGCACCCACTGCAGCGGGTCCACGCCGCAGGCGGTACCGATGTCGGCCATCTGCGAGGGCACGTCGATCTTCTGGGACTGCAGGTCGATGCGGACCTTGCTGGCCTCGGCGATGTGCCCGAGGTCGGCGACCAGGCCGTCGCTGACGTCGGTCATGGCGGTCGCGCCGAGCCCGGCGGCCGCGGGGCCCGCGTGGTACGGCGGCTCCGGCCTGCGGTGCGCCTCCACGAAGGCGCGCGGGGAGCGGAAGCCGCGGGTGAGGACGGCATGCCCGGCGGCGGACCAGCCGAGCCAGCCGGTGACCGCGACGACGTCGCCGGGCTGGGCGCCGCCGCGGGTGACCGGCTCGACGTTGCGCAGGTCGCCGAGGGCGGTGATGGCGACGGTGATGATCTCGCCGCGTACGACGTCGCCGCCGACCACGGCGGCGCCGGCGACCTGGCACTCGTCCCGCAGTCCGTCCATCAGCTCGGTGGCCCAGGTGGCGGGGAGTTCGGCGGGGACCACGAGGCCGAGCAGGATGGCGGTGGGGACCGCGCCCATGGCGGCGATGTCGGCGAGGTTCTGGGCGGCGGCCTTCCGGCCGACGTCGTAGGCGGTGGACCAGTCGCGGCGGAAGTGCCGCCCTTCGAGGAGTACGTCGGTACTGGCCACGACCCGGCGGTCCGGCGCGGTGACCACGGCGGCGTCGTCGCCGGGGCCGATGCGTACGGCCGGGGTGGAGGTGAGCCGCGAGGTCAGCTCTCTGATGAGGCCGAACTCCCCCAACTCGCCCACGGTGCCCTTCATGCTGTTGCCCTTCCCATGCGTACGGACCTTCCGTACTCCACTGACGCGTCGTGCACGGCCGGCGCCGCCCTCCCGGACGGCCGCGCTCCGGGTGACGCGATCCGCGCCGGCCGCCGCGAACTGTTGGCCGCGTCGGCCGCGCGGGTCTCCCCGCTCCGCTCGGCGACGCGGTACCGTGGCGTCCCTTCTTCCCACATGATCCTCGAAGCCGCCCTGGAGGTCCCGTGGTACAGGCCTACATCCTGATCCAGACCGAGGTCGGCAAGGCCTCCCAGGTCGCCGAAGTGATCGCCAAGCTGCCCGGCGTGATCCAGGCCGAGGACGTGACCGGTCCCTACGACGTGATCGTGCGTGCCCAGGCTGACACGGTCGATGATCTGGGCCGCATGGTGGTCGCCAAAGTCCAGCAGGTGGACGGGATCACGCGCACCCTGACCTGCCCCGTCGTCCATATCTAGCCCCCCGTATGCTCGGCCGGGTGAAATTCTCGCCCCGCCGGTCGCTCGCTCTGCCCCTGCTCGCCGTGCTGATCACCGCGGTGGGCTGTGCCCCGTCCGACGATTCGGCGAGCGTGGCGGTTCCCGCCCCGAAGGGTGAGGCTGCCCGGCTGTGCCGGGCACTGCACGGGGAACTGCCCGGCACGGTGGACGGTCTGAAGCGGCGGACCGCCGATCCCGTCTCCGACTTCACCGCCGTATGGGGGTCGCCCGCCGTGCGCCTGCGGTGCGGCGTACCGAAGCCCGAGGTGCTGCAGCGCGGTAATGAACATTACAACCCGCTGCAGGACGCCGCGAAAATCAACGGCGTCGAGTGGGTCTTCGAGAAGCAGGACGACGGCTACCGCTTCACGACCGTGCTGCGCAGGGCGTACGTCGAGGTGACGGTGCCGGGGAAGTACGCGCCCGAGGTCGATGTGCTCACCGACCTGGCGTCGGCCGTACGGAAGACCGTTCCGGTCGGGGTCGTGTAGGACACGCCCCGACCGGGGACGCCGCGGCCTCAGCGCAGGCCCGTGGAGCGGCGCAGCGCCGCCTGGATGAGCCGGTCGACCAGCTCGGCGTAGCTCACGCCGGACTCCTGCCACATTCGCGGGTACATCGAGATGGGCGTGAAGCCGGGCAGGGTGTTGATCTCGTTGATGACGAACTCGCCGTTGTCCTGCAGGAAGAAGTCGGCCCGCACCAGGCCCTCGCAGGACGCCGCCTCGAAGGCCTGCACGGCCAGCTCCTGGACGCGCGCGGTCTGCTCCTCGGTGAGCGGCGCGGGCACCAGTCCGGTGGCCGAGTCGATGTACTTGGCCTCGAAGTCGTAGAAGTCGTGCGCGGTGACCGGGGGGATCTCGGCGGGCACGCTGGCCCGCGGACCGTCCTCGAACTCCAGTACGCCGCACTCGATCTCGCGGCCGCTCAGCAGCGACTCGACGATGATCTTCGGGTCGTGGCGGCGGGCCTCCTCGACGGCCTCGTCCAGCCCGGCGAGGCCGTCCACCTTGGAGATGCCCATGGAGGAGCCGGCCCGGGCGGGCTTCACGAACAGCGGCCAGCCGTGCTCGCCGGCGAAGTCCACGATCTTCTTGCGGGCGGCGGAAGGATCCTGCTCCCACTCGCGCGGGCGGATGACCTCGTACGGGCCGACCGGCAGCCCGAAGGAGGCGAACACCCGCTTCATGTAGTCCTTGTCCTGGCCGACGGCCGAGGCGAGCACGCCGGAGCCCACGTAGGGCACGCCGGACAGCTCCAGGAGGCCCTGGAGGGTGCCGTCCTCGCCGTACGGGCCGTGCAGCACGGGGAAGACCACGTCGACGTCGCCGAGCGCCTTCGGGACCGCGCCGGGCTCGCTGTAGACGACCTCACGGTTGGTGGGGTCGACCGGCAGCACCACGGCTCCGTCGGCGGACTCGGCCAGCTCCGCGACGTTCGGCAGCTTCCGGTCCGTGATGGCCATCCGCTCCGGGGCGTCGGCGGTCAGCGCCCAGCGGCCGTCCGACGTGATGCCGATCGGCAGCACGTCGTACTTCTCGCGGTCGATGGCGCTCAGGACGGCGCCCGCGGTGACCACCGAGATGGCGTGCTCGGAGCTGCGCCCGCCGAACACGACGGCGACGCGGGGCTTCTGGGAGGAGGTCTCGCTGCTCATATCGGACCGAGACTACCTGTTGGTACGGCCGATGCGAATGTCCTGGGCGGCGTGGGGCGCTTCTATGGGCCATGTCCCCCGTGTCCGTGGCAGGGCCCCTCCCTCTCCCCGGTCCAGCGGGAGAACTCCCGTCCCCATGGCCAAGGCCCCTCCCCCACCTCCACCACACACAAGGTGAAGTTAGCCCTCACAGCCCGCGGCCGTGAGGGCCTGTGGACAACGGCTCATCGCCAACGCCCACGGCCCCCGGACTCTGTGGACAACCAGAGGCCCAAGGCCCTCCGACTCCGGAGATCTCAGTGCCGCTCCGACTTCGCCGACCGCGACATCAGTTCCTTCAGCGCCACCAGCGGCGGCTTCGCGTCGTGGACGATGTTCACCACCGTTTCGGTGATGGGCATCTCCACGCCGTGCCGGCGGGCCAGATCCAGCACCGATTCGCAGGACTTCACGCCCTCCGCGGTCTGCTTGGTGACGGCGATGGTCTCCTCGAGAGTCATGCCGCGGCCGAGGTTGGTGCCGAAGGTGTGGTTGCGGGAGAGCGGCGAGGAGCAGGTGGCGACCAGGTCGCCCATGCCCGCCAGCCCCGCGAACGTGGCCGGGTCCGCACCCAGCGCGAGGCCCAGCCGGCTGGTCTCGGCGAGGCCCCGGGTGATCAGGGACGCCTTGGCGTTGTCGCCCAGGCCCATGCCGTCCGCGATGCCCACCGCGAGCCCGATGACGTTCTTCACCGCGCCGCCCAGCTCCGCGCCGACCACGTCGGTGTTGGTGTACGGGCGGAAGTACGGGGTGTGGCAGGCGGCCTGCAGGCGGGTGGCGACGGCCTCGTCGGCGCAGGCGACGACCGCGGCGGCGGGCTGCCGGGCGGCGATCTCCTTGGCGAGGTTCGGGCCGCTGAGCACGGCCACCTGCTCGGCGGGCACCTTGGCGACCTCTTCGATGACCTCGCTCATCCGCTTGGCCGTACCGAGCTCGATGCCCTTCATCAGGGACACCAGGACGGTGTCGGCGGGCAGCAGCGGCGCCCATTCCGCGAGGTTGGCGCGCAGCGTCTGGGAGGGCACGGCCAGGACGGTGAACTCCGCGCCCTCGGCGGCCTCGGCGGGATCGGTGGTGGCCCGTACGGTCTGCGGCAGCTCCACGCCCGGGAGATAGTCGGGGTTGGTGCGGGTCGTGTTGATGGCCTCGGCGAGCTCCGCGCGGCGGCCCCACAGGGTCACCTCGCAGCCCGCGTCGGCCAGCACCATCGCGAATGCGGTGCCCCACGACCCCGTGCCGTAGACGGCGCAGCGCGTCACTTGCCTTCATCCTCCTGAGTGCGGCCGGACGCCTCGTCCTGCCGTCGCATCTGCTGGGTCTTCCGGCGCTGTTCGGCGCGGGCCTTGCGGTGGTCGTACGGCTCGGCGGGCGCGGGCTCGTCGCGGACCTCGGCCAGGATCGCGGTCACCGCCGTCATGATGCGGTCGGTGACGGCGCGCAGCACCTCGGCGGTGGGCTCCTGGCCGTAGAACTCGTCCAGGTCGACGGGCGGGCCCGCCTTCACGCGCAGGGTCTTGCGCGGGAAGAGGCGGAGTTTCTTGTCCTTGGCGTACGGCGGCATCGCCTCGTTGGCGCCCCACTGGGCGACGGGGATGACGGGTGCCTTGGTGAGCAGGGCGACGCGGGCCGCTCCGGTCTTGCCCTGCATGGGCCACATGTCGGGGTCCCGGGTGAGGGTGCCTTCGGGGTAGAAGGCGACGCACTCGCCGCGGTTGATGGCGTCCACGGCGGCCCGGAATGCGGTGGCCGCGTCGGTGGACTCGCGGTAGACCGGGATCTGTCCCGTTCCGCGCATGACCGCGCCGACGAAGCCGCCCTTGAAGAGGCCGGCCTTGGCGAGGAATCGCGGGACCCGTCCGCTGTTGTACTGATAGTGCGCGTAGGAGAGCGGGTCGAGATACGAGTTGTGGTTGACCGCGGTGATGAATCCGCCCTCGGCCGGAATGTTCTCCATTCCCTGCCAGTCCCGCTTGAACAGAACCACGAGCGGCGGTTTTGCGATGACCGCTGCGAGGCGGTACCAGAAGCCGATTCTGTGGCGGGACACTCGGACACCCTCCTTGTGGGACCTGCTGAGCTGCGGCGACCCGGCAGCCGCACAAGTGTCGCCCCCGGTACCCGGTCTGTCGAGGACACCGTATCCCCGCGCCCTGCTGCGGGCGGCGGCAGCGGGTGACAATGCTGCCGATGCGAGAGGAAGGAGCCGTCGCGGTGTGGAGCCTGGTGGTGCCTCTGAAACCGCTGGTGCTGGCCAAGAGCAGGCTGTCCGCCGCGGCGGATGCCCGCTTCCGGCCCCGGTTGGCACTGGCGTTCGCGCTGGACACCGTGGCCGCGGCGCTGGCGTGCCCGGTGGTACGGGATGTGGCGGTTGTCACGGATGATCCGCTGGCCGGTGAGGGTCTCGCGGCCCTGGGTGCGCGCATTGTGGCCGACACTCCGGCGGCCGGGCTGAATCCGGCGATCGCGTACGGCGCGCAGGCCGTACGGGCGTGCCGTCCCGATGCCGCGGTGGCGGCGTTGAACGCGGATCTTCCCGCGCTGCGTCCGGCGGAACTGGAACGGGTGCTCTCGGCGGCCGCGCAATTTCCGCGTGCATTTCTCGCGGATGCGGCGGAAATCGGTACGACGCTGCTGACCGCGGCGCCGGGGGTGGAATTGGCGCCGGCTTTCGGGGGCGCCTCGCGTGCCCGGCACAGGGCCTCGGGGGCGCGGGAGATCGCGCTGTCCGGTGTGCGGTCGGTGCGGCAGGACGTGGACACACCGGAGGACCTCGGGGCGGCGCTGGAGCTGGGTGTGGGGGCGCGGACGGCCCGGCACACGGCGGCCATTTCGGCGCGTATCGCGGCGCTGGGGGCCCAGGGGGCCTGAAAGGCGTCCAAGGGCGCCCGAGGGAGGCCGGGGCGGCTCTCAGGACGTCCGAAGGGCGTTTCTCCGGGGACGTCCGGAGGATGATTCTCCGGGGACGCCCGGAGGGTGTTTCAGAACGTCTGGAGCGTGATGAGGGTGATGCGGCGGTTCTCGCCGTCGCCCGTCACGTCGATGCGGACGCGCTGGCCGGGCCGGAGGAGCCGCAGGGCGCCTGCGTCGAAGGCGGCGGCGTCGAAGGGCAGCGGGGTGCCGTCGTCGAGCAGCACGCTGCCGGTGCGGCTGTCGGCGTCGTAGGTGTATGCGGTGGCCTGCATGGTCAGAGCCTAATCGGGTGGGGCGCGGACAACACACCGCGGGCCGGGCTCCTCAGGGGAGCCCGGCCCGTCGCGAGGGTCCGCAGGAAGGTCAGCGCTTGCGCGCGGTGGTCTTCTTGGCGGTGGTCTTGCGGGCGGTGGTCTTCTTGGCCGGTGCCTTCTTCGCCGTGGTCTTCTTGGCCGGGGCGGTCTTCTTGGCGGTGGCGGTCTTCTTCGCCGGGGTCGCCTTCTTGGCGGTGGTGGCCTTCTTCGCCGGGGTCGCCTTCTTGGCCGTGGTGGCCTTCTTGGCGGTAGTGGCCTTCTTCGCGGTGGTGGCCTTCTTCGCCGGCGTCGCCTTCTTCGCGACGGTGGTCTTCTTCGCGACCGTGGTGGTCTTCTTCGCCGCCGACTTCTTGGCGGTGGCCTTCTTGGCCGCGGCCTTGGCGGTCGTACGGGTGGAAGAACCGCCGGAAAGGCTGCCCTTCGGGGCCTTCTTGACGGCCACGTCGTTCTTGGGGAGCTTCTTGGAGCCGCTGACCAGGTCCTTGAAGCCCTGTCCGGCGCGGAATCGCGGCACGGAGGTCTTCTTCACCCGCACCCGCTCACCCGTCTGCGGGTTGCGGGCGTAGCGGGCCGGGCGGTCGACCTTCTCGAACGAGCCGAATCCGGTGACCGAAACGCGGTCGCCGCCGACCACGGCACGGACGATGGCGTCCAGGACCGCGTCGACCGCGTCTGCGGCGTTCTGACGTCCGCCGAGCTTGTCGGCAATGGCTTCTACGAGCTGCGCCTTGTTCACGTCTTCCCCTTCGGAGACATTGCTGGAACGAATGTGTTCAAGCTTTTTCGCACGTTAGGCAGATATATACCGCAAATCAAACACGAAACGGGCTAATCACCCTTGTGCCGCAACGAACTCGACCGTCACGGAGTTCCGTCGGCATCCACATCTTCGGGATAACGGCCTTCGTCGAGGTCGTTCATGAACCGCTCCAGACGCCGTGCCGCGCCGGCGAGATCGTGTTTTGCCGCAGCCGTGATGACGAGCAGCTTCCGGGTCAGCGCCATCCGTACGCCCTCCGGGACTTGCAGTGTCCGCACTCTTGTGTGTGCGGCCTTGAGGCGGTCGGCGACGAGACCGTAGAGCTCCAGTTGGCCGTCGCGTTCCATGCGCTAATTGTGCCATCTGCGGTGAGTTGTCGCTTCACGGGGCCTCAACACGCCACTCAACAAGACGAAGCGCCCCTTGCCAAGTAGCAAGGAGCGCATCGTATGCAAGATGTCTTTCAGCCAGAAAATCCCGAGGTCAGGCCACTACCGTCTCCGGCTTGAAGGACGGCCGCTTCGCCTCGTAAGCGGCGATGGCCTCCTCCTCCCGGAGGGTGAGGCTGATGTCGTCCAGCCCCTCCAGCAGCCGCCAACGCGCGTTCTCGTCCAGCTCGAAGCCGGCCTTGATGCCCTCGGCCCGCACCTCGCGGTTGACCAGGTCGACCGTCACCTCGGCGGTGGGGTCGGCCTCGGCCAGCTGCTGCAGCGCCTCCACGGTCTCCTGCGGCAGGACGACGGTCAGCAGACCGTTCTTGAGGGAGTTACCGCGGAAGATGTCGGCGAAACGCGAGGAGATGACGGCCTTGAAGCCGTAGTTCTGGAGCGCCCAGACGGCGTGCTCACGGGAGGAGCCGGTGCCGAAGTCCGGACCCGCGACCAGGACGGTGGCGCCCTGGTACACGTCCTGGTTCAGCACGAAGTCGGGCTGCTTGCGCCAGGCCTCGAAGAGACCGTCCTCGAAGCCGTCCCGGGTGACCTTCTTCAGCCAGTGGGCGGGGATGATCTGGTCGGTGTCGACGTTGCTGCGGCGCAGCGGGACGGCCCGGCCGGTGTGGGTGGTGAATGCTTCCATCGTTCTCAGACTCCAGCGGGCGCGGGGACGGCGGCGTCGGACAGGTCGGCCGGGGACGCCAGGTGGCCGAGAACCGCCGTCGCGGCGGCGACCTGGGGCGAGACCAGGTGGGTGCGGCCACCCTTGCCCTGCCGGCCCTCGAAGTTGCGGTTGGAGGTCGAGGCGGAGCGCTCGCCCGGGGCCAGCTGGTCCGGGTTCATGCCCAGGCACATGGAGCAGCCCGCGTGCCGCCACTCGGCGCCGGCCGCGGTGAAGACCTTGTCCAGGCCCTCCTCGACGGCCTGCAGCGCCACCCGGACGGACCCGGGGACGATGAGCATGCGTACGCCGTCGGCGACCTTGCGCCCCTCCAGGAGGGAGGCGGCGGAGCGCAGGTCCTCGATGCGGCCGTTGGTGCACGAACCTACGAAGACGGTGTCCACCTTGATGTCGCGCAGCGGCTGACCGGCCGTCAACCCCATGTATTCCAGGGCCTTTTCGGCGGCGTACCGCTCCGAAGCGTCCTCGTAGGAGGCCGGGTCCGGGACGCGCTCGGACAGCGGCGCGCCCTGGCCGGGGTTGGTGCCCCAGGTGACGAACGGCGCCAGCTCGGAGGCGTTGATGACGACCTCGTGGTCGAAGACGGCGTCCTCGTCGGTGCGCAGCGTCTTCCAGTACTCGACCGCCGCGTCCCAGTCCGCGCCCTTCGGGGCGTGGTCGCGGCCCTGGAGGTAGGCGAAGGTGGTCTCGTCCGGGGCGATCATGCCCGCGCGGGCGCCCGCCTCGATGGACATGTTGCAGATGGTCATCCGGGCCTCCATCGAGAGTTTCTCGATGGCGGAGCCGCGGTACTCGATGACGTAGCCCTGGCCGCCGCCGGTGCCGATCTTCGCGATGATGGCGAGGATCAGGTCCTTGGCGGTGACGGTGTCGGGCAGCTCGCCGTCGACCGTGATGGCCATGGTCTTGAAGGGGGACAGCGGCAGCGTCTGGGTGGCCAGCACGTGCTCGACCTGGCTGGTGCCGATGCCGAAGGCCAGCGCGCCGAAGGCGCCGTGGGTGGAGGTGTGCGAGTCACCGCAGACCACGGTGGTGCCCGGCTGGGTCAGTCCCAACTGCGGTCCCACGACATGGACGACGCCCTGCTCGACGTCGCCCAGCGGGTGCAGCCGGACGCCGAACTCCGCGCAGTTCTTGCGCAGTGTCTCCAGCTGGGTGCGCGAGACCGGGTCGGCGATGGGCTTGTCGATGTCCAGCGTGGGGGTGTTGTGGTCCTCGGTGGCGAGGGTGAGGTCCGTACGGCGCACCGTTCGGCCGGCCTTGCGCAGGCCGTCGAAGGCCTGCGGGCTGGTCACCTCGTGCAGCAGGTGCAGATCGATGAAGAGGAGGTCCGGCTCGCCTTCCACGCGCTTGACGACGTGGTCGTCCCAGACCTTCTCCGCGAGTGTCCGTCCCATCGCTGTCCCTCCGGCCGGCCGCTTCGCCGGCCCAACTCGTCTGATTGCGCGCCGCTCGTACCCCTCGTACCGGGCGGTACACAGGCCCCTGGTCCAGGACCTCGCTTCAAGAGTGGCGACTTCCTCGGAAAATTGAACTTGCGTTTCACAGTGTGAGACGCGAGTATCGTTGCATGGACAACTCTAGCGGCGTCGGCGTTCTCGACAAGGCGGCTCTGGTATTGAGCGCTCTGGAGTCCGGTCCGGCCACCCTCGCCGGGCTGGTCGGAGCGACCGGGCTCGCGCGCCCCACGGCGCACCGGCTTGCGGTAGCACTGGAACACCACCGGATGGTGGCGAGGGACATGCAGGGCCGGTTCATCCTCGGACCACGGCTGTCGGAGCTGGCCGCGGCGGCCGGCGAGGACCGCCTGCTGGCCACGGCCGGTCCGGTGCTCACGCACCTGCGCGATGTGACGGGCGAGAGCGCCCAGCTCTATCGCCGGCAGGGCGACATGCGGATCTGCGTGGCCGCTGCCGAGCGGCTCTCCGGCCTGCGGGACACCGTCCCGGTGGGTTCCACGCTCCCGATGAAGGCGGGCTCCTCCGCGCAGATCCTGATGGCCTGGGAGGAGCCGGAGCGGCTGCACCGCGGCCTTCAGGGCGCGCGCTTCACCGCGACCGCGCTCTCGGGCGTACGGCGCCGTGGCTGGGCCCAGTCGATCGGCGAGCGGGAACCGGGCGTGGCCTCGGTCTCCGCGCCCGTACGCGGCCCCTCGAACCGCGTGGTGGCCTCCGTGTCGGTCTCCGGGCCGATCGAGCGCCTGACGCGCCACCCGGGCCGGATGCACGCCCAGGCCGTCATCGACGCGGCCGCGCGCCTCAGCGAGGCCCTGCGCCGTACGAGCTGACCCGCGCCGTACGAGCCGACCTCTCCCCCGGGCCTGCCGCCGCCAACGCCGCCGGCGGCGGGCCGGGGCTCTTTTCGCTCTTTTCTCTTGGCAAACGAAAAAGGCCCTTCACCGAAGTGAAGGGCCTTTCTTCTGTACCCCCGACCGGATTCGAACCGGCGCTACCGCCTTGAGAGGGCGGCGTGCTAGGCCGCTACACAACGGGGGCTGGTCTGCTGTGATCAGCAGGAGGTGCAGTTCACCTGCTCAACTGCGCTGGCCTACCAGGACTCGAACCTAGACTAACTGAACCAGAATCAGTCGTGCTGCCAATTACACCATAGGCCATGGTGGTGTAGACCAATCCAGGATCGGTCCACCAGTACCCCCGACCGGATTCGAACCGGCGCTACCGCCTTGAGAGGGCGGCGTGCTAGGCCGCTACACAACGGGGGCCCTAGCGATCCTCATCATCACCGCATCCGGGAGCGACCCGAAGGAGGTGGGTTGAAAGGATCTGTACCCCCGACCGGATTCGAACCGGCGCTACCGCCTTGAGAGGGCGGCGTGCTAGGCCGCTACACAACGGGGGCTTGCACTGCAATCAAGAGACGTGCTTCGACGTGCGATGACGCAAAAGATGATCTCTTGCTGGCCTACCAGGACTCGAACCTAGACTAACTGAACCAGAATCAGTCGTGCTGCCAATTACACCATAGGCCACCAAAACGCAACCCCCTGCGGGGATTTTGTTCGGGTTACGCTTCCCGGCCGGGCCTCTCGGCCCTCTCGGGCGGCGCAGAAAGAACATTACCCGAAGGTGTCCGGCGCTCCAAAACGCGTATCGCCGCGCAGCAGCCCGGGCAGCTGGTTCAGGCCGGTGATCCGGACCAGCTCGGGACGGCCGCCCAGTCCCCGGCGGTCCAGCCAGATGCCGGTGAGCCCTGCGGCGACGGCCCCGCGCGCGTCGATGTCGGGCTGGTCCCCCACGTACGCCACCTCCGCCGGCGGCAGTCCCAGGACCTCACATGCGGCGTGAAAGGCCCCGGCGGCGGGCTTGGCGACCCCCAGGTCCGCCGCGCACACCAGCGCCTCGAAACGGTCCCGCACGCCCAGGACGCGCAGCTTGCGGTCCTGGTTGCGGACGGAGGAGTTCGAGAGCACCGCGTGCCGGTAGTCCGCCGCCAGCAGCTCCAGGGCCGGCAACGTGTCCGGGAAGAGCGCCCAGGCGGCCTCGTAGTGCGCGAGGTACCGCCCGAACCAGTCGTCGGCCTCCTCGTCGCTCATCGACGGCGTACCGAGGAAGTCCCGCACGCGGTCGCGGCGCTGCGCCTCGAAGGCGACGCCGCCGTTCTCGAACCGCCGCCAGTGCAGCTCGGTGAGCTCCTTCCACCGCACGAGGGCCGCATCGACGGACGGATGCCCGCCGGTCAGCCCCTCGGCAAGAAGATGCGCCTGCATCCCGGCGCGGTCGGCGCTCGCGTAATCGAAGATCGTGTCATCGACATCCCAGAGAACCGCGCGTATCGGCATGTCCCGCACGGTACCGGCGCATGCTTCAGGAGACCCAGTTCTTCAGGGGCTCGGTGTCGAGGGTGAGGTTCACGGGGTCGGGGAGGTGGACCTCTTTGCCGAACGGAATGATCTGGACCTGCTCGTAGCGGACGCCGTCCGGTTGGGAGAAGACCTTCACCTCGCAGCTGTCCCGGTCGATCAGCAGGTAGACGGGGATGCCGGCCTCTGCGTAGGCGCGGGGCTTGTCCCTCCGGTCCCGGCGGTCGGCGTCCGAGTCGTACGACGTCACCTCGACGGTCATGAGAACCGGGTCCGGATCGGCCCACTCCCCCGCCCCGACGAACGCATCACTCGGCGCAAGCATGCCGTCCGGTCGCGCACGACCACCGCAGTAGGCCCCGACGCACAGGCCCTGTTCAGGGTGGACCCAGAGCTCAGGACGCGCCTGCAGGCAGAGGCGCGTCAGCCATTGAATGAACCTCCCGTGATCACCGTTCGCCATCGCCTTGACCCCCAGCCGTCCGTCAATGAACTCAAGACGCGGGCCGTCGTCATGGTGCATGGCGATACGAGCCAGCTCTTCGAAGAGGTCCAGAGACATCTGCTGTTGCAGCATGTGCGGCCGCTCGGCGAGCGCAGTCATGGGCGTCCTCCTAGTCGCGTCACGCTCAGTGTTCCGCTTCATCTCCGGCACCGCCCCTGCGTAGACGTTCCTGCACTCTCAGTCATACACGAAAGAGGGGCGGCGACCGGTGTGGTCGGCGCCCCTCTTCAGGGGTGGGCGGTTACGCGCCCAGCTTCTTCAGGGCGGCGTCGATGCGGGCCAGGGTGCGGTCCTTGCCGAGGACTTCGAGGGACTCGAAGAGGGGGAGGCCCACCGTGCGGCCGGTGACGGCGACGCGGACCGGGGCCTGGGCCTTGCCGAGCTTGAGGCCGTGCTCCTCGCCGGCGGCCAGGACGGCCTCCTTGAGGGCCTCGGGGCTCGACCAGTCCGCGGTCTCCAGCTTGGCGCGGGCGGTGGTGAGCAGCGCGACCGGGTCGCCCTTGCCCATCGCCTTGGTCCAGGACGCCTCGTCGAAGACCGGCTCCTGCAGGAAGAGGAAGTCGACGTTCTGGGTGATCTCGGAGAGGACCGTGAGGCGGGTCTGGGCGTGCGGGGCGATGGCCTCCCACGCTGCCCGGTCGAAGTCCTCGGGGGCCCAGGGGGCGTACGGGGCCTGCAGCCACGGGGTGCAGGCCTCGGTGAAGGCCTTCACGTCGAGGCGGCGGATGTGGTCCGCGTTGATGGCCTCGGCCTTCTTGAGGTCGAAGCGGGCCGGGTTGGCGTTGACGTCCTCGATCTCGAACTTCGCGACCATCTCGTCGATGGAGAAGAGGTCCTGGTCCTCGGAGAAGGACCAGCCGAGGAGCGAGAGGTAGTTCAGCAGGCCCTCGGGGAGGAAGCCGCGCTCGCGGTAGAGGTTCAGCGAGGACTGCGGGTCCCGCTTGGAGAGCTTCTTGTTGCCCTCGCCCATGACGTAGGGCAGGTGGCCGAAGGCCGGTACCTGCTTGGCGATGCCCAGCTCGATCAGCGCCTTGTAGAGCGCGATCTGGCGCGGGGTGGAGGAGAGCAGGTCCTCGCCGCGGAGGACGTGGGTGATCTCCATGAGCGCGTCGTCGACCGGGTTGACCAGGGTGTACAGCGGCGCGCCGTTGGCCCGGAGGATGCCGTAGTCGGTGACGTTCTCCGGCTGGAAGGTCAGCTCGCCGCGGACCAGGTCGGTGAAGGTGATCGTCTCGTCGGGCATCCGGAAGCGGACGATCGAGGTGCGGCCCTCGGCCTCGTACGCGGCCTTCTGCTCGGGGGTGACCGTGCGGCACTTGCCGTCGTAGCCGGAGGCCTTGCCGGCCTTGCGGGCGGCCTCGCGGCGCTCGTCCAGCTCCTCGGCGGTGCAGTAGCAGTGGTAGGCGTAGCCGCCGTCCAGGAGCTTCTGCGCGACGTCCTGGTAGATGTCCATGCGCTGGGACTGCCGGTACGGGGCGTGCGGGCCGCCGACCTCGGGGCCCTCGTCCCAGTCGAAGCCCAGCCAGCGCATGGCGTCCAGGAGCTGGTTGTAGGACTCCTCGGAGTCGCGGGCCGCGTCGGTGTCCTCGATCCGGAAGACCAGGGAGCCCTGGTGGTGCCGGGCGAACGCCCAGTTGAAGAGGGCGGTGCGGACCAGGCCCACGTGGGGGTTGCCGGTCGGCGAGGGACAGAAACGTACGCGGACGGGGGTCGCGTTAGCCACGCTTGATCACCTTGTTGGTGAGAGTGCCGATGCCTTCGATGGTGACGGCGACCTCGTCGCCGACGTTGAGCGGGCCGACCCCCGCGGGGGTGCCCGTGAGGACGACGTCGCCGGGGAGCAGCGTCATCGCCTCGGTGATGTGGACGATCAGATCCTCGATCGAGCGGACCATCTCGCTGGTGCGGCCCAGCTGGCGTTGTTCGCCGTTGACCGTGCACTGGACGGTCAGGTCGCTCGGGTCCAGCTCGGTCTCGATCCAGGGGCCGAGCGGGCAGGAGCTGTCGAAGCCCTTGGCCCGGGCCCACTGCTTCTCGCGCTTCTGGATGTCACGGGCGGTGACGTCGTTGGCGCAGGTGTAGCCGAGGACGACGTCCTTGACGCGCTCGCGGGGCACCTCGCGGCACATGCGGCCGATGACGACGGCCAGCTCGGCCTCGTGGTGCACCTCCTGCGAGAAGGAGGGGTACACGACGGGGTCGCCGGGGCCGACCACGGAGGTGGAGGGCTTGAAGAAGGCGACCGGTACGTCGTCGACCTCGTTGCCGAGCTCCTTGGCGTGCTCGGCGTAGTTGCGGCCGATGGCCACGACCTTGTTCGGGAGGACGGGCGGCAGCAGCCGCACCTTGTCCAGGGGGACCTTCTGCCCCGAGCGCTCGAACTCGGCGAAGGGGTGTCCCTTGATGACGTCGAGGTCGTTGCCCTCGACGACGCCGAAGCCGACGTTGCCGTCGATGGAGAATCTGGCGATGCGCACGGAAGCCGCTGCCCCTCTTGATCTCTAACCGGGAGTGGACAACCCAGGCTATCGCGGGAGCAGCGCCCGCCCTCTGTCCTCTTCGTACGGGGCGTGCTGCCCCGTTTTGTGCGTCGCGTCCTACTCGGGCGCGGTCATGAGGACGGTGCGGCGGGGGTTGGCGGTCTGGGCGGGCAGCTCGACGGCGTGCTCCGGGGCCACGTTCTCCTCGACCGGTGCGGTCTGCAGCTCGTCCGCGTCCTTCAGGTGCATCAGAGTGGTGCGCCGCGGGTTGGCTATGGAGCGGAACATCATCGTCGTCTTCACTGCGGAATGCCTCGCGTATCTCGCGTCGTGGTGGACATGGCTCAGGTGCCGCTGGGCGATAGCGGCACCTGTGTAAAGCGCAAGGCTATGCGCGCTATTCCCGTCCGCGGTGCGGCCAAGTCGACGATCATCATGTGAGTTTGCTCACGAACAGTGTGGCAAATGCCGCAATTTTCATGATCGAAAACCACCGCCGAAACGGACATTGGCGGATCGAAGTGCACGTTCCACTCCCCTTTACCGAACCCGGGGCGGCGCGCTATGGCGACCGGAACGCTCGCAAAAGTCCGTTATAAGGGGCAGGAGCTTCTACGACTCGTTACTCACTCCATACATTGCGTCACACATGTCACAGCCAGGGCCTCCGCTCTTGTTGCTGCTCCGGCACTGTGCTGGAATTCCCCGGACCGCCGCATGTTTCACACGGCGCGCAGGGGGCGCAGAGCAGCGCCGCGCGGTGGGTGCCGCTCTCTTCGCCAGAGGGAGCAGCCCTCCGGTCACACTCACGACCGCCATGGGGCCCGCGGCCCCCTACGACTCGACACCGTCCCGCCGTTACGCGGAGGGACGCCTGGTCCAGAGGTTGCGACGCTAGTGCAGGGACGTTTCAAGAGGGATGGCAGCGCTGCGGCTGACCCGGAGCTGCGCGGCGGGACCGACCGCGCCTCCTCGCAGCAGCGCGCCCAGAGCAACGGTCCGGCGAGCGGCACGTTGCCGACCGACCGGACCGACCCGGCGCCGGCCGGCGACTCCGCCGCCGAGCGCCCCAAGGTCAAGGGCCCCACGGGGCCCGGGACCCGTCTGTCGCTGCGCAACTGGCGCATCAGCACGCGCCTGGTCTCCCTGATCGCCCTGCCCGTGGTCGCCGCCACGACCCTGGGCGGTCTGCGGATCAGCAGCGAGCTGGACAACATCGACCAGCTGGACCGCATGCAGCTCCTCACGGAGATGACGCGGCAGGCCACCGAGCTCGCCGACGCCCTCCAGGAGGAGCGGGACCGCTCGGCCGGCCCGGTCGCCGGCTCGGGCAACACCAAGGACGACACCGATGTCGTGGCGCCGCGCGAGGAGACCGACCGCGCGGTCAAGTCGTTCAAGGAGCACACCGACGACATCGACTCGGTGCGCGGCTCCATGGCCGGCGTCCGCGCCACGATCGTCGACATCCAGCGCCAGCTGGGCACCCTCAACGAGGTCCGCAACAAGGCGTACTCCGACAAGGAGAACGTCGCCCAGACGATCAGCGCGTACAACCAGCTCATCACCTCCCTGCTCGCGCTCTCCCAGGACATGGCGCAGGCGACCAGCAACCCGGAGATGATCCAGAGCACCCGCTCGCTGGCCGCGTTCTCCTCCGCCAAGGAGTACGCGTCGATGCAGCGGGCCTTCGTCAGTGCCGGTCTGGCGCACAAGGGCCACGCGCACCTGTCCGCCAACGACCGGCTGGCCGGCCGTACCGCCGAGGACAACGAGGAGTCCGCGCTCAAGCGGTTCTCCAACATCTACCCCGGCGCCGCCTCCCTCATGGAGGGCCTGGACAGCGGCAACGACGACATCGAGCACGCGAACTCCTTCGCCGACCGCAGCTTCAAGACCGAGTCGGGCATCCGCGGTGAGGAGATGTCGTACCTGGACTGGTACGACCTCGACACCAACAAGATCAGCCTGATGTCGCGCATCGAGACGACGCTGCTCTCCCAGATGGAGCAGAAGTCCCGCGAGCTGCGCAACGACGCGACCACCGGCGCCATCATCAACGGTGCCGTGATCCTGCTCGTCCTCGGCATCTCGCTGATCGGCGCGTTCGTCGTCTCCCGCTCCATGGTCCGCTCGCTGCGCCGCCTGCAGGACACCGCCCAGACCGTCTCCCAGAAGCGGCTGCCCGAGCTGGTCAAGCAGCTCTCCGAGGCCGACCCGCAGGAGGTCGACACCTCCGTCGAGTCCGTCGGCGTGCACAGCCGGGACGAGATCGGGAAGGTGGCCACCGCGTTCGACGAGGTGCACCGCGAGGCCGTCCGGCTGGCGTCCGAGCAGGCGCTGCTGCGGGGCAACGTCAACGCGATGTTCACCAACCTCTCGCGCCGCAGCCAGGGCCTCATCCAGCGGCAGCTGTCGCTGATCTCGGAGCTGGAGTCCCGCGAGGCCGACCCCGACCAGCTCTCCTCGCTGTTCAAGCTCGACCACCTCGCGACCCGCATGCGCCGTAACGGCGAGAACCTCCTCGTCCTCGCGGGCGAGGAGCCGGGCCGCCGCTGGACCCGCCCGGTCCCGCTGGTCGACGTCCTGCGCGCCGCCGCCTCCGAGGTGGAGCAGTACGAGCGCATCGAACTGAGCGCCGTGCCGACCACCGAGGTCGCCGGCCGCGTCGTCAACGACCTCGTGCACCTCCTCGCCGAGCTGCTGGAGAACGCCACCTCGTTCTCCTCGCCGCAGACCAAGGTCAAGGTGACCGGTCACGCGCTGCCCGACGGCCGTGTGCTGGTCGAGATCCACGACACCGGCATCGGCCTCTCCCCCGAGGACCTCTCGGCGATCAACGAGCGCCTCGCCAGCCCGCCGACCGTGGACGTCTCGGTGTCCCGCCGGATGGGCCTCTTCGTGGTCGGCCGCCTGTCCCTGCGGCACGGCATCCGCGTCCAGCTCCGGCCCTCCGACTCCGGCGGTACGACCGCCCTGGTCATGCTGCCGGTGGACGTCGCGCAGAGCGGCGGCGCCAACAAGAAGGCCGGCCCGGGCGGCAAGTCCGGCAAGCCCCAGGGCGGCCGCGGCGCCGGTGAAGCGGGCGGCCAGCACTCCAGCCGGCTCGCCGGCCTCCAGCCGCGCGGCCAGGTCGGCGCGGGCCCCCGTACGGCGCTGCCCACCCGCCCCGGCGCGGGCGCGCCCGGCGGTGCCCCCGGTGGCGCTCCCGGCGCCCCCACCCGTCCGCAGAACGACGCCTTCGGCAACCGTCCGGCGGCGCCCGCCGGCCAGGACCGGCCCTCGCTGCCGGTGCGCGGCGGTGAGCCGGCCCAGCCGCCGGCCGCGAACCACCAGCCGACCGTCGCCCCGCCCACCGGTGCGCCCGCGCCGCGCGGCGAGCGGCCGCAGCTGCCCACGCGCAGCTTGGCCGGCGAGCTGACCGGCGGTCCCGCCGCGGGTCAGGACGCGTCCGCTTCGCAGCAGCACGCGCAGCAGCCCGGTTCCAGCTGGGGTGCGCGGCGTGAGCGCGGCGAGGCGGCCGACGACTGGCCGCTGGCGCCCCGGCGCCCCCAGGAGGACCGCCCGCGCGGCCACGAGGAGCCCGGCACGGCCGGCGGCCACGGCCGTCCGGAGCTCCCGGCGCAGTACGAGCGTCCGGAGACCACGGGCCGGTTCCCGCAGCCCGGGAACACCGGCCAGTACGAGCGTCCGGAGACGACCGGGCAGTTCCAGCGGCCCGAGGCCCCCGGGCAGTTCTCGCAGCCGGCGGCCGGCGGTCCCGGTGACACGGCGCAGTTCGAGCGTCCCGACTTCGGCGGCCCGCGCCCCGGCGCGGACGCCCCGGCCCGCGACGACGGCCCCGCACAGGGCGGCCCGGCGCAGGGCGGTCCCGCGCAGGGCAGCCGGCCGATGTGGAGCGGTGAGTTCACGCTGCCGTCGGCCCCGTCGTCCGGGCAGCCCGCCGAGGAGGCCCCCACGCCTCCCGCGGCGCCCGCCGGGCCCAGCAGTCCCATGTGGAGCGGCGAGTTCGCCCCGCAGTCCGCGCAGGACGGCCGCCCCGCCGAGGAGAACGCCCAGGCGCCCGCCCGCGGCGAGGAGGCCCCGGCACGCGGCGGTCAGGCGTACGACGCCGACTCCTACGGACGCGACGACGCGTTCGGCCGGGACGACGCCTTCGGACGCGACGACGCTTTCGGGCGGGACGACGCTTTCGGGCGCGGTCCCCGTACCGGCGAGGTGCCGCTGCAGCAGCAGCCGCGCAACGCGCCGGACGACGCCGACTACCTCGGCGGCCCCGCGCCGCGCGACACGGGCGGCGACGGCCGTACGCCGATCTTCGACACGATCGAGTCGAACTGGTTCACCCAGCCGGGCGGCAGCGCGGCGCAGGAGCAGGAGCAGCCGAGCCGGCCGCAGAGTGCCCCCGAGGCGCCGCGGCTGCCCCGGCGTGAGCCGGCCGGCAGCGGCGCGCAGGCGCAGGCGCAGTGGCGTACCTCGCCCAACGACGACGTGTGGCGCCGGGCCGAGCAGGTCCGGCAGCCGGCGGCCGGCGGGGTCACCACCTCCGGGCTGCCGCGCCGGGTCCCACGTGCCAATCTGGTCGCAGGCACCGCGCAGCAGGAACCCCGGCCGGGCGGACCGCAGGTCTCCCGCTCGCCGGACGACGTGCGCGGCCGGCTGACCAATCTCCGCCGGGGCATCCAGCAGGGGCGGCAGGCCGGGCACACCGGCACGCATCCCCTCGTGGACCCCACTCACCAGCAGGAGCGTTAGTTGAGTCCGATGAGCCAGGCGGCGCAGAACCTGAACTGGTTGATCACCAACTTCGTGGACAACACCCCCGGGGTGTCCCACACGGTGGTCGTCTCGGTCGACGGTCTGCTGCTCGCGATGTCCGAGGGCTTCCCGCGGGACCGGGCCGACCAGCTCGCCGCGGTGGCCTCCGGGCTCACCTCCCTGACATCCGGCGCTTCCCGCATCTTCGAGGGCGGGAACGTCAACCAGACCGTGGTGGAGATGGAGCGCGGCTTCCTCTTCCTCATGTCCATCTCCGACGGATCGTCGCTGGCCGTACTGGCGCACCCCGAGTGCGACATCGGCCTCGTCGGTTACGAGATGGCCCTGCTCGTCGACCGCGCGGGGGGCGTCCTCACACCGGACCTGCGCGCCGAGCTGCAGGGCAGCCTGCTCAACTGATCCACCACCGATTCCACGTGCCGCAGTTCCCCCCACCGGCCCGACCCGACGACAGCCAGTTGTCCAGCCCGGAGGACCCATGACCCCGCCACCCGCTTCGCCCGGCCCGTACGGCCATACCCCGTACGCCGACGGGGGCGACCAGCCACTGGTCCGCCCCTACGCGATGACCGGAGGCCGGACCCGGCCGCGTTACCAGCTCGCCATAGAGGCGCTGGTCAGCACCACGGCCGATCCCTCCCAGCTGCCCGGACTGCTGCCGGAGCACCAGCGCATCTGCCATCTGTGTGCCGAGGTCAAGTCGGTGGCGGAGGTCTCCGCGCTGCTCCACATACCGCTGGGGGTGGCCAGAATCCTGGTCGCCGACCTGGCCGAGGCCGGCATGGTGGCGATCCACCAGCCCGGTGGCAGCGGTGAGGCCGGCGGCACGCCCGATGTGACCTTGCTGGAGAGGGTGCTCAGTGGACTTCGAAAGCTCTGAGGCCGAGTCCCGTTCGACCACGTCCGCGAAGATTGTGGTGGCGGGCGGTTTCGGCGTGGGCAAAACCACCTTTGTCGGGGCGGTCTCCGAGATCAATCCGCTGCGCACCGAGGCCGTGATGACGTCCGCTTCGGCGGGCATCGACGACCTCAGCCACGTGCAGGACAAGACGACGACCACCGTCGCCATGGATTTCGGGCGTATCACCCTCGATCAGGATTTGATCCTTTATCTTTTCGGCACGCCCGGCCAGGACCGTTTCTGGTTCATGTGGGACGATCTGGTCCGCGGTGCGATCGGCGCCGTGGTGCTGGTCGACACCCGCCGGCTCGCCGACTGCTTCCCCGCTGTGGACTACTTCGAGAACAGCGGCCTGCCGTTCGTGATCGCGCTGAACGGCTTCGACGGAGCCCAGCCGTACACCCCGGACGAGGTTCGGGAGGCGCTGCAGATCGGCCCCGACGCGCCGATCATCACCACCGACGCGCGGCACCGCAGCGAGGCCAAGGGTGCCCTCATCACGCTGGTCGAGCACGCTCTGATGGCGCGGCTCAAGTAGCGCTTCGACGTGGTCAGTTGCGCCGGGGCCCGTTGTGTCCTTGGACACGCCGGGCCCCGGCGTTCATAACGTTTCGACAGAGAAATCCCAGCACCTGGACACCGGATGCGCACAGCTGGCTTCGCTGTGTTCACTTTCACCCCGGCTTTTGCCGTGCCTCGCCCTTAACGCCCCTTTTATCTGGCGCCCCACCGGCCTTGCTCATCTTTTGCGCACTGTTTGGAACGCGCGGCCCTGACGTGCTGGAATTCGCTGAACTCCGGAGTAGGTAACGCCCAGAACGAAACGGCACAGTGAGAGACGTGCCGGCGCCGAGAGGTTGTTGGTCGAGTGAGGCGAAGCAAGTCGGGCCCCGCGCCGCAGCAGGCGGCGCAGCGGGGCAACTTCACACCGCCGCCGCGTAGTACGGCGTCGCCTTCCGACGCGCCCGAAAGTCCGCTGACCGCCCAGCCGGTACGCGGCAACCGGATGTCCCCGCGCAACTGGCGGGTGGCCACCCGCCTGAACGCGATCCTGCTGCTCCCCGTGATCCTGGCGCTGATCTTCGCCGGACTGCGGGTGAACACCTCGGTCGGTACCTGGAACGAGGCGCAGGACGCCGAGAACACCGCGAAGCTGGTCCAGGCCGCCGCCTCCTACGGGCAGGCCCTCGTCGACGAGCGCGACCGCACCGCGGCGCCGCTCCTCCAGGGCAAGCAGAACGACCCGGCCGTCCGCGACGCCCGCGCCGACACCGACGCGGCCGCGGCCGACTTCCACGACGCCGTCAAGAACATGCCCGACAAGCCGGGCCTGAAGCGCCGCCTCGCGGTCTTCGAGAAGGTCGAGCCCAAGCTCGACGCGCTGCGCAAGGCCGCCTACACCTCGCAGCTGACCGGCGTGCAGACCGAGGAGGGCTACACCGAGGTCCAGCACCCGCTGATGGAGTTCTCCAACGAGCTGGGTCTGGGCACCGGCAACATCACCTCCTACGGCCGTACGGTCTATGCCGTCTCGCTGGCCAAGGCCGCCACGTCACTGCAGCGCTCCATCGGCACCCACCTGCTGGTGCACCCGGCGTCCGACGCCAAGGAGCGCAAGAAGCAGCTGACCGCCTACGCCTCGTACGCCTACCTGGAGGGCATCGCCATCGGCGAGTACACCTCCGGCGGCACCCCCGAGGACATCGCACGCCTGAAGTCGGACTCGGCCGCGCTGAAGAAGAAGGCGCAGGAGCAGGCGGCCGAGGCCAAGCGGAAGTCCGCCGCGGCCGGGCGCACCTTCCAGGCGCCGCCGACCATGGACCAGATGGTCCAGGCGATCTCCTCCGGCGCCTCGCCGCAGCTGCTCGCCGCCAAGGGCGTCACCCCGAAGACCTGGTACACGGCCGCCACCGGCAAGTTCGACATGTACCGCGGCATCGAGAAGGACCTCGCCGACAAGGCGGTGGCCGAGGCCGCGCAGATCTCGTCCGACGCGCAGCAGACCACCTTCGTGGACTCCGGTGTCGCGCTGGGCGCGCTGATCATCGCCTTCCTCATCGCGGGCCTGATGGCCCGCTCGATGACCCGCAACATGCAGGAGCTGCGCACCGCCGCCTTCGGCATCGCGGAGCAGCGGCTGCCGATGCTGGTCGACCAGCTCTCCCGTACGGACCCGGGCCGGGTCGACACCCGGATCAAGCCGATCCCGATCTCCACCACCGACGAGATCGGCGAGGTCGCGCGCGCCTTCGACCAGGTCCACCGCGAGGCCGTGCGGCTGGCCGCCGAGCAGGCGCTGCTGCGGGGCAACGTCAACGCGATCTTCACCAACCTCTCGCGCCGCAACCAGGGCCTGATCGAGCGGCAGCTGACGCTCATCACCGACCTGGAGAACAACGAGGCGGACCCGGACCAGCTGGAGAGCCTCTTCCGCCTGGACCACCTCGCCACCCGTATGCGGCGCAACGGCGAGAACCTCCTCATCCTCGCGGGCGAGGAGCCCGGCCGCCGCTGGACCCAGCCGGTCCCGCTGGTGGACGTGTTGCGCGCGGCCACCTCCGAGGTGGAGTCCTACGAGCGCATCGAGCTCCAGGGCGTCCCGGAGAGCGAGATCCACGGCCAGGCCGTGACCGACCTCGTGCACCTGCTGTCGGAGCTGCTGGAGAACGCCACCACGTTCTCCTCGCCGCAGACCAAGGTGCGGGTCACCGCGACCCGTCTCCCGGACGGCCGCGTGATGATCGAGATCCACGACAAGGGCATCGGGCTCACCCCCGAGGACTTCGCGGACATCAACCACAAGCTGGCCAACCCGCCGACCGTCGACATCGCGATCTCCCAGCGCATGGGCCTGTTCGTGGTCGGCCGGCTGGCGGACCGGCACGGCATCCGCGTCCAGCTGCGCCCCTCGGGCGAGACGGCCGGCACCACCTCGCTGGTCATGCTGCCGGAGGCGATCACGCACGGCGGTGGCGGCGAGGACCGGTTCGAGGACGACTTCACGGTCTCCCGGATCATGCCGGAGCACCCGCAGTCGTTCACCCAGCAGCCCGACATCCGGACCGCGGCCGAGCTCGGCTTCGACGACCACTACCGGCCGTCGGACGACGGCCGGGACCTCGACCCCGTGGGCCGCTCGCTGCTCCGCGAGGAGCGCCGCGCGGCGCTGGAGGCCCAGAGCGGCGCTCCGCAGAACGGTGCGCAGCAGGGCCAGGAGCCGGCACAGAACCCGGCGCAGGACTTCGGCGGGCTCCCCCGGCGTGGCGAAGCGGAGGGCTCGGGCGGCGCGTACGACGGCTTCCAGCAGCAGCCGTACGCCCCCCAGGAGCCCGGCGGGCAGGGCTATGACGAGCCTGCCGGCGGCGACTACGGCACCCCGTCGTTCGGCGGCGGGAACATGTTTGACCAGGGGCCTTCGCAAGCCACTGGTGAGCAGCCGCAGTACCCGGCGCAGGACCAGCAGCGTCCCGCCTGGAGCGAACCCGCTTCGTTCCAGGGGTACTTCGGCGGACAAGCGGAATCGGACCACAATGGTCCGGACGCTCCCGCGCAGCCGCAGGAACGCGTAGCATTCGATCGTCCGGGTCCCACCCCGAGCGAAGTCCACTCGCTGACAGACGCCGGCCTTCCGCGCCGCGGAGGCGACAAGGCGCCGGGCCAGCAGGAGTGGCAGCAGCCCGAGGAGTCGGCGTCGCCCCCGCAACAGCGGAGCACGCCGGAGGACAGCTTTGGTTGGCGCACCGCCAACGACGAGCGCTGGCAGCGAGCGGAGCAGCTTCGCGAGCCGAAGGCGGGCGGGATCACTCCCTCCGGTCTTCCCCGGCGCGTGCCCAAGGCCAACCTGGTCGAGGGCACGGCGGAGCAGACCCTGCAGGGCGGCCCCCAGGTCTCCCGCGCGCCCGAGGACGTCCGGGGCAGGCTGAGCAACCTGCGCCGCGGCATCCAGCAGGGACGCAGTGCCGGTATGGAGGCACCCAAGAATGACCAACAGGGCTTCGGCCCCGGCAGCACCTACGATCAGGAGCGTTAGTGTGAGCCCGATGAGCCAGGCGGCGCAGAACCTGAACTGGTTGATCACCAACTTCGTGGACAACACCCCTGGTGTGTCCCACACGGTCGTGGTCTCCGCGGACGGTCTCCTCCTCGCCATGTCCGAGGGATTCCCTCGGGACAGAGCCGACCAGTTGGCGGCGGTGGCCTCCGGGCTCACCTCGCTGACCTCGGGTGCCTCCCGCATTTTCGAAGGCGGGAGCGTCAATCAGACCGTGGTGGAGATGGAGCGCGGCTTCCTCTTCATCATGTCCGTCTCGGACGGATCGTCGCTGGCCGTACTGGCGCACCCCGAGTGCGACATCGGCCTCGTCGGTTACGAGATGGCCCTTCTGGTCGACCGCGCGGGCAGTGTTCTCACGCCCGACCTGCGCGCCGAACTGCAGGGCAGCCTTCTCAACTGACAGACAGGCAGTGCGTTTCTCGCCACCGCGCCATAGGGTGCGGTGGCGCGACCGGCGTCGGATCGGCAAGTTGGAGGAGGAAACGTGGCAACGCCCCCTAGCGGATACCCGTACGATTTTGGGCATCAGCCCGAGTCGCAGGGCGAAACCCAGTACAACCGCTTCAACTTCCCTTCCGCACCGAGTCGCCGGCAGCCGCGGCCACCCGCGCCGCAGCCCTACGACACGTCGTACGGCAGCCCCTCTCCGTCGCCGTACGGCTACGGTGACGAGGGGCCCCGGGTTCCCCGTATAGAACCGGTCCAGCCGCACCGGCGGCCCGAGCCGTCGGCGCCGACCGGTGGCGCGCAGAACCCGCTGGTCCGCCCGTACGCCATGACCGGGGGCCGCACCCGGCCGCGCTACCAGCTCGCCATCGAGGCCCTGGTGCACACCACGGCCGGCCAGGCTCAGCTGCAGGGCCAGCTGCCGGAGCATCAGCGCATCTGCCATCTGTGCCGCGAGATCAAGTCGGTCGCCGAGATCTCCGCGCTCCTCTCCATCCCCCTCGGCGTCGCCCGGATCCTCGTCGCCGACCTGGCGGAGGCCGGACTCGTCGCCATTCATCAGCCCGGCGGTGACGAGTCCGCCGGCGGACAGCCAGATGTGACACTGCTCGAAAGGGTGCTCAGTGGACTTCGCAAGCTCTAGCGGTGCAGCCCGCTCCACCACCTCCGCGAAGATCGTGGTGGCGGGCGGCTTCGGCGTGGGCAAGACGACCTTCGTCGGGGCCGTCTCTGAGATCAATCCGCTGCGTACCGAAGCCGTGATGACCTCCGCCTCGGCGGGCATCGACGACCTGACGCACGCGCCGGACAAGACCACCACGACGGTGGCGATGGACTTCGGCCGTATCACCCTGGACCAGGACCTGATCCTGTACCTCTTCGGTACGCCCGGTCAGGACCGGTTCTGGTTCATGTGGGACGACCTGGTCCGCGGCGCCATCGGCGCCGTGGTGCTGGTGGACACCCGCCGCCTGGCGGACTGTTTTCCGGCCGTGGACTACTTCGAGAACAGCGGCCTGCCGTTCGTCATCGCCCTCAACGGCTTCGACGGGCACCAGCCGTACACCCCCGACGAGGTCCGTGAGGCCCTGCAGATCGGCCCGGACGCACCGATCATCACGACGGACGCACGGCACCGCAGCGAGGCCAAGAGCGCGCTCATCACGCTCGTGGAGCACGCCCTCATGGCACGCCTGCGCTAGCGCCCGCCCGTACGCGAAGGGCCCCGCACACTCTGCTGTGCGGGGCCCTTCGCGCTGGACGCCCCGCCAGGGGCGTTCAGGGGCGCGGGAGCGTGTCGACGTGCGGCTCCGCCGCGTGGGCGCGACCGGCCACCGCGGCACCGCGGCCGTCAGCGGAGCGTGCTGCCCACGGCGGTGACGATCAAGGCCAGCGAGGTGGCACCCGCGTCGGCGTGGCCATACCCCATGTCGCCCATGCGGGCCGCGCGCCCCCGGGCCGGTACCAGCTCCGCCGTCGCGGCCGCCGCCTTCGTGGCCACCTCGGCGGCAGCGCGCCACGCGGCACCCAGGTCCTCCCCGCCGCGCGTCGCCAATTCGGCCCGGAACGGGTCCAGCGCGTCCAGCATGGTCTTCTCGCCCACCGCGGCGCCGCCCAGCTCCGACACGGCCCGCTGCGCCGCGGTCACGGCCTCCGCGAGCAGCGCCGTCGTGCAGGAGGCGCCTTCCGGGGCCCGTACGAGGACGGCGCCGGTCTCGGCCAGCAGCGCCCCGTACAGCGCGCCCGAGGCGCCTCCTGAGGCGTCCGCGAGGGCCAGGCCCGCGCCGAGCAGCGCACGGCCCGCCGAGCGCGGGTCACCGGCAGGGCCCGGCTCGTCGGCGCGCGCGGCCGCCACCGCGGCGCGCAGCCCGCGCACGATCCCGATGCCGTGGTCCCCGTCGCCCGCGACCCCGTCGAGGCGGCCCAGCTCGTCCTCGTTCGCGGCGACCGCGTCGAGCGCGGCCTGGAGCGCTGCGGTCGCGGGCAGGTCGGCGGCGGAGGGCGCGGCCTGCTGCCGCTGCTCGGGCAGCGCCGCGGTCTCCCGTACGTCGTCGGCGTCCGTACGGGGCCCGGGCAGGCTGCGGAAGGCCGGGGTGTCGCACGGCGCGTCGTACAGCTCGGCCAGTTCGTCGTCGAGGACCATCACCGACAGCGAGACGCCCGCCATGTCGAAGGAGGTGACGAACTCGCCGACCTCCGGCCGGAAGGGCGTCAGCCCCGCCGCCTTCAGACGCCGGTTGACCTGCCGGAACACCACGAACATCTCTTCGTACTTGGTCCGGCCGAGGCCGTTGAGCAGCACCGCGACCCGGCCGCCGCCCCCGCCCTCGGGCAGCGGCGGCAGCTCCGGGAGGAGGTTGTCGACCAGCTCGTCGGCCAGCTCGCTCGCGGTGAGGCGGCGGGTGGTGCGCAGGCCGGGCTCGCCGTGGATGCCCATGCCCAGCTCGGTGGTGCCCTCGGTGACGGTGAACAGCGGCTCGGCAGCGCCGGGCAGCGTGCAGCCCGCGAAGGCGGCGCCGAAGGTGCGGGTCATGGCGTTGGCGCGGGCGGCCAGCCGGGTCACGCCGGCCAGGTCGTCGCCCCGCTCGGCGGCCGCGCCCGCCACCTTGAAGACGAAGAAGTCGCCCGCGACCCCGCGCCGGTCGCGCGAGGGGTCGATCTCCTGGCCCTCCACCGGCGGCGGGCCGCTGGCCACGTCATCGGTGACCAGCACGGTGTTCACGGGCACGCCCTCGGCGGCGAGGCGGCGGGCCGCCAGGCCGAAGTGCATCACGTCGCCGGCGTAGTTCCCGTAGGACATCAGCACGCCGGCGCCGCCGTCGGCGGCCTTGGCGGTGCGGTAGATCTGCTCGGCGCTGGGGCTGGCGAAGACGTCGCCGACCGCCGCCGCGTCCGCGAGGCCGGGCCCGACCAGTCCGGCGAAGGCCGGGTAGTGGCCGGAGCCGCCGCCGATGACGAGGGCGACCTTGCCGGGACGCGGGGCGTGGCGGCCGACCACGCCGAAGGTGCCGGGGACCCTCCGGAGCGTGCGCGCGTACGCGTCGGCCAGTCCTTCCAGCCAGTCCTCGCGGAAGGTCGCGGCGTTGTGTCCGAGGCCGTCGGGCGTCGTGGTCATCAGGGCACACTCCTTTGTTCCGTCCCTGTTGGATTTAACATCCAGATCACAGATTCGTCACCCCCTGAGCCGCAAATCGCGGTCAGCACCGTGAGAATCACGGGATGTAAAAACCCGGCATCACACCTTGCATGTGAAGTTCACAGGATTCATGCTGCTCGCATCACCCTTCACGGCACACCCTCTCCCCACGGAGGCGCGACATGGCTCCACCCTCGGCGCTCTCACTGCCGGACCGCCTCGGCATCCCCAAGGCGCTGGTCTACGGCTACCTCGGCGTCCTGCTCTTCATGGTCGGCGACGGCGTCGAGTCGGGCTTCATCGCTCCTTACATGGCCGAGCACGGCGCGGGCACCGAGGTGCACGCCTCCTATGTGATCACTGCTTACGGCGTCACGGTCATGCTCGCCTCCTGGCTCTCCGGTGCCCTGTCGGACCTGTGGGGCCCGCGCCGGGTGATGCAGCTGGGCCTGGCCATCTGGATCGTCTTCGACGTCCTCTACCTGGTCTTCGCGCTCGGGCCCGAGAACTACGCCCTGATGCTGGTCTTCTACGGCCTGCGGGGCTTTGGCTACCCGCTGTTCGCCTTCGGATTCCTGGTCTGGATCACGGCGACGGCGCCCATGGCACGGATGGGTGCCGCGGTCGGCTGGTTCTACATGGCCTTCACCGGCGGCCTGCCCACGCTCGGCTCGCTGGTCGCCGGCGCCACCAACCCGGTCTTCGGCCAGTTCGGCACCCTGTGGGTGGCGCTCGGCATCATCGCGCTCGGCGGCGCCTTCTGCATGTTCGGCGTGAAGGAGCGCACCGGCTTCTCCCGGCTGGCACCGCCCGAGGTCAAGCCGGTGCAGTCGCTGGTCTCCAGCCTCTCGATCGCCTGGACGCACCCCCGGGTCGCGGTGGGCTGCGTGGTGCGCATCATCAACACCGCGCCGGAGTTCGGCTTCCTGGTCTTCCTGCCCACGTTCTTCGCCAAGGAACTGCACTTCGGCGAGGGCCGCTGGCTTACCCTGCTCGCCGTCATCTACGGCACGAACGTCGTCTTCAACCTGATCTTCGGCGTCATCGGCGACAGGATCGGCTGGCGGCGGACGATCGCCTCCTTCGGCGGCATCGGCTGCGCGATCACGACCCTGACGCTGTACTTCGTCCCGCAGGCCGTCGGCAGCAACTACACCGTCGCGATCATCTGCGGCATGCTCTACGGCATCACGCTGGCCGGCTTCGTGCCGATCTCCGCACTGATCCCGGCGCTGGCCCCGGAGAACAAGGGCGGCGCGATGGCGCTGCTGAACCTGGGCGCGGGCGGCGCGGCCTTCGTCGGCCCCGCCATCGTCAGCCTCTTCCTCGACCCGCTCGGCCCGGCCGGCGTCGTCATCATCTTCGCCGCGCTGTACGTCGCCTCGGCGCTGATGACCCTGTACCTGAAGCTGCCCGAGACGTCCGCGGGCACCACTCCCCCGGAGCCCGCGGTCGAGGCGGCCGGCGCGGTGCGCACCTGACCGCCCGGTACGCCGAAGGGCCCCGCACACCGAGGTGTGCGGGGCCCTTCGTACGTCGCTGCGTCAGCGCTGCGCTTGCGTCAGCGCTGCCAGGAGCTCGCGCCGTGGAAGCCGCGCTGACGCTCCAGGCGGCGCCAGCGGGCGGCCGTGGCGTACGGCTGCGCCGGCACGTCGGCCGGGCGGTGCGCGGCGCGGGCGAGCAGCACCGCGGTCAGCGCGGCGAGCTCCTCCTCGCTGGCCTCGCCCTTCTCGACACGGACCAGGGAACGGTCGGAGGTAGCGGCAGGGTTCACTTTCGTCGTCTCCAAGGTCGCAGGGTGGCTGCGGTTCTGGTGGCCGGTGGTGGTGATCCGGTTACTGCGGCGGGTTGCCGTGCTTGCGGGCCGGAAGGTCGGCGTGCTTGGACCGAAGCATGGCCAGCGAGCGGATCAGCACCTCGCGGGTCTCGGTCGGGTCGATCACGTCGTCGACCAGGCCGCGCTCGGCCGCGTAGTACGGGTGCATCAGCTCGGACTTGTACTCCTTGACCATGCGCGCCCGCATGGCCTCCGGGTCGTCCGCCTCGGCGATCTGCTTGCGGAAGATCACGTTGGCCGCGCCCTCGGCGCCCATCACGGCGATCTCGTTGGTCGGCCACGCGTACGTCAGGTCGGCGCCGATGGACTGGGAGTCCATGACGATGTAGGCACCGCCGTAGGCCTTGCGCAGCACGATCGAGATCCGCGGCACGGTGGCGTTGCAGTACGCGTACAGCAGCTTCGCGCCGTGCCGGATGATCCCGCCGTGCTCCTGGTCGACGCCCGGCAGGAAGCCGGGGACGTCCAGCAGCGTGAGGATCGGGATATTGAAAGCATCGCACATCTGGACGAAACGGGCAGCCTTCTCCGACGCCTCGATGTCCAGCACGCCCGCCAGCGACTGCGGCTGATTGGCGATGATGCCGACGACCTCGCCGCCCATGCGCGACAGCGCGCAGATGATGTTGGTCGCCCAGCGCTCGTGGACCTCCAGGAACTCGCCGTCGTCGACGATCTCCTCGATCACCTTGCGCATGTCGTACGGCCGGTTGCCGTCGGCGGGCACCAGGTCCAGCAGGTCCTCGCCCGAGCGGTCCGCCGGGTCGTCGCACGGGACCGACGGCGGGTTCTCCCGGTTGTTCGACGGCAGCAGCGCGAGCAGGTACCGCACCTCTTCGAGGCAGGTCTGCTCGTCGTCGTACGCGAAGTGGCACACACCGGAGGTCTCGGCGTGCACATCGGCGCCGCCCAGCCCGTTCTGCGTGATCTCCTCGCCGGTCACCGCGCGGACCACGTCGGGCCCGGTGATGAACATCTGCGAGGTCTCCCGCACCATGAACACGAAGTCCGTCAGCGCCGGGCTGTAGGCGGCGCCGCCCGCACACGGGCCGAGCATCACCGAGATCTGCGGGATGACGCCCGAGGCCTTGGTGTTGCGCTGGAAGATGCCGCCGTAGCCGGCGAGCGCCGAGACACCCTCCTGGATCCGGGCGCCCGCGCCGTCGTTCAGCGACACCAGCGGCGCACCGGCCTGGATGGCCATGTCCATGATCTTGTGGATCTTGGTGGCGTGGGCCTCGCCCAGCGCGCCGCCGAAGATCCGGAAGTCGTGCGCGTACACGAAGACGGTACGGCCGTGCACGGTGCCCCAGCCGGTGATCACACCGTCGGTGTAGGGCTTCTTGTTCTCCAGGCCGAAGCCGGTCGCACGGTGCCGGCGCAGCGGCTCGACCTCGTTGAAGGACCCCTCGTCCAGCAGGAGGTCGATCCGCTCGCGGGCGGTGAGCTTGCCCTTGGCGCGCTGGGCCTCGGTGGCGCGCTCACTCGGGCCTCGCCGGGCCTGCTCACGGATCGCGTGCAGCTCGGCGACGCGCCCGCGGGCGTCGTTCGCCTCGGCGGGCGCATCTTCGACAGTGGTCATGCATCGACCGTACGCGGACACCTGCTCGGGAACCGATGTCGGTTTCGTACAACGTCGAGCGCGATTTGGTGGGCAAGCAGAACAGAACCACGCTGTACGCGGGGCGCGGGCCCGGCCCGGACGCGAACGACCACTCCGCGGGCACTGTGCGGGGCCCACAAAAGACACCGGTGGCGTCTTGTGGCGGTCCGCCGGTTGACCGCGGTTCCCGGCCATCGGCCCGCGCGTCCGCCGGGCGGCGGGGCCGGCCCGCGCCGCCCGGCGGACGGGTCAGCCCGTGGTGACAGTACAGCGGAACGTGGCGCAGACCTTCCCCGGCGCCACCCGCAGCCGCAGCCGCCGGCCGGCCTCCAGGACCGTGACGCCCGGCCCGGCGTCCACCACGCCGCGCACCGGCCGGTCCCAGACGACCTCCACCGGCTCCCCCGTGCGCGGCGGCTCCGCCACGCACAGCGTCGCCGTCCGGCCGCGCCCGCGCACCAGCACGGAGGCCGGCGCCGAGACGGTCAGCGGGCCCGCCGTACCGGCCCGCCAGAAGTTCGCCGCCGTCACCCCCAGCGCACGCACCTCCACCGCCTGCGCACCGCCCGTGTTGGCGAGCACCCGCAGCCAGTGCGGGTCGGCGGCGCGCGCCGCGAGGGCACGCGGCCCGGCCCCCGGCATCAGGACATAGGCGTACGAGGCGTCCACCGGGTCGGTGCCGTGCTCGTGCCAGAGCGTGAGGTAGCGGCGGGTGAGCCGGTCCGGCGAGGAGCCGGTGTTGATGTCCCGCCACGCGCCCGTACGGGCCTCCCGCAGCGCCCGCAGCCCCGCGCCACCGGGGAAGACGTACCCGCCGTGCCCCTCCAGGTGCGCCCAGCGGGCCCGCGGGAAGGTGCCCGTCCAGCCGGTCGCCGAGGACTGCCGGGCACCGTCGACCGTGAGCACCGGGCTCCCCGAGGCGCCGAGGTTGCGGTTGTCCACGATCGTCTCGGCGGGCACACCGTCCTGCCCGGTGATCCCCGCGCCCAGGCACACCACCGCGTCGGCCAGGCAGAACCAGGACTTCTTGGCCCGCAGCGTCGACGAGAGCCCGCGGACGTCCTGCCCCACGGCCGCGAACTCGCCGTCCGTGGTGCCGCCCACCCAGGTCGCGGCGGGCTTGGGCGCACCCCAGCCGCCACCCTCGTTGTCGGCGAGCCGCTTGGTGGACACCGTGGTCCCCGGCAGGCGGTACGGGTCCACCGTCGGCCAGAAGGCGTCGGTGTACTGGCCGCCGCCGAAGTCCGCGCCCCACCAGTAGAGCATTCCGGCACCGGTGTGCCAGCCGCGCGGATTCTCCCCGTTGCCGTTCTCGTAGTACGTGATCCGCTCCGAGGCCATGGCGATGTTCGCGGCGAACCCGGAGCGGCGGTGCACCGCCCGGTCCATGGCGGGGAAGAGCTTGTGCGCGACCGGCTCGGGCGCCGCGGGGCCCGGCCCGGCGGCCACGGCGGCCAGCCGCGCGGCATCCGCGACGCCGAACTGCCGGTCGGTCAGCACGTCCAGCGTGCTGTCCCGTTCGATCCAGCCCTTGACCATGGCATGCCAGCGGTCCCGCTCGGCGGCGGAGGCCCCCTGCGCCAGCACCGTCACCGCGGCCAGCAGCGCGTGCCCGTGGAAGTGGTCGCTGCGCATCACCTTCAGGTCGTCGTCGGCCAGGTAACCGCGGCTGACCGCCCGCCCGTTGACGCTGTCCATCATCAGGCCGTTGTGCAGCAGCGGTGCGTAGGCGTTCTCCACGCTGTCGAAGATGATCTGCCGCTTGGGGTCGGTCACCTCCCATGTGCTGCCGCGCAGCAGCGTGAACAGCCGCCCGAGCCCGTCCAGCAGCACGAAGCCGTACGTACCGGAGTAGGCGACCCAGGTGTGCTGCACGAAGGAGCCGTCGGCGTACAGCCCGTCGCCCTTCGTCACGTACGGGAAGACCGGCGAGAGCGCGTCGCGGGCGAGCGCCAGCTTCGCCGCCGACCGGCCCAGGACGCCGCGCACCGCGACGACCCGGCACAGGTCGACGCGGTTGGCCCCGGTGCTCGTGCCGGTGTAGTCGCCGAGCATCGAGTCGGGCACGAAGTGGTCGACCGCGGCGAGGAAGCGGTCGCGCTGCGCGTCGGAGAGCGCGTCGTCGACCAGCGTCATCGTGTCCAGGAGCAGCCGCGGGCTGCCGATCTGCCACTCCCACCAGTTGCCGTACCGGGTGGTCGTGGGGTTGTAGACCTTGGTGTCGAGGTGGTCCAGGCCCGCGAGGACGTCGGCGAGGACGCCCGCGTCGCCGGTGAGGCCCGTACCGGGCTGGGCGTACGCCTGCGCCAGGGTGTTCAGCCGGCTGTAGCTGCGGGTGATGCCGGCCGGCGGGTCGAACGGGCAGTCCGGCCAGAGCGACGCGGCGGCCGGCGCCATGGCCGCCCGGAACCGCCGGGCGAGGTCGCCGGTCTCCCGCAGCCGGGAGGCGTACGGCTCGGCGGCCGGGTCGAAGTCGGTGCCCAGCTGAAGGTCGGCCCAGCGCTGCCGCAGGGTGGCGTACTCGTCGGCGGCGGGGGCGGCCCGGCCGGAGCCGGCGGCGACGGCGTCCTGCGCGGACAGCGCGAGGGCGGCCGCGCCGGCGCCGCCCGTCGCGAGGAAGCCCCGGCGGGTCCAGTGGGAAGCGCGCGGCGCCATGGTCAGCAGCCGCCGCAGTTGTAGTAGAGGACGTCCCAGTGCGAGCCCTCCTTGGCGTAGATGTTGCCGGAGCCCGACCGGTACATCGGCGCGCCGTCGCCGCGTACGCCGATGTAGGCGAAGGTGCCGGTCACGTAGTTGCTGACGCAGCTGTTCAGCGCGAAGTCCAGCTTGTAGCCGTTCCAGTGGCTGTACGTGCCGCTCGCGTGGCCGGTCTCGGTGCCGCCGGTGATGTTCAGCGCGCAGCCGCTCGCCTTCTTGAGCGTGACGGCGCCCTGGGCGGTGGCCTGGTTCAGCTGGTCGAAGGAGGTGCAGGTCGGGGTGTTGCGGTCCGAACAGCCGCCGGAGGAGGACCAGGTGATGCCGGCGTTGCGGAACATCGTGGTGGCCTGGGAGTGGGTGAGCTTGGTGACGGCGTGCGCCTCGCCGGCGCCGGTGAGGACGCCGAAGCCGGGGGCGAACAGGACGCCGAGGACGAGGGCCGGCGCGCTGAGGACGGTACGGACTCTCAAGGGGAACCTCCTGCGGTGAACCGGTGAACCGTGCGACGGATGTTTCGGCGGTGCAGGTGGAGCACCGCAGATGATGCCCGACCTCTACGCGCGTCGCCAGCCCTTGCGAGCAGGGCGGACGAAGCCCGTCGCGGCCACCCCTCGACAGAAAGGTTGAATTTTGAACCAGAAGGGTCTACGCTGAATCTCGTTGAACGTTAAACAAGAAGTTCGACAGCGACATCGACGCCCGAGGTCCCCCGGACCCGTCCCCCCGAGGAGGAGCCATGGCTCTGTTCAACCGCAAGCGCGCCACCGAGACCGCCGCCCCCGCCGCCACCGCGACCCTCGCGGCGGACCCCGCGCTGGCCGCACTGACCGGCGAGTACACCATCGACCCGGCCCACAGCAGCATCGGCTTCACGGTGCGGCACGCCATGGTCACCAACGTCCGCGGCTCCTTCGGCGAGCACGAGGGCACCCTCCGCCTGGACGGCGCGAACCCGGCCGCCTCCACCGCGAGCATCGACGTGAAGATCGACAGCATCGACACCGGCATCGCGGACCGCGACGGCCACCTGAAGAGCGCCGACTTCTTCGACGCGGAGAAGTTCCCCCTGATGACCTTCCGCTCCACCGCCGTCGAGCAGACCGACAGCGAGACGTACCGGGTCACCGGCGACCTGACGATCAAGGACGTCACCAAGCCGCTCACCATCGACCTGGAGTTCAACGGCTCCGCCACCGACGTCTACGGCGCCGACCGCGTCGGCTTCGAGGGCACCGCCGACATCCTCCGCTCCGAGTGGGGCCTGACCTGGAACGCCGCCCTGGAGACGGGCGGCGTCATGGTCAGCGACAAGGTAAAGCTGACCTTTGACATCTCGGCGGTCAAGGCAGCCTGACCGGGCGTTCCCGCCCGGTGCCCGAAGGGGGCGCGCACTGCTCGGCAGTGCACGCCCCCTTCATGCCGTCCGCCGTCAGTCCTGCGGATCGACGCCCGCGCGGAGGAGGCCGTAGGCGTAGGCGTCGTCCAGGGCCTGCCATGAGGCGGCGATGACGTTCTCCGCCACGCCCACCGTGGACCACTCGCCGCGGCCGTCGCCCGTGGAGACCAGGACGCGGGTGATCGAGCCGGAGCCGAGTGCGCCTTCCAGGATGCGTACCTTGTAGTCCACCAGCTCCATCGACGCGAGCTGCGGGTAGATCTGTTCCAGCGCGACCCGCAGCGCGCGGTCCAGGGCGTTGACCGGGCCGTTGCCCTCCGCCGTGGCCACTATCCGCTCGCCCTTCGCCCACAGCTTCACCGTGGCCTCGTTGGCGTGCGTGCCGTCCGGGCGGTCCTCCACGATCGCGCGCCAGGACTCGACGGTGAAGTAGCGCAGCGGCTTGCCCTGGACTTCCTCGCGCAGGAGGAGTTCGAAGGAGGCGTCGGCGGCCTCGTACGTGTAGCCGGCGAGCTCGCGCTCCTTGACCCGCTCCACGACCCGGCCGACCAGCTCGCGGTCGCCGCCGAGGTCTATGCCCAGCTCCTTGCCCTTGAGCTCGATCGAGGCGCGGCCGGCCATGTCGGAGACCAGCATCCGCATGGTGTTGCCGACCAGCTCGGGGTCGATGTGCTGGTACAGGTCCGGGTCGACCTTGATCGCGGAGGCGTGCAGGCCCGCCTTGTGCGCGAAGGCGGAGAGGCCGACGTAGGGCTGGTGGGTGGAGGGCGTGAGGTTCACGACCTCGGCGATGGCGTGCGAGATGCGGGTGGTCTCGGCGAGCTTGCCCTCGGGCAGCACCTTGCGGCCGTACTTCAGCTCCAGCGCGGCCACGACCGGGAAGAGGTTGGAGTTGCCGACCCGCTCGCCGTAGCCGTTGGCGGTGCACTGCACGTGCGTGGCGCCCGCGTCGACGGCGGCCAGGGTGTTGGCGACGGCGCAGCCGGTGTCGTCCTGGGCGTGGATGCCCAGCCGCGCGCCGGTGTCCGCGAGGACGGTCCGGACGACGGCGGTGACCTGGGCGGGGAGCATGCCGCCGTTGGTGTCGCAGAGCACCACGACGTCGGCGCCGGCCTCGCTCGCGGTGCGGACGACCTGCTTGGCGTAGGCCGCGTCCAGCGCGTAGCCGTCGAAGAAGTGCTCGCAGTCCAGGAAGACCCGGCGGCCCTGGGAGCGGAGGTACGCGACGGTGTCGCGGATCATGGCCAGGTTCTCGTCCAGCGTGGTGCGCAGGGCCAGTTCGACGTGGCGTACGTGGGACTTGGCGACCAGGGTGATCACCGGGGCGCCGGAGTCCAGCAGGGCCGCCACCTGGGCGTCGTCCTCGACGCGTACGCCGGCCTTGCGGGTGGCGCCAAAGGCGACCAGCCGTGCGTGGCGGAAGGGGACCTCTTCCTGTACGCGCTGGAAGAACTCGGTGTCCCGGGGGTTGGCTCCGGGCCAGCCGCCCTCGATGAAGCCCACGCCGAAGTCGTCCAGGTGGCGTGCGATGGTCAGCTTGTCCGCGACGGTCAGGTTGATGCCCTCGCGCTGCGCGCCGTCGCGCAGCGTCGTGTCGAACACATGGAAATCGTCGGACAGAGGAGAGGGTTCTGAGGTGTCCGTCATGCTGGTCTGGCTCCTGTCGGGATCTCGGTCTACCGGAATTACCGGCTCCACCGTCCCCTCATGATCCCTCGCGCTCCGTCCCCGGTGGCTGGTGGGCCGGGAAACGAAAAAACCTCTCGCGGGTGCGAGAGGTCTGCGCGCGGGTCTGGGACGACGGTGCCGCGCCGTACTCGGTTTCGTACGGGGCGGTCACTGCGGACCGGCGCGCCTGCTGCCAATAATCATGGCGAACGAGAGCATGGGGGCAGTCTTGCACACGACTGCCCCCAAAGCGCCCACCGTCTCAGGATGCGAGCAGTCGCTGGTCCTTCCCCTTGCCCGCCTCGTCCTTGGTGACGCGGTGGAGGTCGATGGTGCGGGTTTCCCGCATCGTCAGATAGACGACCAGGGAGACGGCGGCGCAGCCGGCGACGTACCAGTAGTAGCCGGACTCGTTGCCGCCGTTCTTGAACCACAGGGCGACGTATTCGGCGGTGCCGCCGAAGAGGGCGTTGGCGATGGCGTACGGGAGGGCGACGCCGAGGGCCCGGATGCCGGTGGGGAACAGCTCGGCCTTCACGCAGGCGTTGATGGAGGTGTAGCCGGTGACGACGACGAGGGCGAGCAGGGCGAGGCCGAGGGCGGGCCAGAAGGAGCCGGCGTGCCGCAGCAGGGTCATGATCGGCACGGTGAGGAAGGTCGAGCCGATGGCGAAGGTGATCAGCAGCGGGCGGCGGCCGATGCGGTCGGACAGCTTGCCGGCGAGCGGCTGGATGCACATGAAGACGAAGAGGGCGCAGAAGCTGACCAGGGAGGCGGTCGGCTTGTCCATCCCGGCGCTGTTGGAGAGGTACTTGGTGAGGTAGGTGGTGTACGTGTAGTACGCCACGGTGCCGCCCATGGTGAGGGCGATGACGAGGAACGCCTCGCGCTTGTGGGCCCAGAGGGCCTTGAGGGTGCCGCGCTCGGGGTCGCTGTTGGCGTCGTCGTCGGCCGCGTAGACCTCGGTCTCCAGCATGTTGCGGCGGAGGTAGAAGACGATGGCGGCGCCGAGGGCGCCGATGATGAAGGGGATGCGCCAGGCCCAGCTGTGGAGCGCGTCCTCGGACATGGTGCGCTGGAGAATGATCTGGAGGCCGAGGCCGAGGAGCTGGCCGGCGGTCATCGAGACGTACTGGAAGCTGGAGGCGAAGCCGCGGCGGCCGGGTGCGGAGGCTTCGGTGAGGTAGGTGGCGCTGGCGGCGTACTCGCCGCCGACGGAGAGGCCCTGGAGCATGCGGGCGACGAGGAGGACGGCGACGCCGCCGTAGCCGGCCACCGCGTAGGTGGGGGCGACCGCGATGAGGACGGCGGAGGCCGACATCAGGGTGACGGTGAGCGTGAGGGCGGCCTTGCGGCCCTTGCGGTCGCCGACCCGGCCGAGCAGCCAGCCGCCGACCGGCCGCATGAAGAAGCCGACCGCGAAGACGCCCATGGTGTTCATGAGGTTGGCGGTCTCATTGCCCTTGGGGAAGAAGGAGTCCGCGAAGTACACGGCGAAGCTCGCGTACACGAACCAGTCGAACCACTCGACCATGTTGCCGGCGGACCCGACCCAGATCTTCTTCCATTGCTCTCGTCCCATAGCCGAGAACGGTGCCGGAGCTGGGACTTTTCGGCAAGGGTGCACCGGACAACGATCAGGCTTCGTTCCGTGCGTTACGTGCTTTCGCCGTCGGTGCGCGTGAGCGTTTCGTCCAGGAAGTCGCGTACGTGTCCGAGTACGTCCGGGCGGGAGAGGCCGGGCAGGCCGACGACGAGGTGGGTGCCGAAGCCGTCGAGGAGGGCGCGGGTGCGGGTGGCGAAGCGTTCGGCGTCGACGGCGCGCAGTTCGCCCTTGGAGGCGCCTTCGACGAGGAGGGCGACGAGGTCGCGGTGCCAGGCGAGTTCCAGGTCGAGCTGGCGCTGGCGGGTGGCGTCGTCGGCGTTCTGGGAGCGGTTCCAGACCTCTAGCCAGAGGGTCCAGCGGGGGTCGCGGGGTCCGTCGGGGAGGTAGAGGTCGACGAGGGAGTCGATGCGGTCGCGGGTGGGCGCGGGGCGGGCCAGCTCGGCGCGGCGCTGCGCGCCGAGCTGTTCCTCGCTCCACTGCAGGGTCTGCAGCAGCAGCTCGTCCTTGGTGCCGAAGTAGTAGAGGATGTGGCCACTGCTCATGCCGACCTCGCGGCCGAGTCCGGCCATGGTGAGCCGGTCCAGGCCCTCTTCGGCGATGGTGGTCATGGCCGCGGCGAGCACCTGCTCGCGTGGCTGGCTGAGCCGCCGCCGGGGACGGCGTGCGGGACCGGGCACGGTGACCTCCTGGACCGGCTGATCGGTGGCTGATCAGACCTTGGGCTGCTGCTGGGTGATGCAGTGGATGCCGCCACCCGCAGCGAAGATCGTACGGGCGTCGACGAGGGTGACCGTACGGCCGGGGAAGAGCCGGCGGAAGATTCCGGCGGCGTGCTCGTCGCGCGGGTCGTCGAAGGAGCAGAGGACGACGCCGTCGTTGCAGAGGTAGTGGTTGATGTAGGAGTAGTCGACGAACTCGCCGTCCTCCTCGATGACGGTGGGTGCCGGTACCTCGACGACCTCCAGCTGCCGGCCGCGGGCGTCGGTGGCGCTCTGCAGGATCTTGACGATTTCGGCGCAGACCGCGTGGTCGGGGTGGGCGGGGTCGGGCTGGGTGTGGACGACGACGGTGCCGGGGCGGGCGAACGCGGCGACGATGTCGACGTGGCCGCGGGTGCCGAACTGGCCGTAGTCGGCGGTGAGGCCGCGGGGCAGCCAGATCGCCTTGGTGGTGCCGAGGTGGGCGTGGATCTCGGCTTCGACCTCTTCGCGGGTGCGGCCGGGGTTGCGGCCGGGGTCGAGCTGGACGGTCTCGGTGAGCAGGACGGTGCCCTCGCCGTCGATGTGCAGGCCACCGCCCTCGTTGACGAGAGGGGTGGCGTAGCGGCGCGCCTCGGCGAGGTCCGCGACCTCGGCGGCGATCTTCGCGTCGTGTTCCCAGCTCGCCCATTCCTGGGCACCCCAGCCGTTGAACACCCAGTCGGTGGCGGCGAGTTGGCCGTTGCCGGTGAGGAAGGTGGGACCGATGTCGCGCATCCAGGCGTCGTTCAGCTCCCGCTCGACGACGTCGATGTCGGGGCCGAGGAGGCCGCGGGCGTTGGCGGCCTGACCGGGTCCTGCGACGACGGTGACGGGTTCGAAGCGGCGTACGGCGCGTGCCACGCGGGCCCAGGCGACGCGGGCTTCGGAGAGGTCGCTGCCGCCTTCTTCGCCGAAGGTGAAGTTGGGGCCGGGCCAGGCCATCCAGGTGCGCTCGTGGGGTGCCCACTCCGGGGGCATGGCGTATCCGTCGGCGGCGGGGGTGGCGCCGGTGGAGGGGAGGGGCTGGTCCGTCATGAGCTGCGTCCTTGGGTGGGAGAGGTCGAGGGTGAGGAAGCCGGGGCGGCCGCCCGGGGAGGGGCGGGCCGCCCCGGTGCCGCCCGGGAAGGGACGGGGCCCCGGGCGGGGCGTGATGGCCGCAGCGGGGCAGGCCGCTGCGGCCGGTGCGGGGCCGGTCCGGGCAGGGCGTACCGGCGGGAGGGGGCGCCGTCCCGCACGAACGGACGCCCCCGGTCCGGTGCCGCCCGGGTGTGCCGGGCGGCCGGGTGGTGCCGGCTCAGAGGAAGTAGAGCCGGGACAGCGAGACGTAGTCGGCGGGGTCGGAGCGCATGGGAGCGCCGTCGAGGGTGACCAGGCCGGTGTCGCCGTTGACCTGGACGTTGCCGACGCGGTCGTTGAGGAGCAGGTCGCGGGGGCCGATGCCGCGGGTGCCGCGGACGGCGACGCGGCGGCGCCGGGTGGGCAGCGAGTCGAAGGCCTTGCCGGGCGAGCCCGCCTCGACCGCGGCGCCGCTGACGAAGGCGACGGAGAGGTCGGCGGCGGTGGCGCCGTGGCCGCCGAACAGCGGTCCCATGACGAGGGGTTCGCAGGTGTCGGTGGCGGCGTTGGGGTCGCCGGTGACGCCCCACGCGGGGAAGCCGGACTTCAGGACCATCTGCGGCTTGGCGCCGAAGTAGCGGGGCTGCCAGAGCGCGATGTCGGCCATCTTGCCGACTTCGAGGGAGCCGATCTCGTGGGAGAGGCCGTGGGCGATGGCGGGGTTGATGGTGAGCTTGGCCATGTAGCGCAGCACGCGGGCGTTGTCGTCGTGCGGGCCGTCGCCCTCCATGGGGCCGAGTTCGGCCTTCATCTTGCCGGCCATGGCGAAGGTGCGGCGTACGGTCTCGCCGGCGCGGCCCATGCCCTGGGCGTCGGAGGAGGTGATGCCGATGGCCCCGAGGTCGTGCAGGACGTCCTCGGCGCCCATGGTGCCGGAGCGGATCCGGTCGCGGGCCATGGCGGCGTCGCCGGGCAGGTCCGTCTTCAGGTCGTGGACGGAGACGATCATGCCGTAGTGCTCGGCGACCGCGTCCCGGCCGAAGGGCAGCGTGGGGTTGGTGGAGGAGCCGATGACGTTCTCCACGCCCGCCATCTTCAGGACGTTGGGTACGTGTCCGCCGCCGCAGCCCTCGATGTGGAAGGCGTGGATGGTGCGGCCGTCGAGGACGGAGAGGGTGTCCTCCACCGACAGGCACTCGTTGAGGCCGTCGCTGTGCAGGGCGACCTGGACGTCGTGTTCCTCGGCGACGCGCAGGGCGGTGTCCAGGGCGCGGGTGTGGGCGCCCATGTCCTCGTGGACCTTGAAGCCGGAGGCGCCGCCCTCGGCGAGCGCCTCGACGAGCGGGGCCGGGTCGGAGGAGGAGCCGCGGCCGAGGAAGCCGATGTTGACCGGCCAGGCGTCGAAGGAGTTGAAGGCGTGCCGCAGGGCCCAGGGCGAGTTGACGCCGACGCCCCAGACGGGGCCGAATTCCTGGCCGATGATGGAGGTGACGCCGGAGGCGAGGGAGGCCTCCATGATGCGCGGCGAAAGCAGGTGGACGTGGGTGTCCACCGCGCCCGCCGTGGCGATCAGGCCCTCGCCGGAGACGATCGAGGTGCCGGTGCCGACGACGACGTCGATGCCGTCCGTGGTGTCGGGGTTGCCGGCCCGGCCGATGCCGCTGATGCGGCCCTCGCGGATGCCGATGGACACCTTGCGGATGCCCTGGACGGCGTCGATGACGAGGACGTTGCTGATGACGACGTCACAGGTCTCGCGGACGGCGGCGGCCTTGAGGTGCAGGCCGTCGCGGGCGGTCTTGCCGAAGCCGGCGAGGAACTCGTCGCCGGGCTTCTGGGCGTCGGACTCGACGCGTACGACGAGGCCGGTGTCGCCGAGGACGACCCGGTCGCCGGCCCGGGGGCCGTGCACGGACGCGTATTCCTGCGGGTCGATGGTCATGCCCGCTCCTCCTCTTCGGTGCTCGCCCCCAGGTAGCCGCAGGCGGCGGCCCGCCGCAGCGCTTCTTCCTTGGCCCCCGGTGCGTCGAGCGGGCCGTCCACCAGGCCCGCGAAGCCGATGGCGATGCGTGCGCCGCCGATCGGCAGGAGGCCGACTTCTTCCTCGCCGCCCGGGTCGAAGCGCTGGGAGGAGCCGGCGGGGACGTTGAGGCGCATGCCGTAGGCGGCGGCGCGGTCGAAGTCGAGCCGGGGGTTGGCCTCGAAGAAGTGGAAGTGGGAGGTGACGCTGACGGGGACGGTCGCGGTGTTGCGGACGCGGACGGTGACCGCGGGCTCGGGGGCCGTGTCGGCGGGTCCGGGCAGGATCGCGCCGGGTGCCGCGTCGCCCATCGATCCCCCGGCGATCGGGTCGCTGACCACGGCGAGCCGGGAGCCGTCGTCGAAGACGGCCTCGACGTGCACCTCGGTCACGACGTCGGCGACGCCGGGCAGGACGTCGTCCGGGCCGAGGACCGCACGGGCCGCCTCGATGGCGTCGGCCAGCCGGCCGCCGTCCCTGGCCACCTCGCAGACCGTGTCCGCGACCAGCGCCGTCGCCTCGGGCACGTTCAGCTTCAGGCCGCGTGCCCTGCGCGCTCTCGCCAGTTCGGCGGCGCCGAACAGCAGCAGCCGGTCGCGCTCCGTCGGGGTCAGCCGCATGCCACCCACACCTCCTGATCGATTAGAGCGTCACTCTAACCACAGTATCGAGACGTGGGAAGGGGTTGACCGACTACAGGGGCATGGGTCACATTGAGCGCCGCTCAATAAAGCGGAACGCTCCGCACCGGAGCGGCACCCCCCCCTCGACAGTTGTCCGGCCTCTCAGAGGAGCCCTCTCATGCCGATCGAACAACGCGGAGTCGACACGATCCCCGACGAGGAACGCACCAGCAGCCCCCGCGATCTCGTCTCCATCCTGCTCGGCTCCAACCTCGCCCTGGGGGTGGTGATCTTCGGCTGGCTGCCGGTCTCCTTCGGGCTGGGCTTCTGGCCCTCGGTCACCTCCCTCACCCTCGGCACCCTCGTCGGGACGCTGCTCACCGCTCCGCTCGCGCTGGTCTCGCTGCGGACCGGCACCAACCTCTCCACCAGCTCCGGCGCGCACTTCGGCGTCCGCGGCCGGCTGGTCGGCTCGGTGATCGGCCTGCTGCTCTCGCTCGGCTACACCGCGCTCACCCTCTGGGTCGGCGGCGACGCCGTCGTCGGCACCCTCGCCCGGATCGTCGGCCTCCCCGACAGCGGCGCGAGCTATGCCGCCGTCTACGCCCTGCTCGCCGTCTGCACGGCCGCCGGCGCGGTCTACGGCTACAAGCTCCTGCTCCGCCTCTCCCGCGTCCTCGCGCTCGGCATGACGGCGATCCTCGCGATCGGCCTGTTCGCGTACGCGCCGGACTTCACCACCGCCGCGCCGCACGGCAGCGCGTACCTGCTCGGCAGCTTCTGGCCGACCTGGCTGCTGGCCGTGGTCTCGGCCGGACTGAGCGGCCCGATCGCCTTCATCACGCTGCTGGGCGACTACACCCGGTACATCTCCCCGCGCCGCCACAGCTCCCGCAAGGTGTTCCTGGCCACCTGCCTCGGGCTGGTCGCGGGCCTGCTGGTCCCCCAGCTCTTCGGCACCTTCACCGCGCTCGCGGTCGGCGCGGGCGAGGACTACGCCGGGCCGCTCGTCGCGGGCGCGCCCTTCTGGTTCCTGGTCCCGCTGCTCCTCGCCGCCTCGGCGGGCTCGGTCGGCAACGCGGGGCTGATGCTGTACTCGATGGGCCTGGACCTCGACGCGATCCTGCCGCGCGCCACCCGTACCCAGGCCACGTACGTCGTGGCCGCGGTCGCCACGTTCTTCGTCTACCTCGGCCACTTCGCGTGGGACGCGCAGGACGCGATGACCTCGTTCGTGCTGCTGCTCACCGCGGTCGGCACGCCCTGGGCGGTGATCACCGTCATCGGCTTCGCGCGCTGCCGCGGGGTGTACGACTCCGAGGCGCTGCAGGTCTACAACCGCCGCTCCCGGGGCGGCCGGTACTGGTACACCGCGGGCTGGAACGCGCCCGCCACGACGGCGTGGGCGCTCGGCTCGCTGGTCGGCCTGGCGGCGGTGGACACCCCGCTCTACACCGGCCCGCTCGTCCCGTACACCGGCGGCATCGATCTCTCGTTCCTGCTGTCGGCGCTGGTCACGGCCGTGCTGTACGGGGCGCTGACGCGTCGCCCGGCGGCCGCGCCGGCGCCCGTGGCGCCGGTGCCGGAGGCCCCGGCGGAGGTGCCGTAGCCCGGCCGGGCCGTACGGCGAAGGGCCGCCCCGGACGCGGAAGGCGTGCGCGGGACGGCCCGTCGGAGCCGGTTGCTTCCCTCGGCGGTCAGCCCAGGGGGTGCATCCAGCCGTGGGCGTCCGCCGCCGTGCCGCGCTGGATGTCCAGCAGCGCCTCGCGGAGCTTCATGGTGACCTCGCCGGGCTCGCCGCCGCCCTGCTGCCACTCGGCGCCGGCGCGCTTCACGGTGCCCACGGGCGTGATGACCGCGGCGGTGCCGCAGGCGAAGACCTCGGTGAGCGTGCCGTTCTCGGTGTCGGCCTGCCACTGGTCGATGGAGACGCGCGCCTCTTCCGCCTCGTAGCCCAGGTCGCGGGCGACGGTGAGCAGGGAGTCACGGGTGACGCCCGCGAGGAGCGAGCCCGTCAGCGTCGGGGTGACAATCTTCGGCCGGCCGTCGGCGCCGCCGTTCCCGTACACGAAGTACAGGTTCATGCCGCCCAGCTCCTCGACCCACTTGTGCTCGACGGCGTCGAGGTAGGCGACCTGGTCGCAGCCCTTCTCGGCGGCCTCGGCCTGGGCGAGCAGGGACGCGGCGTAGTTGCCGCCGGTCTTGGCGTCGCCCATGCCGCCGGGGACGGCGCGCACCCGGTCCTCGGACAGCCAGATGGAGACGGGCTTGACGCCGCCGGGGAAGTAGGCGCCGGCGGGCGAGGCGATCACGATGAAGAGGTACTCGTTGGCGGGCTTCACGCCCAGGCCGACCTCGGTGGCGAACATGAAGGGGCGCAGGTAGAGCGACTCCTCGCCGCCGTGCGCCGGGACCCAGCCCTTGTCCTGCTCGACCAGCGCGTCGCAGGCGGCGAGGAAGGTCTCGACGGGCAGCTCGGGCATGCCGAGGCGGCGCGCGGAGCGCTGGAAGCGCTGGGCGTTGGCCTCGGGGCGGAACGTGGCCACGGAGCCGTCGGGCCGGCGGTAGGCCTTCAGCCCCTCGAAGATCGTCTGGGCGTAGTGCAGCGTCATGTTCGCCGGGTCGATGGAGAGCGGCGCGTACGGGACGAGCTGCGCGTCGTGCCAGCCGCGGCCCTCGGTCCACCGAACGGTCACCATGTGATCGGTGAAGTGCCGGCCGAAGCCGGGGCTGGCCAGGATCTTCTCGCGCTCCGCTGCGGACAGCGGGTGCGCGGAGGGCTTGAGCTCGATCGTGGGCGTCGTCATGAGTGCGTGTCCTTCACCGGTGAGGTTGTGGCGGCCGCGCTCATGACGTCCTGTCGGTACGTGGACGTCCGAGTTCCCTCCCGTACGCGGTCCCGCGTCCGATTATCGCTCGTGTGGGACCGCGGAGAGGAAGGAGGTGACGTAATGCTCAAGCGCGACCTGGGGTCGATGGTCGCACCCAACCGCCGAGTAGCCCAGCGGCCAACGGGTACGCGGCGCGCAGCGCCTCCACTGAAGGGTGGTGGCGGGCGACGGGTGGGCGTACGTACGCTGCCGCTGGGCTACTGGCGGGAACGGCCGTCATCGGCCGTCGTGGCGGAGAAGCAGCGGCGTCAGCCCGCTACTCGGCCGGCGAGCGCGTCGCCGATCTCGTCGGTGGTGCGGGCCGTGCCGTCGCGGCCTTCGAGATCCGTGGCGACGGCCTCCTCGATGCGGGTGGCCTCGGCGTCGTAACCGAGGTGCCGCAGGAGGAGCGCGACGGAGAGGATGGTCGCCGTCGGGTCGGCCTTGCCGGTGCCCGCGATGTCCGGGGCCGAGCCGTGGACCGGCTCGAACATGGACGGGAAGGCGCCGGAGGGGTTGATGTTGCCGGAGGCGGCCAGGCCGATGCCGCCGGTCACGGCAGCGGCGAGGTCGGTGAGGATGTCGCCGAAGAGGTTGTCGGTGACGATGACGTCGAAGCGCTCCGGCTGCGTGACGAAGAAGATCGTCGCGGCGTCGACGTGCAGGTAGTCGGTGGTGACCTCGGGGTACTCCTCGCCGACCTTGTCGAAGATGTTCTTCCACATGTGGCCGGCGTGGACCAGGACGTTGTTCTTGTGGACCAGCGTCAGCTTCTTGCGCGGGCGGGCCTGGGCGCGCTCGTACGCATCCCGCACGACCCGCTCGACGCCGTACGCCGTGTTCAGGCTGACCTCGGTGGCGACCTCGTGGGGCGTACCGGTGCGCAGGCTGCCGCCGTTGCCGGTGTACGGACCCTCGGTGCCCTCGCGGACGACGATGAAGTCGATGTCGGGGCGGCCGGCCAGCGGGGTGCTGGTGTTCGGGAAGAGCTTCGACGGGCGCAGGTTGACGAAGTGGTCGAACGCGAAGCGGAGCTTCAGCAGCAGGCCGCGCTCCAGGACGCCGGAGGGCACGGACGGGTCGCCGATCGCGCCGAGCAGGATCGCGTCGTGCTGCTTGAGCGACTCCATCTCGGCGTCCGGCAGGGTCTCGCCGGTCGCGTGCCATCGCTTGGCGCCCAGGTCGTACTCCTGGGTTTCCAGCTTCACGTCCTGCGGGAGGACGGCCGAGAGGACCTTGAGGCCCTGGGCCACGACTTCCTGGCCGATACCGTCACCGGGGATCACTGCGAGGCGAATGCTGCGAGACATGCCTGGACCCTACTCTTCGTCCCAGGGGCTGACATCCACCGTCCGGCATACGGACACATGGTGAGCCGTACAGCTGAGGTTAACCGGGAGTACGCCATCCGGTTCCGGGGCGATGGAACGTTACCGGCATGGCTTCCCGTGAGACCCCCACGTCCCCCGACATCCCCCGCTTCGGCATCCCGGAGCGGATCGCCGCCCGCATGTCCATGGCCGAGCAGCACGAGTACCTGCGCACCAAGCTGTCCCGCCGCGGACTGCTGCGCACCTCGGCGGCGGGCGCGGGGATCGTCGCGGGCAGCGGGCTGATCGGCACCACCACGGCCTGCGCGTCGCCGCGCTCCACGACCCTGCTCTCCACGCCCGCCACGGCCACGGTGGACGGCTCGATGGTGGCGCCCTTCGGCCGGCACCTGCAGTTCGGCGCCGACCCCAAGACGCAGATGCGGGTCTCCTGGCAGGTGCCGTTCGCGGTGAAGCGGCCGTACCTGCGGGTGGGCCTGAAGCCGTGGGACCTCAGCCGGAAGATCGAGGCGGAGGTGCGGGACCTGCACACCCCCGCGCTCACGAAGAAGCTGCCGGCCGTCGACCAGTACTACCTGCACGCCGCGCTGGACGGCCTGAAGCCGGGCACGACGTACTACTACGGCGTCGGCCACGACGGCTTCGACCCGGCCGACGCACGCCACTTCTCCACCGTCGGCACGTTCCGTACGGCGCCCGCGCGGCCGGAGAAGTTCGTCTTCACCGCCTTCGGCGACCAGGGCGTCAGCTACGACGCGCTCGCCAACGACCAGCTGATCCTGGGCCAGAACCCCTCCTTCCACCTGCACGCGGGCGACATCTGCTACGCCGACCCGGACGGCCAGGGGTCGGAGGAGGACACCTACGACGCGCGGGTGTGGGACCAGTTCCTGGCGCAGACCGAGACGGTCGCCAAGTCCGTGCCGTGGATGGTGACGACCGGCAACCACGACATGGAGGCCTGGTACTCCCCCGACGGATACGGCGGCCAGCTGGCCCGCTGGTCGCTGCCGGAGAACGGCCCGGACCCGAAGAAAGCCCCCGGCGTCTACTCCTTCACCTACGGCAACGTCGGCGTGGTCGCGCTGGACGCCAACGACGTCAGCTACGAGATCACCGCGAACACCGGCTACACGGACGGGAAGCAGACCCGGTGGCTGGACCGCCGCCTCGGCGAGCTGCGCGGCCGTGACGACATCGACTTCCTCGTGGTCTTCTTCCACCACTGCGCGTTCTCCACGACCGTCTCGCACGCCTCGGACGGCGGCGTGCGGGACGCCTGGCTGCCGCTCTTCGAGAAGCACGGCGTGGACCTGGTGATCAACGGCCACAACCACATCTACGAGCGCACCGACGCGATCAAGGGCACCGACGTGTCCCGCAAGGTGCCGGTCGGCGGTCACGTCGACTCGGCGCGCGAGGGCATCGTGTACGTCACGGCGGGCGGCGCGGGCAAGGCGCTGTACAAGTTCCCCGTGCCGGACAGCTACGAGGGGCACGTGAAGGACCTGCACGAGGTCGAGACGTACCACTGGGTGAAGGGCGGCGGGAAGAACACCGACAACGTCGCCTGGTCGCGGGTGCGCTACACCGGCTTCTCCTTCCTCGCGGTGGAGGTCGAGACCGGCCACCGGCCCCGGATGATGGTCACCGCGCTCGCCGAGACGGGCGAGCGGATCGACCACTTCGAGGTGGTGCGGACGAAGCCCGCGCGGAGCTGAGTTCAGCCGTTGGGCAGGATCACGGCCCGGCCGTTGATCTGCCCGTGGTGCAGCCGCTCGTAGGCCAGCGGCGCGTCGTCGATGCCGTACGTCTCGACGTGCACCCGGAGCGCGCCGGCCCGGGCCAGCTCCAGGACCTCGGCCAGTTCGGCCCGGCTGCCCCAGTACGGCGCGGCCACCGACACCTCGTACGCCGAGGTGCCGAAGCCGACGGGCAGCGCGCCGCCGCCGAGGCCGACGATCGTCACGTCCGCCTCGACGGCCGCGACCGCGCCCGCGGTGGTGACGGTGGGCGGCGCGCCGACGAAGTCCAGGACCAGCTGGGCCCCGAGGCCGCCGGTCAGTTCGCGGACGGTCGCCGCGGCCTTCTCGTCGGAGAGCACCGTCTCGTGCGCCCCGACCTCGCGGGCCAGCGCCAGCTTCTCCTCGCTGACGTCCAGCGCGATCACCCGGGCCGTGCTCAGGGCGCGGAGCAGCTGGATGGCGACGTGGCCGAGGCCGCCGGTGCCGATGACGACGGCGGTGGAACCGGGCACCAGCTTCGGCAGCGAGCGCTTGACGGCGTGGTACGGGGTGAGGCCCGCGTCGGTGAGCGGCACGGCCTGCACGGGGTCCAGGCCGCCGAGCGGCAGCAGGTGGCGGGCATCGTCGACGAGCAGGTACTCGGCGAGCGCGCCGGGGGCGCCCAGGCCGGGCGGGCGGATGCCGAGCTCGGGGGCGCGCAGGCAGTAGTTCTCCTTGCCCTCGGCGCACTTGGCGCAGGCGCCGCAGCCCCACGGGCCGTACACGGCGACCTGGTCGCCCACGGCGAAGCCGGTGACGCCGTCGCCGAGCGCGGCGACCGTGCCGGCGCCCTCGTGGCCGAGGGTGAGCGGCAGCGGGAAGGGCAGCTGGTCGGCCGACCACTGCATGACCGAGAAGTCGGAGTGGCAGACCCCGGCGGCGGTCACCTTCAGCAGGACCTGGCCGGGCCCCGGTACGGGGACGGGCACCTCGACGACCTCGGGCGCGGCGCCCACGGTGCGGTACTGGACGGCCTTCATCGTGGCCTTCATTGCGAACCTCCTCGTTCTGCGGCGAGCGCCGCGAATGCCTGGTCGACCAGGCGCGGCAGCGCCCCGGTGTCCCCGCCGCGGACCCAGGCGGTCTGTGCGGCGATCAGGGCCCCGGCGCCCGCGCCGACCAGTACGGCGGGGCGCAGGTCGGTGTCGGGGTCGGTGCCGAGCCGGTCGGCGACGATGCGGACGGAGTCCTCCTGGGCGTCCACCCGGGTGTGCTGGAGGGCGGCGAAGAGCGCCGGCTCCTGTTCGGCGAGTCGCAGCAGGTCGAACATCCGCGGGCGGCGGTGCCAGGCGGGGTGGTCCGGGTCGGCGAGCCAGTCCCGTACGGCCCGGTGGTAGGCGGTCAGCGGCGGTTCGCCGGCGGGCCGGGCGCGCAGTGCGCGGTTGATCCGGTCGGCGTCGGCGCGGAGGCAGTCCACGACGGCGCTCTCCTTGCCGGTGAAGTGGCGGCTGAACGTGCGGCGGGTGACGTCGGCGCGGGCGGCGATCTCCTCGACGGTGACGGCGGCGAGTCCGCGCTCCAGCGCGAGGGCGAGCGCGGCAGCCGCGAGCCGGTCCCGGGTGCGGCGCGCCGCCTGTACCTTTCGGTCCGGTTCGGGCATTTCGTCATCCATACATGCACCGTACATCCAGGTGTGTCCCGATGGGACACATGTCCCGCCGGGACACCGGGAAATGGGTGTGAACCGTGCGACAGTCCAGCTCCCCCGGACAACGAACCCGCAGGTCACAACCGTGCGCGCAACACCGCCACCCGCACGCCGTCTCAGATAGTAGGAAGACCAAGTAATTGTGCAGACAGCACGGTCCGACTGTCCTAACTTTGTAGGAAGCCGAACGTCTCGCTCCACCCAGCGAAGGCGGCTCAGGCCGGCGCGCACGCACAGGTGACCCCTGGCGCGACCTGGCCCCGCCCGCTCCGGCGTCGCATTCCGTTTTCTCGGCATCTCGGGGATCGAACAGAGGAGAGACGTGGCCATGGCCGAAACCGCTGCCCCTGCCCGCAGGATCCGTCACCGCGTGCGCACGTCCGGCGAGACCGACCGCAGGAACGCCGCCGCTGCCCTGCAGCGCGCCCTGGACCGCCGCGACAACGGCGGCGCGACCGGGCACTGAACGTGAAACCGCCCCCGTCCGGCAGCCATCGCTGCCGGGCGGGGGCGGAGTCCGGGCGGCCGGACCGGCCGCGCTCCCCGGGCCTCAGCCCATGTGCGGGTAGCGGTAGTCGGTCGGGGCGACCATCGTCTCCTTGATGGCGCGCGGCGACATCCAGCGCAGCAGGTTGAACTTCGAACCCGCCTTGTCGTTGGTGCCCGAGGCGCGGCCGCCGCCGAAGGGCTGCTGGCCGACGATCGAGCCGGTCGGACGGTCGTTGATGTAGAAGTTGCCGGCCGCGAAGCGGAGCTTCTCGGAGACCTCGGCGACGACCTTCCGGTCCTTGGCGAGCACGGCGCCGGTCAGCGCGTACGCCGAGGCCGACTCCATCTGCTCGACCGTGGCGTCGAAGTCCGCGTCCTCGTAGACGTGGACGGCCATGATCGGGCCGAAGTACTCGGTCTTGAAGACCTCGTTCTCCGGGTCGGAGCAGACGATGACGGTCGGGCGGACGAAGTAGCCCACCGAGTCGTCGTACGTGCCGCCCGCGACGATCTCGCAGGCCGGGTCCTGCTTGGCGCGGTCGATCGCGGCCTTGTTCTTGGCGAACGAGCGGTCGTCGATGACGGCGCCGATGAAGTTCGACAGGTCGGAGGTGTCGCCCATGGTCAGACCCTCGACCTCGGCGACCAGGTCGTCCTTGAAGCCGTTCTCCCAGGTGGAGCGGGCGATGTAGGCACGCGAGGCCGCGGAGCACTTCTGGCCCTGGTACTCGAAAGCGCCACGGGTGATCGCGGTCTTCAGGATCGCCGGGTCGGCGGTCGGGTGCGCGACGATGAAGTCCTTGCCGCCGGTCTCGCCGACCAGACGCGGGTAGGAGCGGTACTTCTCGATGTTCTGGCCGACCTCCTTCCACAGGTACTGGAAGGTCTTGGTCGAGCCGGTGAAGTGCACGCCGGCCAGCTCCGGGTGCGGCAGCGCGACCTCGGAGACCTCCTTGCCGTCACCGGTGACCAGGTTGATCACGCCCTTGGGCAGCCCGGCCTCCTCCAGCAGCTCCATGAGCAGGATCGCGGAGTGGGTCTGGGTGGGCGACGGCTTCCAGACGACCACGTTGCCCATGAGCGCGGGCGCGGTCGGCAGGTTGCCGGCGATCGCGGTGAAGTTGAACGGCGTGATCGCGTAGACGAAGCCCTCCAGCGGGCGGTGGTCCAGGCGGTTCCACACGCCGTTCGGCTGCATCGGGGGCTGCTCCTGGAGCAGCTCACGCGCGAAGTGCACGTTGAAGCGCCAGAAGTCCACCAGCTCACAGGGCGCGTCGATCTCGGCCTGCTGGGCGGTCTTGGACTGGCCCAGCATGGTCGAGGCGGCGATGGTCTCGCGCCACGGGCCGGACAGCAGGTCGGCGGCCTTCAGCAGGATCGCCGCACGGTCGTCGAAGGACATCGCGCGCCAGGCCGGGGCCGCGGCCAGGGCCGCGTCGACGGCCTCCTGCGCGTCGGCCTTGGTGGCGTTGGCGTACGTACCCAGCACGGCCTTGTGGTTGTGGGGCTGCACGACGTCGAAGCGCTCGCCGCCGCCCATCCGCTTCTCCCCGTTGATGGTCATCGGGAGGTCGATGGGGTTCTCGGCGAGCTCCTTGAGCTTCGCCTCCAGGCGGGCGCGCTCCGGGGAACCGGGGGCGTAGCCGTGGACCGGCTCGTTGTACGGGGCGGGGACGTGGGTCACAGCGTCCATGGCGGCCGTGTCTCCTTCTGTCGGGTGCGGGTGCGAAGTCTGTGGTGTGCGGGGCGGCCGGGGAGGGGGCCCGGCCCGGGGGCTCAGCCGCGGGTGAGCAGCGAGCGGGCGAAGAACGCGAGGTTCGCGGGACGCTCGGCCAGCCGGCGCATGAAGTAGCCGTACCAGTCGGTGCCGTAGGCCACGTAGACGCGCATGCGGTGGCCCTCCGCGGCGAGCCGCCGCTGCTCGTCGTCCCGGATGCCGTAGAGCATCTGGAACTCGTAGTCCTCGTTCTTGCGGCCGGCGCGGAAGGCGAGGTCCTGGGCGATGGCGACCATGCGCGGGTCGTGCGACCCGACCATGGGGTAGCCCTCGCCCGCCATCAGGATCTTCAGGCAGCGGACGTACGCCTTGTCCACCTCGGCCTTGTCCTGGAAGGCGACGGTGGCGGGCTCCTTGTACGCGCCCTTCACCAGCCTCACCCGCGAGCCTTCCCCGGCCAGCGCGCGGCAGTCGTCCTCGGTACGGAAGAGGTAGGACTGCAGCACCGCGCCGGTCTGCGGGAAGCGTTCCCGCAGCTCGGCCAGGATGGCGAGGGTGGAGTCCACGGTGGTGTGGTCCTCCATGTCCAGGGTGACCGTCGTGCCGATCGCGGCGGCGGCCTCGACGACCGGAACGACGTTCTTCAGGGCCAAATCGTGGCCGCCGGGCAGGGCCTGCCCGAAGGCGGAGAGCTTGACCGACATCTCGGCCCTGGCGCCCAGGCCCAGCGGCTTCAGGCCCTCGACCAGCTCCAGGTAGGAGTCCCGGTTGCGGAGCGCCTGCGCGGGGTCGGTGATGTCCTCGCCCAGCACGTCCAGGGTGACCTCCAGACCGGCGTCGGCCAGGGAGCGGACGGCGGGGACGGTGTCGCCCAGGGTCTCGCCCGCGATGAAGCGGTCGACGACGGAGCGGGTGACCGGCGCGGCCGAGACGAGACGGCGCATTTTGTCGCTGCGCGCTGCGGCGAGGATCACGGGACCCAGCACGGGACACCTCCACGGTTCACGGATGACAAATGCCGAGCGTGCAAGGCGCGCCGGCAGGACGAGCCACCAGAAACGTAAGTTTCACGGTACGTCGGTAGCCATCGACAGCTGTCACGCCTTCGTGTCCGGGATCTCAGACAGATGTATGAGAATGTGCGGGGACAATGGCGCAGACGTGACCGGAGAGGAGCCAGGCGGCGCATGCCAGGGGACTACGAGCAGCTGGTGGACGAGATCTCGGCGGCGCTCGGCGCGCCCGCGACGCTGGAGGACCGGGACTTCCGGCTGATCGCGTTCGGCGCGCACGAGGGCGACGACGACTCGATGATGGACCCGGTGCGGACCCGGTCCATCCTCCAGCGCCGCTCCACGGCCGCCGTCCGCGCCTGGTTCGAGGGGTTCGGCATCGCCCGCGCCAAGTCCGCGCTGCGCATCCCGCCGGACCCCGCGGCCGGGGTCTTCAAGGGCCGCATCTGCCTGCCCGTACGCCACCGCGGCATCGTGCACGGCTACGTCTGGCTGCTGGACGACGGACACCTCAGCAACCTGGAGCTGGGCGGCCGCGGCACGCCGCCCGACCCGCGTATCGAGCAGGCCATGGAGACCGCCGCACGGATCGGGGCGCTGCTGGCGGCCGAGGCCCGCGCCGGTGCCGAACTGGGCGACCTGCTGCGGGAGTTGCTGCTGAGCGGGGCGGCGGACCGGCAGGCGGCAGCGGCCGCGCTGCGCGGCGCCCTGCGGCCCGGCGCGACCGAGGCGCCGCTCGCGGTGGTCGCCGTGACGCCCTGGGACACCTCCGACACCGACGCGGCCCCCCTGCCCGGCCTGCCGGGGCTGCTCGCCGCGAGCGCGATGCCGGCGGGCGCGGCCGGCACGGAGGGCGCGGACGAGCGCCCCGGCGGGCCGCCCGGCGCGGGCGCCCGGTCCGGCACCACCGGCCACACCCTCGCGGCCCTCGTACGCCTGCGGACGGCCGGCGGGCTCGCGCCCGCGCACTCGGCCGCCGAGCACCTGCTGCGCTCCCCCCGGGCCGGGGGCGGGGCCGCCGCCGGTCTCGGGGCCACCCGCGAGGAGCTGGCCGCGCTGCCCGGCGCCTGGCGCGAGGCGCTGGCCGCCGCGCGTGCCGCGCACGCCGAGCCGCGACTGGGCCCGGTCGCGCAGTGGGACGCCATCGGCGCGTACCGCCTGCTGACGGGCCTCCCGGTCGGTACATCGGATGAAACGATTCGCCCGCTGCTCTCCCCCACCCACGCCGAACTGGCGCGCACCGTCGAGGCGTTCCTGGACTGCGCGGGCCAGGCCAGCCGCACCGCCCAGTCGCTCGGCATCCACCGGCAGACGCTCTACTACCGGCTGGGCCGGGTGGAGAAACTCACCGGCCTGGACCTCGACGAGGGCTCCGACCGCCTCCTCCTCCACATGGCACTGAAGTCGGCACGGCTGTAAGGGACTTCACCCCACACCCCGCGGCGGGGTACCACTCCCCAGCGCCTCATCCGTAACACGGGGAAACGTGCCCGTCATCGCGCGCGCGGTCGTGGGTAACACGCCGTTCCTAGGGTCCCCGCCATGGACACAGGGCTGTACACCGAGGCGGGGACCACGCCGGCCGTGCCGGGGGACGGGCCGGCGGACGGCGGACGGGCGGCGGACGAGACGCTGGAGGACTACACCCTCCGGTTCGCGCCGCGCAGCTACCGCCGGTGGACGCCGATGGTCGTGGCGACCACCGCGCTGGGCGGCATCGCCTACCTGGCGGACTTCTCCATCGGCGCGGGCATCGGCCTCGCCCACGGCACCGGCAACGCGCTGGCCGCGATCCTGCTCGCCGCCGCGGTCATCTTCGTGACCGGCTTCCCGCTCGCGTACTACGGGGCGCGCTACAACATCGACCTGGACCTGATCACCCGCGGCTCCGGCTTCGGGTACTACGGCTCGGTGCTCACCAGCGTCATCTTCGCCAGCTTCACCTTCATCTTCTTCGCCACCGAGGGCTCGATCATGGCGCAGGGGCTGAAGCTCGGCCTCGGACTGCCGCTGTGGCTGGGCTATCTGGTCTCCACCCTCCTGGTCATCCCGCTGGTCGTGTACGGGATGAAGGCGCTCAGCAAGCTCCAGGTGTGGACGACGCCGATCTGGCTGCTGCTGATGGTCGGGCCGCTGGTGTACCTGGTCGCCACCGACCCCGGCACCGTGCGGCACTTCCTGGCGTATCCGGGGACGTCCGGCGACGGCGGCCTGAACACCGCCTCCGTCCTGCTCGGCGCGGGCGTGTGCCTGTCGCTGATCGCGCAGATCGGCGAGCAGATCGACTATCTGCGCTTCATGCCGCCGAAGACGCGGGCCAACCGGCGCACCTGGTGGACCGCGGTGATCATGGCGGGGCCCGGCTGGGTGGTGCTGGGTGCGCTGAAGCAGGCCGCCGGCATCTTCCTCGCCGTGTACGCCCTCGCCGAGGTCGCCCCGGCGGCCGCCGCCGAACCGATCCAGCAGTTCAAGGGCGCCTTCGACGCGATGCTCCCGGCGTGGCTCGTCGTGCCGCTGGCCGTGGTGCTGGTCGTGATCAGCCAGATCAAGATCAACGTGACCAACGCCTACTCCGGCTCGCTGGCCTGGACGAACTCCGTCACCCGGGTCACCAGGCGCTACCCCGGCCGGATGGTCTTCGTCCTGGCCAACCTCACCATCGCGCTGGTCCTGATGGAGGCCGACATGTTCAGCTTCCTCAACGCCGTGCTGGGCTTCTACTCGAACTGCGCCATCGCCTGGATCGTCACGGTCGCCACGGACATCATGGTCAACAAGTACCTGCTCAAACTCTCCCCGCACGCCCCCGAGTTCCGCCGGGGCATGCTGTACGCGGTCAACCCCGTCGGCGTCGTCGCCTTCACCGCCGCCTCCGGCCTGTCCATCGCGATGTACTTCCACGCCCTGGGCGACACCCTCCAGCCGTACTCCCCCGTCGCCGCGGCACTGCTCGCCTTCGTCCTCACCCCGCTGATGGCCGTCGTCACCAAGGGCCGCTACTACCTGCGGCGGACCGACGACGGCATCGCCGAACCGCTGCTGGACGCGGACGGCAACCCCAGCGCGCACACGTACACCTGCCACGTCTGCCGGCAGGAGTTCGAGCGCCCCGACGTGGCCGCCTGCCGGACGCACGACGCGGTGATCTGCTCGCTGTGCCTGAGCACCGACCGCACCGGCACGCACCTGCTGCCCGCGGCGCCGCCCGCCGCCTGACGCCCGCCGTGACGCCTGCCGCGGTACGCGCACACGGGGCGACGCCTGCCCGTGCCGAGCCGGGCAGGCGCCGCGCAATGGTGCGAGCGGAGAACCGCCCCCTGGGTCACCAGCGCCCCGTGTCCTCTTCGCCGGTCTCCTTGGTGCCCTTCATGCCCTTCATACCCTTGCGGGTCTTGTCGGCCGGGCCCGTACGGCCGGTGGTGCCGCCGGTGGTGCCGGTGCCGTCGTCGAACTCCAGCTGCTCCCGGCGGACTTCGGTCGACACCTCCTGCTGCTCGGTGACCCGGTCGGTCTCCAGCCGGACCCGCTCGTAGGCCACGGTCTCCTTGCTGATCACGGGCTCCTCGCGGTGCAGCGTGATGTCGTACTCGCCGTCCTCCAGCTTCGCCGGCTTGCCGCCGGTGCGACGGGCCTCGTCCTCCGGGATCCGCTCACGGGTGATGCGGACCTCTTCGTGGCTGACCGGCACGGTCTGACTCACGTTCTCGGTGACGACGCGCTTCCGCAGGTGCGCGTGGCCGCTCTCGTGCTCCTCGACACCGAACCGGGCCCGCTCCTCCGACAGCGTCATCTCCGGGTTCTGCTCCTTGCGGGAGTGCCGGTCGTCGGTGGGGCCGCCACGCGACATGGCCATCTGCCCGGCGCCCGCGCCGGCCAGCGGCCGGTCGGCCTCGGGACGCGTGTGCTGCCCGGCCATGCCGGCCGCACCCGCGGTACCCATGCCACCCGCGGCTGCCGCGGTGCCCGTACCTCCGGCCTGCCCCGCGTCGCGGCCCATACCGGTCCGGCCCGACCGGGTCAGACCGTAGTGCCGGTACAGACGCTCCTCCTCCGACGGTTCCAGGTGTCCGTCGGCGTCCATGCGCGGGGCGTCCTTGATCATGTCCTTGGTGTGCGGAACACGGAGCGCGTCGTCCACCCGCGTACACCCGGCCAGCGGGACGAAGGTCTCCTTCGTACCGAACAGCCCGGTGCGCACCGTGATCCACTCCGGCTCATTGGTGGCGTCGTCCCGGTAGACCTGCTGGACGGAGCCGACCTTGGCACCGTCGGCATCGATCACATTCAGCCCGGCCAGGTCATGAGGGGTGTCACCCAGAGGTGCATTCATGGCGTCTCTCCTTTCGCGCGCGCCTGCAGGAGAGGCACGCACCTCTCCCATTGCGCACCCCCTGGAGCCGCCGAGCGAGTCGGGAGCACGGGAGCGCGGCTCCGGCTACCGGTCCGTACCGGTCCCGAAGCCGCTCATGAGGGCGGAGCGCGGCACCGTCCGGCCCGGCGCCCCGCCCCCCGTCGCTACGCCATTCGAGTGAACACCCTCGTGGCTCAGCTGCCGCTGCCGTACGGGCGGGTGATCAGCTCCATGTAGTGCCCGTCCGGATCGGCGAAGTACACGCCCCGGCCGTTGTCGTTGTGGTTGATCTCGCCCGGGCGGGTGCGGTGCGGGTCGGCCCAGTACGTGAGGCCCTTTTCCTGGATCCGCTGGAACCCGTGGTCGAACTCTTCCTCGCCGACCAGGAACGCGTAGTGCTGCGGGGTGATCTTCCCGTCGTCCTGGGCGAAGTCGAGGGTGACGCCGTTGTCGGTCTCCACGGGCAGGAACGGCCCGAATTCGGGCTTCACCTGAAGCCCGAGAATGTCCGCCAGGAACTCCGCCGACCGCTTCCGGTCACTGGCGTGGACGATCGTATGGTTCAGCTCAACTGCCATGAGTGGCCTCCCTCTTGGTCCCTGCCGAGCCTAGGCGCCGAGCGCCCCGCCGCCATCGGCCGCGGGTCGGATGGGGGTGGGCGGCGGGGCCTAGGTCTGCGGGTCCGTGACGGGGCCCGCCCCTCTCCTCCGAGCCCTGGCAGGGCCCCTCCCTCTCCCCAACCGCTGGAAAGGCCCCCGCGGCAAGACCCCCTCCCCCGCCTCCACCGCGCATACCGCGAAGGTAGCGCGGCCCCGCAGTCCCGCGGGGGCCCTGTGGATAACCGCCGAACGCGGCGAAGGGCCCGGACGGAAGGAATCCGTCCGGGCCCTTCGTACGGGCTGCGGGCCGTCAGTCGGTGAGGTTGACCGTACGGGCCGAGGTCGCGCCGATCTCGTCGGCGATCTCGCCGAGGACCGGGGCCGCGATCGTGTCGTCGACGGTCAGCGCGACCAGCGCCTCGCCGCCCACGTCGGCGCGGGAGACCTGCATGCCGGCGATGTTGATGCCGGCCTCGCCCAGGATCCGGCCGAGCGTGCCGACCACGCCGGGACGGTCGCTGTAGCGCAGGAACGCCATGTGGTCGGCGAGCGCCAGGTCGATGCTGTGGTCGTTGACCGCAACGATCTTCTGCTGGTGCTTGTGGCCGGCCAGCGTGCCGGAGACGGAGATCTCCTCGCCGCCGGAGAGGGTGCCGCGCACCGTCACGACGTTCCGGTGCTCGGGCGACTCGCTGCTGGTGGTGAGGCGTACCTCGACGCCGCGCTCCTGCGCGAACAGCGGGGCGTTGACGTACGACACCGTCTCGTCGACGACGTCCTCGAAGACGCCCTTGAGCGCGGAGAGCTCCAGCACCTTCACGTCGTGCTGGGTGATCTCGCCGTACACCTCGACGTCCAGGCGGACCGCGACCTCGCCCGCGAGCGCGGTGAAGATCCGACCCAGCTTCTCGGCCAGCGGCAGACCCGGCTTCACGTCCTCGGCGATCACGCCGCCCTGGACGTTGACCGCGTCCGGGACCAGCTCGCCGGCGAGCGCCAGGCGCACCGAGCGGGCCACCGCGATACCGGCCTTCTCCTGCGCCTCACCGGTCGAGGCGCCCAGGTGCGGGGTGCACACGACCTGGTCGAACTCGAAGAGCGGGGAGTCGGTGCAGGGCTCGGAGGCGTAGACGTCCAGGCCGGCGCCGGCGACCCGGCCCTCCTTGAGGGCGGCGGCGAGGGCGGCCTCGTCCACGATGCCGCCGCGCGCGGCGTTGACGACGCGGACGGACGGCTTGACCTTGTGCAGCGCCTCGTCGCCGATGAGGCCGACGGTCTCGGGGGTCTTGGGGAGGTGGACCGTGATGAAGTCCGAGACCTCCAGCAGCTCGTCCAGGGAGAGGAGCTTGACGCCCATCTGGGCCGCGCGGGCCGGCTGGACGTACGGGTCGTAGGCGACGACCTTCATGCCGAAGGCGGACATGCGCTGGGCGACCAGGACGCCGATGCGGCCGAGGCCGACCACGCCGAGGGTCTTCTCCGCCAGCTCCACACCGGTGTACTTGCTGCGCTTCCACTCGCCGTTCTTCAGCGCCGTGTTCGCCTGCGGGATGTTCCGCGCGGTGGCGACGAGCAGGCCGCAGGCCAGCTCGGCGGCGGTGACGATGTTGGAGGTCGGGGCGTTGACGACCATCACGCCGGCCTTGGTGGCGGCGGAGACGTCGACGTTGTCCAGACCCACGCCCGCGCGGGCGACGACCTTGAGCTTCTTGGCCGCGGCGATGGCCTCGGCGTCGACCTTGGTCGCGGAGCGCACCAGGATGGCGTCGACGTCGGCGATGGCGGGAATCAGCTCGGCGCGGTCCGCGCCGTTGCAGTGCCGGATCTCGAAGTCCGGACCGAGCGCGTCGACGGTCGCGGGCGACAGCTCTTCGGCAATGAGTACGACGGGTTTGGCGGAGGCAGTGCTCACGTGGTCTTCAGTCCTCACTTAGTCCTTCGCGGACGGCCGTCCCGACGGCCGAAGGCGGTGAAGGGGGCAGCCGCGTGGAAGACGCACGACGTTGTGAGCCTGACGCGCTTGTGGTCAGCAGTGTAGTGGCGTTTCAGAGCTCCTCCTTCGCCGGAGCGGAAGGATCACCCGTGCGTGGTTCTACGCAGTGGACAAGGCAGTGGCGCGAGGGGCCGTACCGGTGCGGTACGGCCCCTCGGCCAGGAGGCTTACGCCTCCTCGTCCACCCAGCTCATCAGGCCACGCAGCTTCTTGCCGGTGGTCTCCAGGAGGTGGTCGGCGTCGGCCTTCTTGTACTCGTTGTACTTCGGCAGACCGGCCTCGTACTCGGCCATCCAGTTGTTGGCGAAGGTGCCGTCCTGGATCTCCGCGAGGACCTTCTTCATCTCGGCCTTGGTCGCGTCGTTCACGATGCGCGGGCCGGTGACGTAGTCGCCCCACTCGGCGGTCTCGGAGATGGACCAGCGCATCTTCTCCAGGCCGCCCTCGTACATGAGGTCCACGATGAGCTTCAGCTCGTGGAGGCACTCGAAGTACGCGATCTCGGGCTGGTAGCCCGCCTCGACCAGGGTCTCGAAGCCGGCCTTGACCAGGGCGGCGGTGCCGCCGCAGAGCACGGCCTGCTCGCCGAACAGGTCGGTCTCGGTCTCCTCGGTGAAGGTCGTCTTGATGACGCCCGCACGGGTGCCGCCGATGCCCTTGGCGTAGGACAGGGCCAGCGCGAAGGCGTTGCCGGAGGCGTCCTGCTCGACGGCGGCGATGCAGGGCACGCCGCGGCCTTCCTCGTACTGGCGGCGGACCAGGTGGCCCGGGCCCTTCGGGGCGACCATGCAGACGTCGACGTTGGACGGGGGCTTGATGAAGCCGTAACGGATGTTCAGGCCGTGCCCGAAGAACAGCGCGTCGCCGTCCTTCAGGTTGTCCTTCACGGACTCCTCGTAGACCTTGGCCTGGATGGGGTCCGGCACCAGGATCATGATGACGTCGGCCTCGGCCGCCGCCTCGGAGGGGCTCACCACGCGCAGGCCCTGCTCCTCGGCCTTGGCCTTGGACTTGGAGCCCTCGTGCAGGCCGACGCGCACGTCGACGCCCGAGTCGCGCAGCGACAGCGCGTGGGCGTGGCCCTGGCTGCCGTAGCCGAGAACCGCGACCTTACGGCCCTGGATGATGGACAGGTCGGCGTCGTCGTCGTAGAACAGCTCGGCCACTTCGGGTATCTCCTTGGTACTAGCTGGTGCCCACAGACTATGCCGGGGCTGGGGGGTGTGAGCTCAGGGTCTCGCCATGCGGGCAGCGGCCGCGGGCGAGGGGGTGCGTTCCGGCCGTGCCCCCACGGCCGGGTGACGCTTCGGTCAGGCGGAGCGCTCCAGGGCGCGCAGCGAGCGGTCGGTGATGGACCGGGCGCCGCGCCCTATGGCGATCGTGCCGGACTGGACCAGCTCCTTGATGCCGAACGGCTCGAGCATCTTGAGCATGGCCTCCAGCTTGTCGGCGCCGCCGGTGGCTTCGATGGTGACGGCCTCCGGCGAGACGTCCACGGTCTTGGCGCGGAACAGCTGGACGATCTCGACGATCTGCGAGCGCGTCTCGTTGTCCGCGCGGACCTTCACCAGGACCAGTTCGCGGTGGATGGCCGAGGACGGCTCCAGCTCGACGATCTTCAGGACGTTGACCAGCTTGTTCAGCTGCTTGGTGACCTGCTCCAGGGGGAGCGATTCGACATTCACGACAATGGTGATGCGTGAGATGTCGGGGTGCTCCGTGACACCGACGGCGAGTGAGTCGATGTTGAAGCCGCGACGGGAGAACAGCGCGGCGATCCTCGCCAGGATACCCGGCGTGTTCTCCACCAGGACGGAGAGCGTGTGCTTGGTCATGGGCTCGGTCTCTTCTCTTCTGTCCTGGCCGTCAGTCTTCTTCGTTGTCGCCGAAGTCGGGGCGCACCCCGCGGGCCGCCATGACCTCGTCGTTGGAGGTGCCGGCGGCGACCATCGGCCAGACCATGGCGTCCTCGTGGACGATGAAGTCCACGACGACGGGGCGGTCGTTGATGGCGTTCGCCTTGGCGATCACGGCGTCCAGTTCGGCGGGGTCCTCGCAGCGCATCGCCACGCAGCCCATGGCCTCGGCCAGCTTCACGAAGTCGGGGCAGCGGGTGCCCAGGTTCTTCTGCTCGGCGGCCTCGGGGCCGGCGTGCAGCACGGTGTTGCTGTAGCGCTGGTTGTAGAACAGGGTCTGCCACTGGCGGACCATGCCGAGTGCGCCGTTGTTGATGATGGCGACCTTGATCGGGATGTTGTTCATCGCGCAGGTGACCAGCTCCTGGTTGGTCATCTGGAAGCAGCCGTCGCCGTCGATCGCCCACACCGGGCGGTCCGGCTGTCCGGCCTTGGCGCCCATCGCGGCCGGGACGGCGTACCCCATCGTTCCGGCGCCGCCGGAGTTCAGCCAGGTCGCCGGCTTCTCGTAGTCGATGAAGTGGGCGGCCCACATCTGGTGCTGGCCGACGCCCGCGGCGTAGATGGTGTCCTCCGGCGCCAGCTGGCCGATGCGCTGGATGACCTGCTGCGGGGAGAGGCTGCCGTCCTCGGGCAGGTCGTACCCGAGCGGGTAGTGCTCGCGCCAGCGGTTCAGGTCCTTCCACCAGGCGGCGTAGTCGCCGGGGTGGCCGGCCTCGTGCTCGGCCTGGACCGCCACGATCAGGTCGGCGATGACCTCGCGGGCGTCGCCGACGATCGGCACGTCCGCCATGCGGTTCTTGCCGATCTCGGCCGGGTCGATGTCCGCGTGGACGATCTTGGCGTACGGGGCGAAGCTGTCCAGCTTGCCGGTGACGCGGTCGTCGAAGCGGGCGCCCAGGGCGACGATCAGGTCGGCCTTCTGCAGCGAGGTGACCGCGGCGACCGAGCCGTGCATGCCCGGCATGCCGAGGTGCTGCGGGTGGGTGTCGGGGAAGGAGCCGAGCGCCATCAGGGTGGTGGTGACGGGGGCGCCGGTCAGTTCGGCGAGCACCTTCAGTTCGGCCGTCGCGCCGGCCTTCATCACGCCGCCGCCGACGTAGAGCACGGGCCGCTTGGCCGTGGTGATCATCCGGGCCGCTTCGCGGATCTGCTTGGCGTGCGGCTTGGTCACGGGGCGGTAGCCGGGCAGGTCGGTCTGCGGCGGCCAGGAGAAGGTGGTCTTCGCCTGCATGGCGTCCTTGGCGATGTCCACCAGGACGGGGCCAGGGCGGCCGGTCGAGGCGATGTGGAAGGCCTCGGCGATCGTCCGGGGGATGTCGGCCGGGTCGGTCACCAGGAAGTTGTGCTTGGTGATCGGCATCGTGATGCCGCAGATGTCCGCCTCCTGGAAGGCGTCCGTGCCGATCGCGGCGGAGGCGACCTGGCCGGTGATCGCGACGAGCGGGACGGAGTCCATGTGCGCGTCGGCGATCGGGGTGACCAGGTTGGTGGCGCCGGGGCCCGAGGTGGCCATGCAGACGCCGACCTTGCCGGTGGCCTGGGCGTATCCGGTGGCGGCGTGGCCGGCGCCCTGCTCGTGGCGGGCCAGGACGTGGCGGACCCGCTTGGAGTCCATCATCGGGTCGTACGCCGGGAGGATCGCACCGCCGGGGATGCCGAATACGGTGTCGGCCCCGACCTCCTCGAGAGAGCGAATGAGGGACTGCGCGCCCGTGACGTGCTCGACGGCGGTGGGCTGCTGCGCCCCGCCGGTACGGGCCCGCGGCTGCGGATGGTGGGCCCCGGAGGCCTGCTCGGTCATCTGCGTCTCTTCTCGGAGGTGAGGGTTTTGATGGGGTTTGGCGGTGCTGGTGCAACAAAAAACCCCTCGTGCCGGTAGGCAAGCGAGGGGAGCGCGTCGGTGCGGTGCGCCGGGATGTTCAGGTCCCGGCTTCAGCCGACGCGCTGTCCAAGTACGAGAATTCGGGTGCGCATGGCTCCGACCTTCCCCCCGGCGCACCTGGAGTGTCAAGTGGGTGGGACGGAGGTCTCACTATTTGAGCGCAACGGGGGATGGCTGATCGCGTCCGGTCCGGCCGGCACCTCCCCGGCGCCGAGCCGTCGGGGCAGTTCTCCGAGCCGTTGCGCGCCGCCCGGCTCCCGGGGTCCGGAGGCCCGCCGGGCGGCCGGTACCGCGCTGCTCAGCACCATCTCGCGGCTCTCTGGCAGCAGGCCGGGGACGGGGTAGGAGCCGATGGTGAGGGCCCGGCGGAGCCGGTGCTCGTCCAGCGGTCCGGAGAACGCCATGCCCTGGCCATGGGTGCATCCCATGGCGCGCAGCGCGGTGACCTGTTCCGGCCGGTCCACGCCGTCGGCGACGGACTGGAGTCCGAGGTCGCCGGCGATCCGCAGCAGCCCCGCTGTGATCTTGTGCAGCCGCGCGGACTCCACGACGCCGTCGACCAGGCCGCGGTCCAGCCGCAGTACGTCGATGGGCAGTCGGCGCAGGGCGCTGATGGCGGCGTATCCGCTGCCGAAGCCGTCGAGCGCGATCCGTACGCCCAGCCTGCGCAGGGCCGCCAGGCGCCGTTCCAGCTCGTCCAGCGGGATCCGCGGGTCGCTGTCGGACAGTTCCAGCAGCAGCGCGCCGGAGGGCAGGCCGTGCCGGGCGAGTAACGTCTCGATGCTCCTGGGCGGCAGCTTGCGGTCCAGCAGCCGTCGCGCTGAGAGCCGGACGGTGACGCAGACCGGGTGGCCCGCGCGGTGCCGCCGCGCGGCCTGCTCGACGGCCTCCTCCAGCTGCCAGCGGCCCAGCTCGGCGGTGCGCTCGCCCTCCTCGCCGCCCGGCCGGCCGCGTTCGCCGACCCGCAGGAACTCGGCGGGGGTGAAGAGGATGCCCTGCGTGGAGCGCCAGCGGGCCTGCGCGGCGACCGCCGTGATCCGGCCACTGGAGAGCTCGACCACGGGCTGGTGCAGCAGCGCGAATTCGCCGTCGTGCAGCGCGGTGCGGAGCTTCGTCGCCAGCTCGGAGCGGCGTACGACGTCGGCCTGCATCTGCGGCGCGTACATCTCCACGCGGCCCTTGCCGGCCTGCTTGGCGCGGTACATGGCGAGGTCGGCGTTGCGCAGGAGGGTGGCCGGGGTGACGCCGGGCTCGGCGAAGGCCACGCCGATGCTGGCCGCGACGCGTACTTCCTGGCCGTCGATGCGGTACGGCTCGGACAGCCGGACGCGCAGCCGGTCGGCGATCTCGTGGACGCGGAACTCGCGGGCGGTGAGGTCGCGGCTGCCGTCGCCCATGATGAGCGCGGCGAATTCGTCGCCGCCCAGGCGCGCGGCGATGTCCCCGGCCCGTACGGATTCGGCCAGCCTGCGCGCGGCCTGAACCAGCAGCTCGTCGCCGGCCTGGTGTCCGATGGTGTCGTTGACCTGTTTGAAGCCGTCCAGGTCGATGTAGAGCACGGCGGTGTCGTGGTCGGAGGAGCGGCGGCCGGTGACGGCCTGGCTGACCCGTTCGGTGAACAGGGCACGGTTCGGCAGGTCGGTCAGGGCGTCGTGCGAGGCATTGTGCTGGAGCTGGGCCTGGAGCCGTACCCGTTCGGTGACGTCGCGGGAGTTGAAGATCAGGCCGCCTTCGTGGCGGTTGACCGTGGACTCGACATTCAGCCATTCCTCGCCGCCGGGGCGGCCGCCGCCGGCTCGGAAGCGGCACTCGATGCGGGTGGTGGGCTCCGTCTCGGCGTCGGCGGCGAGGAAGCGCCGTACTTCGTGCACCACGCGGCCGAGGTCCTCGGGGTGGATCAGGGAGGCCAGTTCGGAGCCGACCAGGTCCTCGGCGTCGCGGCCGTAGACGCCGGAGGCGGCGGGGCTGACGTACCGCAGGACGCCGGTGGGCGCGGCGATCATGATGACGTCGCTGGAGCCCTGCACCAGGGAGCGGAAGTGGTTCTCCTTCTGGGCCAGCTCGCGGGTCAGGGTGATGTTGTCCACGAGCATGATGCCCTGGCGGACGACGAGGGCGAGCACGACCGTGCAGCCGGTGAAGAGCACGACGTGGTCGATGCGGCGGCCGTCCAGGACGTTGAGCAGGATGCCCAGGGTGCAGACGGCGGCGGCGAGGTACGGGGTGAGCGCGGCCAGCGAGCCGGCGATCGGGGGGCTGCCGGGCGGTACTGCGGCACGCCGGGTGGCGCGGGTGAAGTCGTCCCCCGCGGAGTCGGCGCCGGAGCGCGCGGCGACCCAGGGGGCGTACGCCAGGAGCATGGAGCCCGCGAACCAGCCGGCGTCCAGGATCTGCCCGGAGCGGTAGTGCTCGCGCAGCAGCGGCGAGGTGAACAGCGCGTCGCACAGTACGGTCAGCGCGAGCGCCGCGATCGCGGTGTTGATCGCCGAGCGGTTGGCCGAGGAGCGCTTGAAGTGCAGCGCCAGGACCATGCTCACCAGGACGATGTCGAGCAGCGGGTACGCGAGCGACAGGGCGCCCTGCGCGACCGTCTGGCCCTGGAAGTGCGTGGTGTGGGCGAGGGCCAGGCTCCAGGAGAGCGTGAGGAGCGAGCCGCCGATGAGCCAGGCGTCCAGCGCCAGGCAGACCCAGCCGGCCCGGTTGACGGGCCGCTTGGCGAGCACCAGCAGGCCGACGATGGCGGGCGGCGCGAAGAGCAGGAAGCAGAAGTCGGCGATCGAGGGGCTGGGCACGGGCGCTTCGAGGACGACCTCGTACCATCCCCAGACGCCGTTGCCGATGCCGGCCATCGCGGAGGAGGCGGCGAACAGCAGCCAGGCGGGGCGGAAGCGGCTGTGGTGCTTGCGGGCGTAGAACACGCAGGAGACCGCGGCCGCCAGGGCCGCCGCGCTGAGCCCGAAGTCGCCCATGATCAGGGCCAGTTTCTCCGAGCCCCAGCCGAACGCCGCCCCTGTGGCGTATCCGCCGCAGACCACGGCGAGCAGGATCTGCGGGAGACTGCTCACGGGGGATCGGGGGCCGGCCGACGGGGTCAGCACGGCGCCGGAGGCGGTCACCGGGCTCTCCCCCGCGCTGCCGACCGGCGTGGTCGTGGCGGGCGCGGCCCGTGCTGCATCCGTATCGCGGTGGGAACACGCGCAACGCGCGTGTGGTCAGCGGTCCTCGTCTCGGTGGTGCATCGGCCGTTCATCGCCCGTCGCCCCCCTCGGTTCCGGTCGTTCGCTGCGCGCCGCCACGTCCCGGCGCGGGTCCCCGTTCGGGACGATACACCAGTTCCGTCACACAGGGACATAGTTGCTCTACGGAGCGTGACTGGCCCGGAATTGGTGGCACAGGACGCAGTCGTACGACTCCGTAGAGCTACGGTCAACCCGTCAGCCGGCGGTCGTGATGACGTTGTCGAGGGGCTCGCCGGCCGCGAAAAGCCGGAGTTGATCACGGAGAAGCCGCTTCGCACGGGGCAGGAAGGCAGTACTGGGACCACCGACGTGCGGAGTGATGAGCACGCCGGGAGCGTGCCACAAGGGGTGTGTGGCAGGCAGTGGTTCCGGATCGGTTACATCGAGTGCTGCCCGGAGCCGTCCCGACTCCAGTTCCGCGAGCAGCGCCTTGGTGTCGACCACACCCCCGCGCGCGATGTTGACGAGCAGCGCGCCGTCCTTCATCCGGGCCAGGAAATCGGCTCCGACCAGGCCACGCGTGTCCTCGGTGAGCGGCGTCGCCATGATCACGACGTCTGCTTCGGGCAACAGGGCGGGCAACTCGGCGAGTGGATGCACAGGACCGCGCACGGTGTCACGAGCGGTGCGCGCAATGCGCGCCACCCGCGCACACTCAAAAGGTGTGAGCCGGTCTTCGATAGCACTTCCGATCGAACCATAGCCCACAATGAGGACGGACTTGTCGGCCAGCGAATCACGGAAGCCCTGTCGCCACTCCCCCGCGTCCTGGGCCCGGACGAACGTGGGGATGTCGCGGAGCGCGGCGAGGACGAGCGTAAGGGTCAGCTCGGCGGTGCTCGCGTCGTGCAGACCGCGTGCGTTGCACAGCCGGGTACCGGCCGGCAGCCCGGGCACGGCGGGCAGCATGTGCTCGATGCCGGCCGTCAGGGTCTGCACGACGCGTACGTTCGTCATCTCCGCGAGCGGCCGCAGCACCTGGTCGACAGGCTTCATGTAGGGGACGGCGTAGAAGGCGCAGCGGGCGGGATCGGCGGGGTATTCGGGGCCGGCGTCCCAGTGGACGTAGGAGAGGCCCTCGGGGAGGCCGTCGATCTCGGCGGCAGGCATGGGGAGCCAGACGTCGGTGGCGCGAGTGGTGTCTGAGGAAGCCATGGCCCGAGGCTATGCGAAGAGTGCCCCTCATCAGACGTTAGTTTGGTCAGCGCCCTTGACCGGGGCGAGGGGACGGAGGCACGACCAGGTGGAGCGCAGGACAATCGGTGCGGCGGCGCTCGAAGTGGGCGCAATCGGCCTCGGCTGCATGCCGATGAGCTGGGGGTACACCGCGTCGCAGCGGCACGGGGAGAGCTCGGAGCGGACGGTGCACGCCGCACTCGACCGGGGCTGCAGTCTCCTGGACACCGCCGACATGTACGGCCCCTTCACCAATGAGCTGCTGGTGGGGCGGGCGCTGAAGCAGCGCCGCGCGCAGGCGTTCGTCTCGACCAAGGTCGGGCTGCTGGTCGGCGAGCAGCACATCGTCGCCAACGGCCGTCCCGGGTACGTGAAAAGAGCCTGCGACGCCTCGCTGCGGCGGCTCCAGACCGACCACATCGACCTCTACCAGCTGCATCGCGCGGATCCCGAGGTGCCGATCGAGGAGACCTGGGGGGCGATGGCGGAGCTGGTGGCGGCCGGGAAGGTGCGCGCGCTCGGGCTGTGCGCGGTCGGCGCGCGGGCCCCCAGGCGCCGCGGCACCCGTACGCACGACGACACGCTGCGCCAACTGGAGCGCATCCAGCAGGTGTTCCCCGTCAGCAGCGTCGAGGCGGAGCTGTCGGTGTGGTCGCCGGAGGCCCTGGAGGCGCTGCTGCCCTGGTGCGAGACGCGCGGCGTGGGCTTTCTCGCGGCGATGCCGCTGGGCAACGGCTATCTCACCGGCACGCTGACCCCGGGTCAGGGTTTCGAGCCGGAGGACCTGCGGGCCCGGCACCCGCGCTTCACGGCGGAGATGATGGCCGCCAACCAGCCGGTCGTGGCGGGGCTGCGCCGGGTGGGCGCGCGGCACGGGGTGACACCCGGCCAGGTGGCGCTGGCGTGGGTACTGGCGCAGGGCCGGCACGTCGTCCCCATACCGGGCGCGAAGAAGGAACGCTGGGCCGTACAGAACGCCAAGGCCACCGCGGTACGGCTGACCCGCGAGGACTTCGCAGAAATCGCCACCCTGCCGCCTGCCCGGGGCTCCTGGGACTGAGGGGGCACGAGGCCGCGCGTACGGGGGCGGGGCGCGCTTCGGGGCGATTCGAACGCCCCCTTCCCCCTGACCGGGGGATACCCGAGGGGTGGTCGAGGAAACGCCGGGCGGGGCGCTGCGGCACGCGTACAAAGGGCGGCAGGCGTCCGAAGCAATACGGCCCGCGTGCGGAACGAGGTCCGCGTACGGGGCGGGGCGCGCGCTTCGGGGCGATTCGAACGCCCCCTTCCCCCTGACCAGGGGATACCCGAGGGGCGGTCGAGGAAACGCCGGGCGGGGGCCCGTGGAGCGGGCGGGAAAGGTCGGGGACTCCCGAGGGGTGGGCGAGGAAACGCCGGGCGGGGGCTCCCCAGGGGCGCTCCGGGCAAACGCCGGGCAGGGGGGCTCCCGAGGGGTGCTCGGGGAAACGTCCGGCAGGCGATACCCGTGGGGTGGTCGGGGAAACGGTCGGGCGGGGGTGGTCGGGGTGTGGTGTGCTGGTGGCGCCCGTCGACGAGAGGACGCCCGCCGTGCCACGCCGTACCGCGACCGCCGCACTGACCGCCGCCGCCCTGCTCCTCGCGGGGGGCTGTTCCTCGGGGGACGGCAGCCCCGGTACGTCCGGGAAGTCCACCGGGCCCTCGCGCGGCGCCGGCTCCTCGGCGACGCCCCACAAGCCGCACGAGACGCCCTCCGGCGCCCCCGCCAAGGGCTCGGTGAAGGTCGTCTCCACCCTCGCCACCGGCCTGGCCTCCCCCTGGGGCGTGGCCGTGCTGCCCGGCGGCGACCTCCTCGTGGCGTCCCGGGACACCGGGAAGATCGTCAAGGTGGACGCGGAGAACGGGAAGAAGGCCGAGCTGGGCTCGGTGCCCGGCGTGGCGGCCGACGGCGAGGGCGGGCTGCTGGGCCTCGCGGTGTCCTCGACGTACGGCGCCGACCACCTGGTCTACGCGTACTTCACCACCGCGTCCGACAACCGCATCGTGCGCATGATCTACAACGACAAGCGGCCGGCGGGGAACCAACTGGGCGCGCCCGACACGGTGTTCAAGGGCATCCCCAAGGGTCACATCCACAACGGCGGGCGGATCGCGTTCGGCCCGGACAAGATGCTGTACGCCGGTACGGGCGAGACGGGCGACGGCGAACAGGCCCAGGACAAGGACTCCTTGGGCGGCAAGATCCTGCGGATGACGCCGGACGGCGAGCCGGTGCACGGCAACCCGTCGGCCGACTCCGTCGTCTACTCCACCGGCCACCGCAACGTCCAGGGCCTGGCCTGGGACTCCGGGGACCGGCTGTGGGCGTCGGAATTCGGCCAGGACACCTGGGACGAACTGAACCTGATCCGGCCGGGCCGGAACTACGGCTGGCCCGACGCCGAGGGTAAGAGCGGCGGGGACTCCTCCTCCGTACGCCCGGTCGAGCAGTGGCGGACCGCGGACGCCTCGCCCAGCGGCATCGCGTACGCCAAGGGTTCGGTGTGGATGGCCGGGCTGCGCGGCGAGCGGCTCTGGCGGATCCCGCTGCGGGGCACGAAGCCGGTCGCGAAGCCGCAGGCGTTCCTGGAGGGGAAGTACGGGCGGCTGCGGACGGTCGTGCCGGTCGGCGACGGCGGGCTGTGGCTGGTCACCAGCGAGACGGACAAGCGGGGTACGCCGGAAAAGGGCGATGACCGGATTCTGCGACTGAAGATCACATGATGTCCTTTTTGCGGCGGGCGTGCCTACACTGACGGCAGTGAGCAGGACGCCACGCCAGGGGGTCGCAGCCAGGGGGTCGCATGTTCAACCTCGCCGAAGAGCTCTTCGCGCCGGGCCGCAAGCACACCGAGGACGAGCGGCAGAAGCTCACGCTCGTCGTCGTGGACATCGGCGACTCCGACCCCGGCCGGGGCCCGATCGACCTCGCTTCCGGGCAGGTCGTCGTCCGCCTCCCGCACCCCGCCTCCGAGGAGCCGCGGGCCTCAGGCTGATTCCGCGTCGGGGAAAAGCCGCAGCCGGTGCGCCAGCGCACCCGCCTCGCCGCGCCCCGAGACGCCGAGCTTGGCGAGGATGTTGGAGACGTGCACGCTCGCGGTCTTGGGCGAGATGAAGAGCGCGTCGGCTATCTGACGGTTGGTGCGCCCGGCCGCGACCAGCCGCAGTACGTCCCGCTCGCGCGGCGTGAGCCCGAGGGAGTCGGCGGTGGCGCCGGGCCCTGCGCCCGTGGCACGGGCCGCCGCCCGCTCTCCTCCCGGGGCGGCCGACGGAGCGGCGGCGTGCCCCGCGGGCAGCACGGTGGGCGCGGGCGCCGCGGGCCCGCCCGGTCTTCGGCCGGGCCCCGCCCCGGCGTCCGGCCCCGCCACGGCCCCCGGCTCCCCCACAGGCCCTGCCGGTACCGCCGCCGTACGCACCGCTCCAGTCGCTCCGGCCACTCCAGTCTCTCCGACCGCTCCGACGCCACCGTCCCGCACCGCGGCGCCGGTCACCGCCGGGACCGCGCCTGCCGTGATCGCAGGCCGCCACGCGCCCTCGATCCCGGCCCCGGCCCACTGCCGTACCACCCCGGCTTCCGGCACTCCGCCCCTGCCGGTCCTCCCGCCGACGCTCCCGCCGTCCTCCTGCGCCCCGCTCCCGTCGGCTCCCCCGTCGTCCTCCGGCAGCGTGATCCGGGCCCGTACGGCGAGCTGGTCGATCTCCACGATGAGCGGGCCCGCGCCCATCCACCGGGCCGCCGCACGCGCGTCGGCGAGCAGGCCCGTGGCCGTCTCCCGCGCGTCGCGGGCCACCGGGCCGCAGGTCAGCAGGGCTTCGGCCCAGCGGAGGCGGGCCCAGGCCAGCTCGTAGGGCCATTCGACCTGCTGGAGGGCCGCGACCGCCTCGGCCCAGCGCTCCGGTGAGGGGCGGCCCTCGGCCCGGCGCAGCTCGGCCTCGGTGAGCCGGCCGTACGCCTGCCACACCGGGACCGGGCGGGGCAGCCGCTTCACCGCCGCCGCCAGTCGGGCGAGCAGCGCGTCCCGGCCCGCGGCCGCGGCGGGCAGCCCGCGGGCGTCGGCCTCGGCCGCGGCCACTCGCCACAGCAGCGGCCAGCCGTAGTTGTACGTACCGAGCGGGAAGCCGGCCGTCAGCAGCGGCTCCAGCACCTCCCGGGCGGCGACCACGCCGTGGCGCTGCACCGCGATCTCGTAGGCGAAGCGGGTCATGGGGAGGCTGTGCTGCGGTTGGTTCTCGTAGCTGCCGAAGTGGGCGCGGGCGTAGTCCAGTTCTTCGGCGGCGGCGTCGGTGTCGCCGCGCATCAGGGCGAGATCGGCGTGCCGGGAGGCGGCCAGCGCGCGGGTGCGGTTGCCCAGGGCGAGGCGCCGGCAGGCCGTCGCGGCTTCGGCGGCCTCCGCCCAGCGGCCCAGCGACAGCAGGCTCTTGGCGCGGTTGCCGTACACCCAGGCGCGGGAGTCCTTCATGCCGAAGTGGTCGGTCAGGGCGAGCCCGCGCTCGGTGGCCGCCACCGCCTCCCCGGACCGGCCCACCGACTCCAGGTGCGAGGGCAGGTTGGTGCAGCCGCGCGCGACGACGGCGGAGAAACCGCCCTCCAGCGCGCGGGCCAGCGCCTCCCGGAAGCCGGTCAGGCCGCCGTCCACGTCCCCGGAGGAGACCTGGAGGCCGTACAGCGTGAGACGGGCGTTCAGCTCGGCCTCCTCCTCTCCGACCAGGCGGGCCAGCTCCACGGCCCGCTCGGCGGCGGTGAAGGAGTCCGGGCCCGGGGCGTGCAGCGCGCCCCAGGCGGCGGCCTGGGCGAGCACCGCGGCGTGCACCGGGGACGGCGGCAGCCCGCGCACCAGTTCCTGGGCCGCGCTCAGGTCCTCCCACCCGTCACCGCGGCCCGTGGTCTCCGCCAGGCGGGAGCGCTGGGTACGGAACCACGCCTCGCGCAGCGGGTCGTGCTCCCCGGCGAGCGCGCGGAGCGCCCGTTTGGTGACGGTGTACGCGCGCTCGCGGTCGCCGGAGAGCCGCGCGGCGACCGCGATCTCGGCGAGCAGGTCGAGGTAGCGCAGCGCGTCGTCGTCGCAGCCGCTCGCCGGATACGCCTCGGCGCAGTCCACCGGGCGGACCGCGAGCCGGACGTCCTTGGGCACCTCGTCCCACAGCTCCAGCGCGCGGTCCAGGAGCCGCAGCTGTTCGGCGTGGGCGTGCCGGCGGCGGGCGGTGACCGAGGCGGTGAGCACGGCGGGCAGCGCTTTGGCGGCGTCCCGGGCGTGGTACCAGTAGCTGGCCAGGCGGGCGGCGCACGCCTCGGTGCGTACCAGTGCGGGGTCGGCCTCCAGGGCTTCGGCGTACCGGCGGTTGAGGCGGGTGCGCTCGCCGGGGAGCAGGTCGTCCTGGACGGCCTCGCGGACCAGGGCGTGCCGGAAGCGGTAGCCCGTGCCGTCGCTGGTGGGCACGAGGGTGTTGCTGCCGACGGCGACCCGCAGCGCTTCGATGAGGCCGTCCTCGGGCAGTCCCGCGACGGCGGCGAGGAGGTCGTGCTCGACGGTGGAGCCGCCCACGGCGGCCGTGCGGATCACCCGCTGGGCGTGCTCGGGCAGCGCCTCGACGCGCACCAGGAGGAGATCGCGGAGGGAGTCGCTGAGGCCGGGGAGGGTGCCGTCGTCGATGCTGCAGGCCAGTTCCTCGACGAAGAAGGCGTTGCCCTCGGAGCGCTCGAAGACCCGGCCGAGCAGGGCCTCTTCGGGCTCGCGGCCGGTGATGCCGGCCATCTGGGTGCGGACCTCGTCGCGGTCGAAGCGGGCCAGTTCGGCGCGGCGGACCGTGCGCATCCGGTCGACCTCGGCGAGGAAGGGGCGCAGCGGGTGGCGGCGGTGGATGTCGTCGGAGCGGTACGTGGCGACCAGGAGGATGCCGGCGTCGTGCAGGGTGTGCAGGAGGTAGCCGAGCAGTTCGCGGGTGGAACGGTCGGCCCAGTGCAGGTCCTCGACGACGATGACGAGGCTGCGGTCGCGGGCGAGCCGCTCCAGCAGTCGTGCGGTGAGTTCGAAGAGGCGGGCGCGGCCGTGCTCGTCGTCGCGGGACTCGCCGGGGGTCTCGGCCAGCTCGGGCAGGATGCGGGCCAGTTCGCCCTCCTGCCCGGCGACCGCCGCGGCGAGCTCCTCGGGCAGGCGGGCGTGGAGGGTGCGCAGGATCGATGAGAACGGGGCGAACGGCAGGCCCTCGGAGCCGATCTCGATGCAGCCGCCGAGGGCGACGAGCGCGCCGGCGGCCCGGGCGGCCGCGGCGAACTCCTCGATGAGCCGGGTCTTGCCCACGCCCGCCTCGCCGCCGATGAGCAGCGCCTGCGGCTCACCGGACGCCGTGGTGCGCGTGAGCGCGTCCCCCAGCAGGCCCAACTCGCTGCTGCGGCCGACGAACACGCGACTGACGGACCTGGTCTCCACGCCGCAGAGCATGGCACAGGGGTCTGACAGTTCGGCACCGAGTTTCCCGGTCACCGGACGCCCCGGCGGGCCGCGCGGTTCAGGCCTCGGCCCGGCGGCGGGCCCGTACGAACCGGCCCTGCTTGCGGCTCACCCGCCCTTCGGGTTCGTGCTCGGCGGACCGGGCGGCGCGGCGTCCCGCGGCGGCTTCGCGGGCCAGCCGGTCGAGGTCGGCCTCCCGGCGCAGTTCCTCGTGGCGGATGCGGTGCTGGACCTCGTAGTAGTGCATGGGTTCCCCCTGAGAAGGGCCGCGAGGAGCGTGCTCCTGCGGCGGCTGACGGTACGTCGTCAGCCTCGCCGCCTCAGGCGGTGTGCGACATCGGGCAACTTCCCGATCTTCACGGCCGTAGGGGCCTCAGATTCCGCGGTGGTGTCCCACCGTGCGGTCTAAGGCCCCTGCCGGATGCCGTATGCGGTCGTGCGGACTTCCTCAGGAACCGCCGGCGCTGAGCTTGGGGGCCGCGGCGAACAGGTCGAGGTACATGCCGCCGGCGACCACCAGGCCGAGCACGGCGAGCGCGAATCCACCCCAGGCGACGGCCTTGGTCCAGGCGGCCTGCGGGCGGCCGAGCAGGACGACGCCGGTGACCACGAGGGCGATCAGGGCGAAGGTGCCGTTGACGAGCGCGGTGGTGTGCCAGGGGGCGGTGTAGACGGCGGCGATCTGGTCCTTGGTCTGGCCGGTCTGGAGCTTGATCTGGCCGAGTACGCCCTGCCGCTCGGAGAGGATCGTGCCGGCCCAGGTGCCGGTCAGGGAGGCGAGGCCGAGCGCGGCACCGGCGACGGCGCCGGCTCCGGCCACGATGCCGCGCCGCGCGGGTGCGGCCTGCCCGGTGGCGGGCGCGTCCTCGGGGTGCAGCTCCTCCTCGTGGGCCTCGTCCGCGGCGGTGTCCGGCACGCGGTCCTCGGGCGCCGCGGCCTTCTCCGCGGGTGCGGCGGCCGGCTCCTCGGAGGCGGCCGCCGGCTTCGGGTCGGCGGCCTTGTCGTCGGTGACCGCGTCGGTCTTCGCGGTGTCGTTCTTGCTCGTCGTGGTACCCATGGGCGCGACCGTAGGGGCCGCGTCTGAGAGTCGTATGAGAGAGCCGCGCTAGCGGGGCACGAGGGGCTCGCGTTCGGCGTGCCGCGGTGCGGGGACGGGGGCGGCGGTGTCCGGTTCCTCCTCCGGCGGCTCGATGCTGATCCGCGGCAGCCGGCGGTCCAGCCAGCCCGGCAGCCACCAGTTCGCGCCGCCCAGCATGTGCATCAGGGCGGGCACCAGGAGGGTGCGGAGCACGAAGGCGTCGAGGGCGACGGCGGCGGCCAGCCCGATGCCGAACATCGCGATCGTCCGGTCGCCGCTGAGCACGAAGGCGGAGAACACCGCGATCATGATGACCGCCGCGGAGTTGATCACCCGGCCGGTCTCGGCGAGCCCGACCCGTACGGACCTGCGGTTGTCGTGGGTGCGCCGCCACTCCTCGTACATCCGGCTGACCAGGAAGACCTGGTAGTCCATGGAGAGGCCGAAGAGGACCGAGACCATGATCACGGGGAGGAACGGCTCGATCGGGCCGCCGCTCCCCAGGCCCAGCGCCTCGCTCCCCCAGCCCCACTGGAAGACGGCGACGACGATCCCGAAGGAGGCGGCGACCGCGGCGACGTTCATGACGGCGGCCTTGAGCGGGATGCCGATGCTGCGGAAAGCGAGGAGGAGCAGTACGCAGCCGAGGGTGATGACGACGCCCACGAAGAGCGGCAGCTTGCCGACGATCACGTCGGCGAAGTCGTCGTAGCCGGCGGTCACGCCGCCGACGTCGACGCGCAGGGTCGAGTCGTCGGCGGCGGGCGGCAGTACGTCGGTGCGGAGCCGCTCCACCAGGTCCGAGGTCTGCTGCGACTGGGGCGAGCTGTCCGGGACAACGGTGATCACGCCGGTGCTGCCGCTGCCGTCGAACTCCGGGCCGCTGACCTGGGCGACGCCGGGCGTGGTCCGCAGCCGGTCGGGGAGGTTGTCGAAGGCGAGCCGGTCGTCGGCCCCGTCCAGGTCGCCGACCAGGGTGAGCGGCCCGTTGAAGCCGGGCCCGAAGCCCTCGGCGAGCAGGTCGTACGCCTGCCGGGTGGTCGAGGCGGGCGGGTCGGTGCCCTGGTCGGAGGTGCCCAGGTGCAGGCCGAGGGTGGGCAGCGCGAGGACGAGCATGATCCCGGCGGCGAGGGCACCGAGCAGCTTGGGGTGGCGCTCGACGAAGCCGGACCAGCGGACGGCGAAGCCGGTGGGGTGCTCGGGGACCGGTCCGTCGGCGGCCAGCCGGCCGCGTTCCCGGCGGCCGAGTACGCGGGTGCCGATCAGCCCCAGGAGGGCGGGCAGCAGGGTCACGGAGGCGGCGACGGTGAGGACGACGGTCAGTGAGGCGGCGAGCGCGACGCCGTTGAGGAAGGACAGCCGCAGGACGAGCATGCCGAGCAGGGCGATGCAGACGGTGGCCCCGGCGAACACCACGGCCCGCCCCGATACGGCCACCGCCCGTTGTGCGGCCTCCGGGACGCTCATCCCCGCGCGGAGGTTCTTCCGGTGCCGGGTGACGATGAACAGCGCGTAGTCGATGCCCACGCCGAGCCCGATGAGCATGCCGAGCATGGGCGCGAAGTCGGCCACGGTCATGACGTGGCCGAGCAGGCCGATGCCGGACGAGGCGGTGCCCACCGCGACGAGCGCGGTGATGATCGGCAGGGCGGTCGCGGCGAGCGAGCCGAAGGCCAGGAAGAGGACGACGGCGGCCGCGGCCAGGCCGATGGCCTCGGCGAGGTGGCTCTTCGGCGCTTCGGCGAGGTCGATGCCGGCGCCGCCGAGGGCGACGGTCAGGCCGTCACCGGAGGCGTCCTGCGCGGTGTCCACGACCGCCCGCACGGTCTTCGGATCCAGGTCGTCGACGGGCGCGTCGAAGACCACCGAGGCGTAGGCGGTGTGCCCGTCCGCGCTGATACGGCGCTCCGCGGCCTCGTCCGCGGGGGCGTCGGTCCGGGTGTCGTAGGGGCCGTCCACGGAGGCCACTCCGGGCAGCCCGGCGACGCGGTCCAGGGCCGGTGCCATCCGGTCCCGTACGTCCGCCGCGCGCACCGTCCCCGAGTCGGTGTGCCACACGATGGTGTCGCTCTCCCCGGACCGGCCGGGGAAGGCGTCCGCCATCCGGTCCGCCGCGCGTCCGGACTCCGTGCCGGGCACCTCGTAGTCGTTGGAGTACGAGGAGCCCAGCGCGCCGGCGGCCGCGGCGACGCCCGCGAGGACGGCGAGCCATACGACGACGACCAGGGCGCGGCGCCGGAGACACCACCGGGCGAGTGCGGTCATGGAGGCCTTTTCTGCTGTCCCGGGGCGTGCGTCGAACTCCGGGGCACCGGTGCTGTCGCGCGCGGGAGGGGCGGGGGATGGCGCGGGCCCGCCGCCTGCCGACGAAGGGGCGGCGGGCCCGCATTCCAGAAGAGTGACAGCCCGAAAAGATCCTTTGACCCCTTTGTGTACTTCCCCACAAAGAAGCGAAGGAGCGGCCTCCGCTCGGATCAGCCCGTTATGGACTCCTCGCCGTTCTCGAGGTGTCCCATCAGTCGACGGCGGAACGATTCGTCCTGCCTGACCGTGAGGTTTAGGTCGTACCAGCCGTGGTCGCGGGCGGCGGGGTGCGCGAGCGTACGGGTGTGGCCGGCCGGCAGCTCGACCGTGCGCGGCGCCGCGCCGGAGTACGCCAGCGGGGCCAGCGTGACGGTCAGCGACCGGTCACCTCGGTTGACGAGCGTGAGGTGGATCTCCCGCTCGTCGGCGTCCAGGTGCGTGCTCACCCGCAGCCCGGCCGCCGCGCCCGCCGCGGTGCCGGCGAACTCCCGCCGGAAGCCGTTGGGCCCGGTGAGCGTGAAGTCGTACGCCCCGTCCCGGACGGGTACGTCCCAGCCCGCCTTCCCGCGTACGTCGCGGTGCTGGGGCGTGGCGTACTCCGCCGCGTACGGGTACAGCGCGAGGTGGGCACTGGCCGCGCCCGTGTTGCGCAGCGCCAGCCGGAACCGCCCGGCCGCCGGGTCGTACGTGCCGTCCGCGTCGGGCTGGTACGGCAGCGGACGGGCCGGCCGGGTGCCCTCCTCGGGGCGGGGCAGCCGCTGCTCGGCGGGCGGCTTGGGGTTCCACCGGCCGGTGAAGGGCGGGATCGGGCCCGGCTGGTCGACGGCGGGCTGCTTCCGGCCGCGCGAGAAGTCGAAAGCGCTGGTGAGGTCGCCGCAGACGGTACGCCGCCAGGCGCTGATGTTCGGCTCGCGGACGCCGGTCCAGCGCTCCAGGAAGCGGATGATCGAGGTGTGGTCGAAGACCTGGGAGCAGGCGTGGCCGCCGACCGACCAGGGCGAGATCACCAGCATCGGGACGCGGATGCCGAGACCGGTGGGACGGCCGTCCCAGTACTCCTCGTCGGTGCCGGCCGGGGCGACGGGCGGCGGGACGTGGTCGAAGAAGCCGTCGTTCTCGTCGTAGGTGAGCAGCAGGACGGTGCGCCGCCAGACGTCGGGGTTGCTGCCGAGGGCGTCGAGGACCTTGTAGACGAGGGTGGCGCTGGCGATCGGCGAGGAGGAACCGGGGTGCTCGGAGTCGGCGGCGGCCGGGACGATGTAGCTGACCTCGGGGAGCTTCCCGGCGGCGACGTCGGCCGCGAAGGCGGTGGCGGTCGAGCCCGGCTCACCGCGTCGCAGCGCGCGCTCGAAGAGGCTCCGGTCCGCCCGCGAGAGCGCCCTCACGCCCTCGTCCAGCAGCCCCTGGAGCCGCTTCCGCTCCGCCTCGTCGGCATCGGCGACCTTGGCGTAGAAGGCCGTCATGTTCTGGACCTTCGGGTCACCGACCCCGGCCAGCGCCTTCTTCGCGACGGCCTTGAAGCGCGCGTAGAACTCCAGGTTGTTGTCGGTGAAGTTGTCCCACTCCTGGTAGACCTGCCAGCTGTGGCCGGCCTTCTCCAGGCGCTCGGCGTACGTCGGCCAGTCGTAGCCGGGGTGGGTGTCCTCCTCGTACGCGTCGTTGCCGACCGCCCGCTCGCCGTTCACCTCGAAGCCGGTCCAGCCGCTGACCAGGTGGTTGCGGTTGGGGCTGGTGGAGGAGTGGATCGAGGAGTGGTACGCGTCGCAGACGGTGAAGGTGTCGGCCAGCTCGTAGTGGAGCGGCACGTCCCGGCGGTCGTAGTGCGCCATGGTGGCCGCGGTCTTGGCGCCGACCCAGTTGTCCATCCAGCCGCCGTGCCAGGCCTTGGCGCCGCCGTCCCAGCCGTGGTCGAGCGCGCCGATGTACTGCAGGTCCTTCTTCTGCGCCGCCGCGGCCTCCCGCACGGAGAAGGGCAGTACGGTCCGGCCGAGCGGCCCGGGCTGCTCGTAGACGCTGCCGCCCCCGGGGAGCGTGATCGCGTTCCGGTCGGCGTAGCCCCGCACGCCACGCAGCATCCCGAAGTAGTGGTCGAAGGACCGGTTCTCCTGCATCAGGACGACGACATGGCCGATGTCGTCGAGCCCGCCGTCCGGACCGGGCCGCGCCGCGTCGGCGGCCAGCGCCTGCTGGAGCGAGGGCGGCAGCAACGACCCGGCAGCAGCCGCCCCCACGGCCGCCGCCCCAACCGCCAGTACCCGTCTACGCGTTGTCTCCGCTGCCACCCTCGACCTCCAGTCGTCTCCAATGGTCCGCGGTCGGTCCATTGATGTGGTGCGCGAGGGACACTAGAACCCCCGCGTGGCCGGCGATACGTATCGGGATGACAACTTTGCAAACGCCTGCCGGACCGCGAGGAGTCGTTCGGCCCGTCGCACCGGGCTCGGGCCGGGAGGAACGCCCGAGGGGCGGCACGTCCGGAGACGGGCCGCCCCTCGGCGGGTGTGCGGGGAGGTCAGCCCTCCACGCCCAGCTTTTCCAGGATGAGTTCGCGGACGCGGGCCGCGTCGGCCTGGCCTCGGGTGGCCTTCATGACTGCGCCGACCAGGGCGCCGGCCGCGGCGACCTTGCCGCCGCGGATCTTGTCGGCGATGGCGGCGTTGGACTCGATCGCCTCGTCGACGGCCTTGCCCAGCGCGCCCTCGTCGGAGACGACCTTCAGGCCGCGCTTGTCGACGACCTCGTCCGGAGTGCCCTCGCCGGCCAGCACGCCCTCGATGGTCTGGCGGGCCAGCTTGTCGTTGAGGGAGCCCTCGGCGACCAGCTCGGCGACCCGGGCGACCTGCTCAGGGGTGATCGGCAGTGCGTCGAGGTCGACGCCGTCCTCATTGGCGCGACGGGCCAGCTCGCCCATCCACCACTTGCGGGCGGCGGCGGAGTCCGCGCCGGCCTCCGTGGTGGCGACGATCAGGTCGACCGCACCGGCGTTGAGGATCGACTGCATGTCGTGCTCGGAGACGCCCCACTCCTCGCGCAGCCGGTTGCGGCGGACGCGCGGCATCTCGGGCAGACCCTTGCGCAGCTCCTCGACCCACTCGCGGGACGGGGCGACGGGGACCAGGTCGGGCTCCGGGAAGTACCGGTAGTCCTCGGCGTTGTCCTTGATGCGGCCGGAGGTCGTGGAGCCGTCGTCCTCGTGGAAGTGACGGGTCTCCTGGACGACCGTGCCGCCGCTGTTCAGGACCGCGGCGTGCCGCTGGATCTCGAACCGGGCGGCGCGCTCGACGCTGCGCAGGGAGTTGACGTTCTTGGTCTCCGAGCGCGTACCGAACGTCTCGCTGCCCTTGGGCATCAGCGAGAGGTTCACGTCGCAGCGCATCTGGCCCATCTCCATGCGGGCCTCGGACACACCGAGCGCCTTGATGAGCTCGCGCAGCTCGGCGACGTACGCCTTGGCGACCTCGGGGGCCCGCTCGCCCGCGCCCTGGATGGGCTTGGTGACGATCTCGATGAGCGGGATGCCGGCGCGGTTGTAGTCCAGGAGGGAGTGGGACGCGCCGTGGATACGGCCGGTGGCGCCGCCGACGTGCGTCGACTTGCCGGTGTCCTCCTCCATGTGGGCTCGCTCGATCTCCACGCGGAAGATCTCGCCGTCCTCCAGCTGTACGTCGAGGTAGCCGTCGAAGGCGATCGGCTCGTCGTACTGGGAGGTCTGGAAGTTCTTCGGCATGTCCGGATAGAAGTAGTTCTTCCGGGCGAAGCGGCACCACTCGGCGATCGAGCAGTTCAGCGCGAGGCCGATCTTGATGGCGGACTCGACGCCGGTCGCGTTGACGACCGGGAGCGAGCCGGGCAGCCCCAGGCAGGTGGGGCAGGTCTGGGTGTTGGCGTCGGCGCCGAGCGTCGTCGCACACCCGCAGAACATCTTGGTCTTGGTGCCGAGTTCGACATGCACCTCAAGACCCATGACGGGCTCGTACGTCGCGAGGGCGTCCTCGTACGAGACCAGGTCAGTGACAGTCACGGTGAAACTTTCTCCCTCAGCCCAGCAGGACGTCGTCGTCGCCCAGGTGCTTCAGCTCCCGGTAGAGGATCGCCAGGCCGGTCACGATCGCCGCGGCCGAGACGGCCGCGTCGATCAGCCGGAGCGTGTCGTTCTCCTGCCGGGCCAGCTTCGCCTGCTTGGCGACGCTCAGCGCGCCGAAAGCGGTGGTGCCCATCGACAGGTACAGACCCGACTTGGACTTCTTGAAGTTCTTGGCCTTCTTGGTGATGGCGCTCACAGTGACGGTGCCTCCTCGAGCAGCGGGTGGCCCCACTTTTCCACGAAGGCGGCCTCGACGGCGGCACCGACCTTGTACAGCCGGTCGTCCTTCATGGTGGGGGCGATGATCTGCAGGCCCACGGGCAGCCCGTCCTCGGGCGCGAGGCCGCAGGGCAGCGACATGGCCGCGTTGCCCGCGAGGTTCACGGGGAGCGTGCACACGTCGGCGAGGTACATCGCCATCGGGTCGTCGGCGCGCTCGCCGATCGGGAAGGCGGTGGTGGGCGTGGTCGGCGAAACGATCACGTCGACCTGCTCGAAGGCCTGCTCGAACTCGCGGGTGATCAGCGTCCGCACCTTCTGCGCGGAGCCGTAGTACGCGTCGTAGTAGCCGGAGCTGAGCGCGTACGTGCCGAGGATGATCCGGCGCTTGACCTCGTCGCCGAAGCCGGCCTCGCGGGTCAGGGCCGTGACCTCCTCGGCCGACTTCGTGCCGTCGTCGCCGACCCGGAGGCCGTAGCGCATGGCGTCGAAGCGGGCCAGGTTGGAGGAGCACTCCGAGGGCGCGATGAGGTAGTACGCCGCCAGCGCCAGGTCGAAGGACGGGCAGTCCAGCTCGACGATCTCGGCGCCCAGCTCACGCATGAGCGCGACGGACTCGTCGAACCGCTGGATGACACCGGCCTGGTAGCCCTCGCCGCGGAACTGCTTCACCACGCCGACGCGCATGCCCTGCACCGAGCCGTTGCGGGCGGCCTCGACGACCGGCGGGACCGGCGCGTCGATGGAGGTGGAGTCCATCGGGTCGTGGCCGGCGATCGCCTCGTGCAGCAGCGCCGCGTCCAGGACCGTACGGGCGCACGGCCCGCCCTGGTCCAGGGAGGAGGAGAACGCCACCATGCCGTACCGCGAGACGCCGCCGTAGGTGGGCTTCACGCCGACCGTGCCGGTGACGGCCGCGGGCTGGCGGATCGAACCGCCGGTGTCCGTACCGATCGCCAGCGGCGCCTCGTACGAGGCGAGGGCCGCGGACGAGCCGCCGCCGGAGCCGCCGGGGATACGGGTGAGGTCCCACGGGTTGCCCGTCGGGCCGTACGCGCTGTTCTCGGTGGAGGACCCCATGGCGAACTCGTCCATGTTGGTCTTGCCGAGGATGACGACGTCGGCGGCCTTGAGCTTCGTGGTCAGCGTCGCGTCGTACGGCGGGATCCAGCCCTCCAGGATCTTCGAACCGACCGTGGTGGGAATCCCCTCGGTGGTGAAGATGTCCTTCAGGGCCAGCGGCACGCCGGCCAGCGGGCCGAGCTTCTCGCCGCGCTCGCGCTTGGCGTCCACGGCGCGGGCCTGGGCGAGCGCGCCCTCCCGGTCGACGTGCAGGAAGGCGTGCACCTTCTCGTCCACGGCCTCGATCCGGGCCAGGTGGGCCTCGGTGACCTGGACGGCGGTGACCTCACCGGCCGCGATCCTCGCCGCGGTCTCGGCAGCGGTGAGCTTGATCAGTTCGTGTGCTGCGGTGTCAGCCATCTCGGTCAGTCCTCCCCCAGAATCTGCGGCACCTTGAATCGCTGCTGCTCCTGGGCGGGCGCGCCGGAGAGCGCCTGCTCGGGGGTGAGCGACGGGCGCACCTCGTCCGCCCGCATGACGTTCGTCAGGGGCAGCGGGTGGGAGGTCGGCGGAACGTCTTGGTCGGCGACCTCGGACACGCGGGCTACCGCGCCGATGATGTCGTCGAGCTGTCCGGCGAAGTGGTCGAGCTCTTCGTCCTTCAGCTCCAGACGTGCCAGCCGTGCGAGGTGGGCGACCTCCTCGCGCGTGATGCCAGGCATGCAGCGATCCTCTGCTGGTTTCCGGTGGAGTTTTCGCCCCAATCCTATGGCGCGCGGAGTCGTGACCGCGAAACGCTTTCCGCCGGGGCCCGCCGGAGGCCGGGTGAGCTACTTCACGACCTGGCCGGAGGGCCGGTCGGCCTCCTCGGAGTCGGACGGCGAACCGTCCGACTCGCGGCGCCAGCCATGGTGCTCGCGCGCCCGCAGCCACGCCGTCGTCTCGTCCGGCGGCATCGCGGCCGCCACCAGCCAGCCCTGTACCGCGTCGCAGCCCAGGTCCCGCAGCCGCTCCCAGGTCTCGTCGTCCTCGACGCCCTCGGCGACGACGAGCAGGCCGAGGGAGTGCGCGAGGTCGAGCGTGCAGCGGACGATCTCGGCGTCCTCGGTGTCCACCGCGAGCCGCGCCACGAACGAGCGGTCGATCTTCAGCTCGCTGACGGGCAGCCGCCGCAGATGCACCAGCGAGCTGTACCCGGTGCCGAAGTCGTCCAGCGACATCTTCACGCCGTGCCCGGTCAGGCCGTTCAGCGTGTCGGCGGCCCGCTGCGGGTCCTCCAGCAGCACGTGCTCGGTGATCTCCAGCTGGAGGGAGCCCGGCGGTACGCCGTGCCGGGCCAGCCGCGCGGCGACCGCGCCGGCGAACCCGGGGGTGTGCACGTCGCGCGGCGAGACGTTCACCGCGACGGGGACCTCCAGCCCGTCCGCGCGCCACCGCGCCACCTGGCCGAGCGCGGTCTCCAGGACGTACTCGGTCAGCCGCGGCATCAGCCCGGAGGACTCGGCGATGGCGATGAACTCGTCCGGAGGGACTCTCCCGCGGTCCGGGTGCACCCAGCGCACCAGCGCCTCCAGACCGGCCACCTGGCCGTCGAAGCGCACCTTGGGCTGGTAGTGCAGCTCGACCTCGCCCGCGTCCAGCGCCCGGCGCAGATCGCCGAGGAGGCCGAGCCGGTCGGGGGTGTTGCCGTCCCGCTTGGCCTCGTAGACCTCCACCCCGCTGCGGTCCCGCTTGGCCTGGTACATCGCGACGTCCGCGCGGCGCAGCAGGCCCTCGGCGTCCAGCGCATGGTCCGGATAGACGGCGACGCCGGCGCTCGCCTCCAGCACCAGCGTCAGCCCGTCCAGGTCGAGGGGCGAGCCCAGCGCGGCCACAAGCGAACGGGCCACCCGCTGCGCGCTGGTGAGCGAGTCGGCGGTGGGCAGCAGCACCGCGAACTCGTCACCGCCCAGCCGCGCGGCCTCCGCTCCGCGGGGCAGGGCGTGCCGCAGCCGCTCGGCGATCTGCAGCAGCAGGCGGTCGCCCGCGAGGTGCCCGAGGGTGTCGTTGACCGACCGGAACCGGTCCAGGTCGATCAGGACCAGGGCGGCGCGGGAACCGACCCGTTCGGCGTCGTCCAGGGCGCTCCAGGTCCGTTCCAGCAGCCACTGCCGGTTCGGCAGGCCCGTCAGCGGGTCGCGCAGCTGCTCCTCGGCGCGCGCCCGGGCTATCCACAGCGTGGAGTCCAGGGCGATGAGCGGTACGGCGAAGAGCGGCAGCAGCAGCGGGGCGTGCTCGGCGACCACGACGATCAGCGGGGCTATGCCCACCAGTGCGATGCCGACGAGTGCCTGCCGGGTCACGGCGCGGCGCGCGATGGACGGCAGCCGGCCGTTGCGCGAGCCCATCAGGAACCACATCAGGGCGCGGGTGACCGCGAGGTACGCCAGCGCCGCGCCGAGGGCCGGCGGCAGGACCGAGAGGTCCCACTCGCCCGAGCCGCGGGGCTCGGGGACGCCGGCGGTGATGCCGAAGGCGGCAAGGCCCAGCGCGGCCGCGCCCAGGCCCAGTACGTCGATGGCGCCCTGCACCACTGCCTGCCGCCAGCGCTGCCGGCGCGCCGCGCCGACCAGGACGACGACGGACAGGCTGATGAGCGCGGCGGGCACCCAGCCGTACAGCAGCAGGACCGCGAGGGCCAGTGCGGCACCGGAGCCGGTGCCGCCGGACCAGCGGTCCCTGCCGATGGCGACGAGATGCCCGACGATGACTCCGGTCAGGACGGCCAGCGACCAGCCGATGGCGCCGCGCGGGAAGAGCGCGGCGCCGCCTCCGATCGTCATGATCACGCCCGTCACGAGCACCAGGGCGGCCGTCAGGACCACCGCGGCGGGCAACGCGGGCATGACGAGCCGCCGGAGCCGCGACGCCGTAGCGGCGCTGTCGGTCGGTTCCATTCCGATCCCTCTCACAGCCGGCTGTGCCCGCGCCACGGCAGGCGCACCCCTCAACAGTAGGCCGCAGAAGGCCGCTACGGGCAGCGATCGGCAGCGGTTGCCCGAATGCGACCCGACCACCCGTAAGCGTCTGGTATGCACCGAAGGAGTGTCTTGCTCACTCCTCCTCCGGAGGTGTGACAGCTACCGCTCGCGCGGCATCGGGGCCCTGTTCGAGCAGCACCGCGAATCCGTCATCATCCAGCACGGGGACCTTCAACTGCATAGCCTTGTCATATTTCGACCCAGGATTGTCGCCTACGACGACGAAACCGGTCTTCTTCGAGACAGATCCGGTCACCTTCGCCCCAAGACGTTGCAGCGCTTCCTTCGCGCCGTCTCTGGTGTGTGATTGGAGTGTTCCCGTTACGACGACGGTGACGCCCTCCAGCGGCCTCGGGCCTTCGTCCCCGGTGCTTTCCTCCGCCATCCGCACCCCGGCGGCCCGCCACTTCTCCACGATGTCGCGGTGCCACTCCTCCTCGAACCACTGCTTGAGCGAGGCGGCGATGGTGCCTCCGACGCCTTCGACCGCGGCCAGTTCCTCCTCGCTCGCCTCGCGGATGCGGTCCAGCGAACGGAACTCCATGGCCAGCGCCTGCGCCGCGACCGGGCCCACGTGCCGGATCGAAAGACCCGTCAGGATGCGGGCCAGCGGGCGCTCCTTGGCGGCCTGGATGTTCTCCAGCATCGCCAGGGCGTTCTTCTTCGGCTCGCCCTTCTGGTTGGCGAAGAAGGTGACGACCTTCTCCTCGCCGGTCTTCGGGTCCCGCTTGGGCAGCCCGCTGTCCGGGTCCAGGACGTAGGACTTGATGGGCAGCAACTGCTCGATGGAGAGCCCGAAGAGGTCGCCCTCGTCCCGCAGCGGCGGCTCGGCCGGCTCCAGCGGCTGGGTCAGCGCGGTCGCCGCGACGTACCCGAAGTTCTCGATGTCCAGGCTCTTGCGGCCCGCGAGATAGAACAGCCGCTCCCGCAGCTGCGCCGGGCAGCCCCGGGCGTTCGGGCAGCGCAGGTCGATGTCGCCCTCCTTGGCCGGCTGCAGCTTCGTGCCGCACTCCGGGCACTCGGCCGGCATCACGAACTCCCGCTCGCTGCCGTCCCGCAGGTCCGCCACCGGCCCCAGGATCTCCGGGATCACGTCGCCCGCCTTGCGCAGCACGACCGTGTCCCCGATGAAGACGCCCTTGGCCTTGACCACGTCCTGGTTGTGCAGCGTGGCGAACTCGACCTCGGAGCCGGCCACCATGATGGGCTCCACGACGGCGTACGGCGTCACCCGGCCCGTCCGCCCGACACCGACCCGGATGTCCAGCAGCTTGGTGTTGACCTCCTCCGGGGGGTACTTCCACGCGATGGCCCAGCGCGGCGCGCGCGAGGTCGCGCCGAGGCGGCCCTGCAGCCGGATCTCGTCGAGCTTGACGACGACGCCGTCGATCTCGTGCTCGACGTCGTGCCGGTGGTCGCCGTAGTACGCGATGAACTTGCGCACCGCGGCGAGCGAGTCGACGACCTTGTTGTGCTTGGCCGTCGGCAGGCCCCACTCGCGCAGCAGGTCGTACGCCTGGGACTGACTGTCGATGTCGAGGCCCTCACGGGCGCCGATGCCGTGCACCACCATGTGCAGCGGGCGGGTCGCGGTGACCTTGGGGTCCTTCTGGCGCAGCGAACCGGCCGCGGCGTTGCGCGGGTTGGCGAAGGGGGGCTTGCCGTCCTCCACCAGCCGGGCGTTCAGCTGCTCGAACTTCTCCATCGGGAAGAAGACCTCGCCGCGGATCTCCACCAGCTCCGGGATCCGGTCGCCCTCCAGCCGGTCCGGGATCTCCGCGATGGTGCGGACGTTCGGCGTGATGTCCTCGCCGGTGCGGCCGTCGCCGCGGGTGGCGGCGCGGGTCAGCCGGCCGTGCTCGTACGTCAGGTTGACCGCCAGGCCGTCGACCTTCAGCTCGCACAGGAAGTGGTACCCGGCGGACTTGGGGTCGCCCCCCAGCTCACCGGCCAGCCGCTCCGCCCAGGCCGCCAGCTCCTCGTCGTCGAAGGCGTTGTCCAGCGAGAGCATCCGCTCGCGGTGGGCGACCTCCGTGAACTCCGTCTCGTAGGCCCCCGCGACCTTCTGGGTGGGCGAGTCGGGCGTCCGCAGCGGCGGGTGCTCCTCCTCCAGCTTCTCCAGGGAGCGCAGCAGCTTGTCGAACTCCGCGTCGCTGACGATCGGCGCGTCCTTGACGTAATACCGGAAGCGGTGCTCCTCGATCTGCTCCGCGAGCCGCTGATGCCGCTCGCGCGCCTCCGAGGGCACGTCGGCTCCCGCCGCGCCGTCCCCCGCCTGTCCGGTCTGCTCTTCGCCGGCCACCGTCTGTCCTCCCGTGTCCTTGAGTGCGCTCACTCAGGGTTGTCCGCGAGCGATCCCGCCGCCCGGACGCAATGGGCGAGCACCTTACGGGCATAGTCGGGCGAAGCGCCCGCGAGCCCGCACGCGGGAGTGATCACCACGGACTCGCTGAGAGTCCCCGGATTCAGCCCCAGCCTGCGCCACAGCGTCCTGACACCCATGACGCTACCGGCAGGGTCTGACAATGGGCCGTCAGTGCCCGGCACGACCCCGGCGAAGAGTGTCGTACCGCCCTCGACCGCCTCCCCGATCGCTTCGTCGTCACGCTCGGTGAGCAGAGAGAAGTCGCACGCGATCCCGGCGGCGCCGGCGCGGCGCAGCAGCGCGAAGGGGACGTCCGGCGCGCAGGAGTGCACGACGACGGGGGTGCCGTCCTCCTGCGCACCGCCGGCCGCGCCGGTCCCGGCCGCTCCCGCCGCGTCGATGATGTCGCGGAGCGCGCCCTCGACGACGGCGCGGTCCACGGCGCTGTGCGTCCGGTAGCCGCTCGCGGTCTTCACGCTGCCGCGCAGCACGGCGGTCAGCGACGGCTCGTCGAGCTGGAGCACGATCCGCGCGCCGGGCACCCGCCGCCGTACGTCCGCGAGATGCCCGCGCAGCCCCTCCGCCAGCGAGGCGGTCAGGTCCCGGCAGGCGCCCGGGTCGCTCAGCGCGGCCTCGCCGTTGCGCAGCTCCAGTGCGGCGGCCAGCGTCCACGGCCCGACGGCCGAGACCTTCAGCGCGCCCTCGTACCCCTGCGTGAACTCCTCCAGGGCGTCGAGGTCCTCGCCGAGCCAGGAGCGGGCGCGGCGGGTGTCGCGGCCGGGCCGGTCGCTGATCCGCCAGCCGCTGGGCTCCACGTGCGCGTACACCTCGACGAGCAGCCCGGCGGTCCGGCCGATCATGTCGGCGCCGGGCCCGCGGGCGGGCAGCTCGGGCAGGTACGGCAGCCGTTCGAGGGAGCCGGTGACGGTTTTCGCGGCCTCCCGCGCGTCACCGCCGGGCATCGACCCGATACCGGTGGCCGCGCCGGCGCTCCAGGGGGTGGTGGTCTTGTCGCTCACGCGTCCGACCCTATGTGCCCGAAGGGCGTTGCCGTGTCCGTGCCCCGGGGCACGCGGCCGCGCGCCCCGGGAGCGGGGCTCAGCGCCCCGGGCGCACCGAGAGGTCGGTGATCTCCGCGTCCCGGGGGAGGTCGAGGGCGGTGAGGACCGTCGTCGCGATCGACTCCGGGTCGATCCAGCGGCCCGGGTCGTACTCCTTGCCCTCCTGCTGGTGCACGCTGGCCTGCATGGCGGTCGCGGTGCGCCCGGGGTACACGGAGGTGACGCGGACGCCGTTCTCGTGCTCCTCGGCGCGCAGCGCGTCCGCGAGTGCCTTCAGGCCGTGCTTGCTGGCCGCGTACGCGCCCCACTGCGGGTTCGCGCGCAGCCCGGCACCGGAGTTGAGGAAGATCACGTGGCCCTCCGCGAGCCGCAGCTGCGGCAGGAAGAGGCGGGTCAGCTCGGCCGGCGCGACCAGGTTGGCGGTCAGCTGGCGCTGCCAGCTCTTGGCGGGCAGGTCGGCGACCGTGCCCAGCTCGACGACGCCGGCGATGTGCAGGACGGAGTCCAGCCGGTCCGGCAGCGTCTGGTGGCCGAGCGCCCAGCCGAGCTTCTCGGGGACACCGAGGTCACCGACGACCGTGCGGGCCCCCGGGAACTGCGCGGCCAGCTCCTTGGCGCGGCCCGCGTCCCGGGCCAGCAGCCACAAGTCCTCGCCGCGGTCGGCCAGCCGCCGCGCGACCGCCGTCCCGATGCCCGATCCTGCGCCGGTGATCAAGTGCGTACCCATGGGCCCGATCCTAACGACAGGTCCGCACAAGGCGGACGTACGGGGCGGCTGATGCGCCCGGTGGCTCTCAGGCGGCGGGCGACTGCTCCGCCCGGTGCCCCTCAGGCGGCCTGGATGCCCGCCTGCTCCTCCAGGTAGGCCAGCGCGCCCACGCCGTCCTCCGCGAAGAACGCCAGCTCGGTCAGCGGCACGGGGAGGAAGTTCTCCGCCTCCATGCGCCGGAACTGCTCACGGAGGCCGTCGTAGAACCCGTTGGTGTTGAGCACGACGACGGGCTTGGCATTCAGGCCGTGCTTCTTCAGCTCCAGGATCTCGGTGGCCTCGTCCAGGGTGCCGGTGCCGCCGACCATCACGACGATGGCGTCGGCGCGGGCCAGGAGCGCGGCCTTGCGCTCGGCGAGGTCCGCGGTGATCACCATCTCGTCGGCGCCCGCGCGCGCCTTGTGGGCCAGGAACTCCACGGAGATGCCGATGAGCCGGCCGCCGTTCTCCTGCACGCCGTCGGCCATGACCTTCATCAGGCCGGTGTCCGAGCCGCCCCAGACGAGGGCGTGGCCGCCCTTGCCGATCAGCTCGGCGAACTCACGGGCGGGGGTGGTGTAGCGCTCGTCGAGGTCGGCGGCGGAGCAGAAGACGCAAATGTTCATACTGCAACCATACGGGCGGGGGCGGCGCCACAGGTACGCGCGGGGAGGCTCGGGACGGCGCCACAGGTGGGCGGGGACGGCGCGCACCGCCCCCGCCCCCCAGCCGCATCGGGGGGCCGGTTACGGCCGCGTACTAGATCAGGCCCTGCGCCAGCATCGCGTCGGCGACCCGCTCGAAGCCGGCGATGTTGGCGCCCGCCACGTAGTCGCCCGGGTGCCCGAACCGCTCCGCCGTCTCGAAGCACGTGGCGTGGATGTCGCGCATGATGGCCGCGAGCTCGCCCTCGGCGCGCTCGAACGTCCACGTCTCGCGCGCGGCGTTCTGCCGCATCTCCAGGGCGCTCGTCGCGACGCCGCCCGCGTTGGCCGCCTTGCCGGGCCCGAAGGCCACGCCGGCCTCCCGGAACACGGTGATCGCGCCCGGCGTGGTGGGCATGTTCGCGCCCTCCGAGACCGCCTTGACGCCGTTGCGCACCAGGACCCGCGCGGCGTCCTCGGCCAGCTCGTTCTGGGTGGCCGAGGGCAGCGCCACGTCCACGGGGACGTCCCACACGGACCCGCCGGGCACGTAGGTCGCCGAGGACCCGCGCCGCTCCGCGTACTCGCTGATGCGGCCGCGCTCGACCTCCTTGATCTGCTTCAGCAGGTCGAGGTCGATGCCCTTCTCGTCCACCACGTAGCCGCCGGAGTCCGAGCAGGTCAGCACGTTCGCGCCGAGCTCCTGGGCCTTCTCGATGCTGTAGATCGCGACGTTGCCGGAGCCGGAGACCGAGACCTGCAGGCCGTCCAGGTCCTCGCCCCGCTGCTTGAGCATCTCCACGGTGAACAGCACGTTCCCGTAGCCGGTGGCCTCCGTGCGGGCGCGCGAGCCGCCCCAGTCCAGGCCCTTGCCGGTGAGCACACCGGCCTCCCAGCGGTTGGTGATCCGCCGGTACTGGCCGAAGAGGTAGCCGATCTCACGGCCGCCGACGCCGATGTCACCGGCCGGTACGTCGGTGTGCTCGCCGAGGTGGCGGTGCAGCTCGGTCATGAAGGACTGGCAGAACCGCATGACCTCGGCGTCGGAACGGCCGTGCGGGTCGAAGTCGCTGCCGCCCTTGCCGCCGCCGATGTTCAGGCCGGTCAGCGCGTTCTTGAAGATCTGCTCGAAGCCGAGGAACTTCACGATGCCGAGGTTGACCGAGGAGTGGAAGCGCAGGCCGCCCTTGTACGGGCCGAGCGCGCTGTTGAACTCCACCCGGAAGCCCCGGTTGATCTGCACCCGGCCCCGGTCGTCCAGCCACGGCACCCGGAACATGATCTGCCGCTCCGGCTCCACGAGCCGCTCCAGTACGCGGGCGTCGGCGAACTCGGGACGCGCCGTGAGCACCGGCTCCAGCGTCTCCAGGACCTCCAGGGCCGCCTGGTGGAACTCCGGTTCCCCGGGATTGCGCCGGACCAGCTCGGCATGGAGCGCGGCCGGCCCGGCCCCATGGACCCCGGCCTTGTCCTCCGTATGCACGGTCACGTTGACTCCCTTTCGATCAGCAGCCGTTGTCGTCCCGTCGCCCCCGCGACTCTACGTCCCCGCCCGCCACGGGCGGTATCCGGTCTCCGCAAACCCTGGCGGAATCCCGGACGACGTGCGTATGCGCCCGCCGCCGCGTTGCCTCCGTCCCTGGGCAGCGGGACGCTGGAGACATGCAAGACCGGGCCCGTCCGGTACCCCTGAAGGAGCACCCGCCCGGCCGGAAAGGGGTTCCCATGCGAATGATGCTGAAGGTCCAGCTGGACACACCGACGGCCAACGACGCCATCAGGAACGGCACGCTGCCGAAGACCATGGAGAACGCGCTGACGGCCCTCCGCCCCGAGGCGGCCTATTTCACCACCGAGAACGGCTGCCGCACCGCGTACATCTTCTTCGACATGCAGGACCCGTCGCAGATGCCGAAGACCGGGGAGCCGTTCTTCCTGGAGCTCGGCGCCAAGGTCCAGTACTCGCCGGTCATGAACGCGGAGGATCTCCGCAAGGGCCTCGCGGCCCTCGGAGCCGACGGCTAGCCACCACTCACCGGCGGGCTGCCGCCGCCCGGCAGTCCGCCACCCGCAGGGCATCCCCCAGAGCCGCCACCAGACAGCGCGCCAGGTACCGGAACTCGATCTCCGTCGCCTTCGGGTCGGCGAGCATCGCGCGCGCGTGGCACAGCAGCTCCTCCCCCATCCCCAGCTGGATCTCCTCGACGCTGTCGGCGAGCGCCGACACGGGTCCGGAACCGTCGGTGGAGAGATAGCAGGGACGGCCGTCGACGGTCGTCCAGGGCAGCAATCGAAGGCCGACCGCGGGCGCCTCACCAGGGTTTTCCTCAGTCATGGACCGATTGTCGGTGGCGGCGATTACTCTCTGTACTGGATCGGCTCCGTTGTGCGGAGGCGTACGGCGAGTGTGCGATCCGTGCGATGCGGTACGACCAGCGTCAGCGGAGGTGCCCGATGACCCGGACCAACGAGCCCCCGATCAGCCTGCTGATCTTCGGGAAGCAGTCCCGCTTCCTGCGCGAGAAACGCGAGATGACGCGGCGCGAGCTGTCCGCGCTCATCCCGTACTCCGAGTCCTTCATCGCGATGGTCGAACGCGGTGAGAGACCCCCGAAGGTGGGCTACGTGAACGCGGTGGACGCGGCCCTGGGCGCGAACGGCCTCCTGAGCGTGCTGGCCCCCGAGGTGGCCGAGAAACATCACCCGGCGTGGGCGGAGGAATACGTCAAACTCCAGGCGGAGGCGCTGGCGTTGCACGTGTACTCCACGCATTTCCTGCACGGGCTGTTACAGACGGAGGAGTACGCGCGGGCGGTGTTCCGGTCGCGGCGGCCGAGCCTCAACGATGAGGGAATCGAGAAGGCCGTCCAGGCGCGACTGGCTGCACAGAAGCTGCTCACGCGCGAGCCACCTTGTCGGATGACGTTCGTACTGGAAGAGCCCACACTGCTGCGGAAGATCGGCGGCCAGTCCGTGTGGGAAGGCGAGTTGCTGAACCTTCTCGACATCTCGCAACTGCACAACGTTCAGCTTCAGGTCATGCCGCTCGCCAGGGAGACTCACGCGGGGGTGGACGGCGCGATGACCTTGCTCGAAACCCCGGACCACCACACGGTCGGCTACGTGGAAGGCCAACAGGGAAGTTATTTCCTGACTGAGCCCGAAGACATCAGTGTGCTGAGCCACCGCTACGGCACACTGCGGTCACAGGCCCTCGATGCCGAGGCGTCGCGAGCCTTCATGCAACGCCTGCTGACAGGAGAGTCATGAACGTCGAACTGACGTGGTTCAAGAGCAGCTACAGCGGCGGCGATGGCGAAGCCTGCATCGAAATCGCCATCGCCTGGCGGAAGTCCAGCTACAGCGGCAGCGAAGGCGAAGCCTGTGTGGAGGTCGCGTCCTGCCCCGATGCGATACACGTCCGGGATTCCAAGGACACCTCACGCCCCCACTTCAGCGTCTCCCCGGGCGCATGGGCGGAGTTCGTCGCGTACGCGCGGGGCACGAGGGAGGCGGCCGGCTGACCGTGCGGCGGTGCGGCGGTGTCAGACCGCCTCACCGCCTCACCGCCCCACCGCGCCGCAGGCGCGCCACGCGCTACGCGCTCTCGTTCAGTACGGCGAAGTCGACCGTCACCTCGTCGCCCCGCACTCCGGTCACGGAGATCGTCATCGGCTTGCGCTTCCCGTCGAAGACGGCGGTGCACTCCACGCTCTCCGACTGCTTCGCGCGCAGCCCGCCCTCGCAGCTCACCGATTCCGGTCCCTCGTCGCGCAGCGGACGGCCGTAGTCCTCCACCGCGTGCTTCTCGACCTCCGCGCGCGGCACCACGTGGTCCGCTCCGTTCGCGGTGAGGACCGCCCCGTCGGTGTTCATGTTCAGGGCGGTCACCGCGCCCAGCGCCACTACGGCGACGGCGGCCAGGGCCATGGCAATGCGCTTCATACGTCGTTCCTCGAATCCCGTTCCGGCCGGTCCGGCCGCGATCCGCACCGGAGAGCGCCAGGGCACTGGCGGTGCACGCCCGGGGTCCCGGCCGCGGGAACAAGACTTCCGGCCGCCGCTGCTGATCCACCGCCGTACGGCTAACGGCTCACTAACGCCGCATACGGCCGGGAGCCCGGGCCGGGAACAACCGTCCGGCGGCCGCTAGCGCGCGCTCGCGGCCGTCGCGCGGCGGGTCGTCGCGATGGTCGCGGAGCCGACCACCCGCGTCCCGTCGTACAGGACGATCGCCTGGCCGGGGGCGACGCCTCGGGCGGGGGTGGTGAAGGCGACGGTGAAGCCGTCCTCGGTGGGCTCGGCGCGGACCTCGGTCTCGTCGCCGTGGGCGCGGAGCTGGGCGGTGTACGTGCCGGGGCCGGACGGGGGCGTGCCGCACCAGCGGGGGCGGATGGCCGTGAGGGCCGTCACGTCCAGGGCCTCGGCGGGGCCAACGGTGACGGTGTTGTCCACCGGGGAGATGTCCAGGACGTACCGCGGCTTGCCGTCCGCCGCCGGGGTGCCGATGCGCAGGCCCTTGCGCTGGCCGATCGTGTAGCCGTACGCACCCTCGTGCGTGCCCAGCTTCGTGCCGGACTCGTCCACGATGTCGCCCTCGGCACGGCCCAGCCGCTTGGCGAGGAAGCCCTGGGTGTCGCCGTCGGCGATGAAGCAGATGTCGTGGCTGTCGGGCTTCTTGGCGACGAAGAGGCCGCGGCGGGCCGCTTCCTCGCGGATCTCCGCCTTGGTGGTGACCGTGTCGCCGAGGGGGAACATCGCGTGGGCGAGCTGGCGCTCGTCCAGGACGCCGAGGACGTAGGACTGGTCCTTGGCCATGTCGGAGGCGCGGTGCAGCTCGCGGCTGCCGTCCTCGCGGGTCACGACCGTGGCGTAGTGGCCGGTGCAGACGGCGTCGAAGCCGAGGGCCAGCGCCTTGTCGAGGAGCGCGGCGAACTTGATCTTCTCGTTGCAGCGCAGGCAGGGGTTGGGCGTGCGCCCGGCCTCGTACTCCGCGACGAAGTCGTCGACGACGTCCTCGCGGAACCGCTCGGCGAGATCCCAGACGTAGAAGGGGATGCCGATGACGTCGGCGGCCCGGCGGGCGTCGTGCGAGTCCTCGATCGTGCAGCACCCGCGCGCGCCCGTACGGAAGGATTTGGGGTTCTCGGAGAGAGCGAGGTGCACACCGGTCACGTCGTGGCCGGCCTCGGCGGCGCGGGCGGCGGCGACGGCGGAGTCGACACCGCCGGACATGGCAGCGAGCACGCGGAGGCGGCGGGGAGCGTCAGTCATAGCCCTTCCAGAGTAGACGGAACCGCTGACACGAGTGGAAGGGGAAGGTGTCCGGCCGCCGGGCGGAACCGGGAACCGGGGGGTGAGCGTTGTTCAGCGCATGGGAGACGGTGATCACACGGGCCGCAGAGTCGTCGGCCGCCGAGCGGTACTGATCGGCGGGACGGTCGCGGTGGCGGCCGCGGGACTGGCCGCGCACGAGCGGCTGGAGCGCTGGTGGTGGCGGCTGCCCGGCCAGGAGAAACCCCGCAAGCCGGGCGCGGTCGACTACCGCGACGCGCAGTGGTCCGCCGCGTCCGGGGCGAACTGGCGGCGGGCCGACCGGCCGGACGACTACGTCATCGACCGGGTGGTGGTCCACGTCGTGCAGGGGAGCTACGCGACGGCCCTGCGGGTCTTCCGCAATCCGGATCACGGCGCGGCCGCGCACTACGTCGTGCGGAAGGACGGGCACGTCGCGCAGACCGTGCGGGAGCTGGACGTCGCCTTCCACGCGGGCAACCGGGAGTACAACGAGCGCAGCATCGGCATCGAGCACGAGGGCTTCGTCGACCGGCCGCAGGACTTCACAGCGGCGATGTACGCGAGCTCGGCGCAGCTGACCGCGGACATCTGCGCGCGGTACGGCATCCCGGCCGACCGCACGCACATCATCGGCCACATCGAGGTGCCGGGCGCCGACCACACCGATCCGGGCCCGCACTGGGACTGGGACCGCTACATGGACCTGGTGAAGGAAGCGCTGTCGCGCAACCCGGGCAAGGGGAAGGACCCGGGGAAGGCCCCGGCCTAGCGCCGGCCGCCCGGTCCTGGCGCCCAGCGCCCGGCCGCTCCGTCACGGCGGCCCGGCCACCCGGCTCCGGGCCGTCCCGCTCAGCTCAGGCCCGCGCTCCGGGCCCGTTCCACGGCCGGGCCGATCGCGTCCGCCAGGGCCGCCACGTCCTCCTTCGTGGAGGTGTGGCCGAGGGAGAAGCGGAGTGTGCCGCGCGCCAGGTCCGGGGCCATGCCGGCGGCGAGCAGGACGTGGCTGGGCTGGGCGACGCCGGCGGTGCAGGCCGAGCCGGTGGAGCACTCGATGCCCTGCGCGTCCAGGAGGAGCAGCAGGGAGTCGCCCTCGCAGCCGGGGAAGGAGAAGTGCGCGTTGGCGGGCAGCCGGCCCGCCGGGTCGGGGTCGCCGCCGAGGACGGCGTCGGGCGCGGCCGCGCGGACGGCCGTGATCAGCTCGTCCCGCAGGGCGCCGATCTCGCGCGCGAACTCCTCGCGGTGCGCGACGGCGTACCGCGCGGCCGCGGCGAAGGCGGCGACCGCGGGCGTGTCGAGGGTGCCGGAGCGGACGTGGCGCTCCTGCCCGCCGCCGTGCAGCACGGGCACGGGGGCGTACTCGCGGCCGAGCAGCAGCGCCCCGATGCCGTACGGGCCACCGATCTTGTGGCCGGAGACGGTCATCGCGGCCAGGCCACTGGCGGCGAAGTCCACCTCCACCTGGCCGACCGCCTGGACCGCGTCGGCGTGCAGCGGGATGTTGAACTCGTTCGCCACGGCGGCCAGTTCGGCGACGGGCTGGACCGTGCCGATCTCGTTGTTGGCCCACATGACGGTGGCGAGCGCGATGTCGTCGGGCCCGGCCCCGGACTCGACGGCGGCGCGGAACGCATCGGGGTGCACCCGCCCGTACGGGTCGACCGGCAGCCATTCCACGCGCGCGCCCTCGTGCTCGGCGAGCCATTCGACCGCGTCCAGCACGGCGTGGTGCTCGACGGGGCTGGCCAGTACGCGGGTGCGGGACGGCTCGGCGTCCCGGCGGGCCCAGTACAGGCCCTTGACGGCGAGGTTGTCGGCCTCCGTGCCGCCCGCCGTGAAGACGACCTCACTGGGGCGTGCGCCGAGCGAGGCGGCGAGGGATTCCCGGGCCTCCTCGACGGTACGGCGAGCACGCCGGCCGGCGGCGTGCAGCGAAGAGGCATTGCCGGTCACGGTCAGCTGGGCGGTCATCGCCTGCACCGCCTCCGGCAGCATCGGGGTGGTGGCGGCGTGGTCGAGGTAAACCATGGTGCGCACGATTCTACGAGCTTCCGAAAGGCGCACCGGGAGCGCACACCCCGCGCTCGGAGGCACCCTCCACAACCCCGGCCGGGCGCACCCCGGCCGCCGGTCAGTCCAGCAGCGCCCGCGCGAGCTGCCGGGACTGCGCGACCAGGCGGTCGTCGGCGTCCCAGACCTCGGCGTCCTCCTCCAGGAAGCCGCCGGCGAGGTTGCGGGTGGTGATCGAGACCCGGAGCGGGCCGGGCGCCGGGCGGCAGCGGATGTGGGTGGTCAGCTCCACCGTGGGGACCCAGCCCTTGAGGCCCATTTCGAAGGCGGTGGGCGGCAGCGCGTCGACCGTGAGGAGGAGGGAGAGCGGGTCGGCGTCGCGGCCGTCGGCGAGGCCGAACCAGCCGCGCATCTCGCCGTTGCCGCTGGGTGCGCCGATCGCCCAGCCGCAGGTGGCGGGGTCCAGCCGGACGTCGAGCCGGGCGGTGATCGCCGAGCTGCCGGGCAGCGCGGGGCGGCCGCCGGGCGCGGCGTCGGCGCCGAAGCACTCCGCGAGCGCCGGCATGGCGGGCGGCTTGGCGGTGGTGCGCACGTCGTCCGGCAGCGCGTCGAGGTCGCCGTACGCGGCCAGCACGCGCAGCCGCTCGACCTCGGAGCCGTCGTCCTCGAACTGGACGAGGGTCGCCGTGCCGGTGGACATGGTGCGGCCGGTGCGCACGACCTCGGTACGGATGACGGCCGGGCCCGGCCTGGACGCGGTGAGGTAGTGGGCGGTGACCGTCATCGGGTCCGGGTGCGGCAGCGCGTCACCCAGGGCGCGGCCCATCAGCGCGAGGAGGTAGCCCCCGTTGACCGCGTGGATGATCGTCCAGCCGGCCGAGAGCTCGGCGTCGTAGACGCCGGGAGAGCGGCGGACGACCGCCGTGTCGCGGTCGAACTCGCTGTTGCCTATGGTCACCTGTGCCATGCGGTGCACCGTACATGGAATTATTACCGGCCGGTAGAGGCGTCTTGACCGCCGGTCACCGGGCTGTTGCCCCGGCGCCCGGCGGCCTCCCCCGCACTGCTCCCCTACTCCGGCGCGGCCTCCGACACCTGGTCGGCCGTCCCGCCGCGGAGCGGCACATCGGACTCGAGTTCCGGGTGATGGCACGCCACCCGGTGCCCGGTGCGCAGCGCCACCAGCGGTGGTTCCGTCGTGGTGCACACCTCCGTCGCCTTCCAGCAGCGGGTGCGGAAGCGGCAGCCGGAGGGCGGGTCGATCGGTGAGGGGACGTCGCCCTTGAGCAGGATGCGGTCCCGCTCGGTGCGCCGCTTGGGATCCGGTACGGGCACGGCGGAGAGCAGTGCCTTGGTGTACGGGTGCATCGGCGCGTCGTACAGGGAGTCGCGGTCCGCCAGCTCCACGATCTTGCCGAGGTACATCACCGCGATCCGGTCCGAGACGTGCCGGATGACCGACAGGTCGTGCGCGATGATCACGTACGTCAGGCCCAGTTCTTCCTGGAGGTCGTCCATCAGGTTCACGACCTGGGCCTGGATGGAGACGTCCAGCGCGGAGACCGGCTCGTCGGCGACGACCAGCTTGGGCTTGAGGGCGAGCGCGCGGGCGATGCCGATGCGCTGGCGCTGGCCGCCGGAGAACTCGTGCGGATACCGGTTGTAGTGCTCCGGGCTCAGGCCCACCAGCTCCAGCAGCCGCTGCACCTCTTTCTTCACCCCGCCCTCGGGTTCGACGCCCTGGAGCCGGAAGGGGGTGCCGATGATCCCGCCGATGGTGTGCCGCGGGTTCAGCGAGCCGTACGGGTCCTGGAAGATCATCTGGACGTCGCGGCGCATCGGGCGCATCCCGCCGGTCGACAGGTGCGTGATGTCCCGGCCCTCGAACTCGATGCTGCCGCCGGTCGGCTCGTCCAGCCGCGTGATCAGCCGGCCCATCGTCGACTTGCCGCAGCCGGACTCGCCGACCACGCCCAGCGTCTCGCCCGGGTACACGTCGAAGTCGATGCCGTCGACCGCCTGCACCGCGCCCACCTGGCGCTTCAGCAGCCCCTTGGTGATCGGGAAGTGGCGGACCAGGCCGCGCACCTTCAGCAGCGGTGCGGCCGCATCCCCGTCGGGCGGTGCCGCCACCGTCGTGTTCTTCGCGTCAGTCGTCTCGGTCACAGCTTCGGCGCAATCTCTTCGGTCCAGATCCGCTCCCGCTCCTCCGGCGCCATGTGGCAGGCGGAGAAGTGCCCTCCCCCGCCGGCTACGCCCTCATTGGCGGCCTCGCGCAGCTCGGGGCGGACGGTACGGGTGAGGTTGTCCTTCGGCACGTCCGCGTACGGGCAGCGCGGGTTGAAGGCACAGCCGGTCGGGACGTTGATCAGGCTGGGCGGGGATCCCTTGACGGGGATCAGGCGCTCGGTCTGCGCGCGGTCGATGCGCGGCATCGAGCCGAGCAGGCCCCAGGTGTAGGGGTGCTGCGGCTCGTAGAAGACCTTTTCGGCCGGGCCGCGCTCCACGCACCGCCCGCCGTACATCACCAGCAGGTCGTCCGCGAGCTCGGCGACCACGCCGAGGTCGTGGGTGATGATGACGACGGCCGAGCCGAACTCTTTCTGCAGGTCCCGGATCAGGTCCAGGATCTGCGCCTGGACGGTCACGTCCAGCGCGGTGGTCGGCTCGTCGGCGATCAGCAGCTCGGGGTTGTTGACCAGCGCCATCGCGATCATCGCGCGCTGCCGCATGCCGCCGGAGAACTGGTGCGGATGGTCGTCCACCCGCTTGTCCGGCTGCGGGATGCCCACCCGGTCCAGCATCTCGATCGCCCGCTTGCGCGCGGTCTTCTTGTCCACGTCGTGGTGGACGCGGTACGCCTCCACGATCTGGTTGCCGACCGAGTAGTAGGGGTGCAGCGCGGACAGCGGATCCTGGAAGATCATCGCCATCTCCCTGCCGCGCAGCCGCCGTACGTCGTCGGGGTCGGCGCCGATCAGCTCCTTGCCGTCCAGCCAGATCTCGCCGGACATCCGGACCTTGCTGCGCTGCCGGCGCGAGGCCTGGTGCAGGCCCATCACGGCGAGCGAGGTCACGGACTTGCCGGAGCCGGACTCGCCGACGATGCCGAGGGTCTTGCCCTTCTCCAGCTTGAAGGAGAGGCCGTCGACGGACTTCACGACCCCGTCGTCGGTCGGGAAGTGGACCTTCAGGTCGCGTACTTCGAGGAAGGCGGTGGGTTCCGCGCCGCCCTCCGCGACGGGCTCGGCGATCGCCGACGAGCCCGCGTCGGGGCCGGTCCTCGTCAGTTCTTCGGAGTCGGTCACGAGAGCCTCACCCGCGGGTCGACGGCGGCGTACAGGACGTCCACCACCAGGTTGCACAGGACGATGAAGAAGGCGGCGAGCAGGGTGACGCCGAGGATGTTGGGGAGGTCGTTGGCGGTGATCGCCTGGACGGCGAAGGCACCGACGCCCTGGAGGGAGAAGACCTGCTCCGTGATGAGCGCGCCGCCGAGCAGCAGGCCGAGGTCCATGCCGAAGACGGTGATGATCGGCGTGAGCGCGGCACGCAGACCGTGCCGGACGACGACCTTGCGCTCGCGCAGGCCCTTGGCGCGTGCGGTGCGGATGAAGTCCTCGTTCAGCGTCTCCAGCATGCCCGCCCTGGTGAGCCGGGCGTACAGCGCCGAATAGAGGAACGCCAGGGTCACCCAGGGCAGGACCAGGGTGCGCGCCCACCCGAACGGATCCTCCAGCAGCGGTACGTAGTCACTGCGCTCGAAGATCGGCCACTGGTAGGTGAACAGGGCCAGCGCCAGGGCGCCGGTGAAGAACATGGGGAGCGAGACACCGGCCAGTGCCACGCCCATCGCGGCGCGGTCGAAGAGCGAGCCGGGGCGCAGCGCGGAGAGCACGCCGGTGGCCACGCCGGAGACGACCCAGACCACCGCGGCACCGGCGGCCAGCGAGAGGGTCACCGGAAGCCGGGACTGGATCTCGGGCCAGACCTCGATGTGGGTCTTGAAGGAGTACCCGAAGCACGGCCGGTGGCAGTGCACCGCCTCGGGACCGAATTTGTAGTCGACGCCGACGAAGATGCCCTTGAGGAAGTCCCAGTACTGCTCGTACACCGGCTTGTCCAAGCCGAGGTTCTTCTTCACCGCCGCGATGTCCGCGGGCGTGGGTGCCTTGCCGATGTACTGCTGGGCGAGCTGGTCGCTGGTCTGCCCGGCCAGCTTCGGCAGCAGGAAGAAGATGCCGAAGGTGACCGCGCTGACGATCAGCAGCAGGATCACTGCGCTGATCAGCCTGCGGATGATGTACGAGAACACGGGACTGCGGCGTCGGTGCCCGCCGGCCGCCGCCGGCGGGCACCAATGCCTTCACCTGCCTTCCGGGGCTGCTACTTCTTGACGCCGACGTTGAGGTAGTCGTACTGACCGCTGAAGGCCGAGGTGGACACCAGGTTCGTGGCCTCCGGCGAGCGGTACATCAGCACCTTGAAGTAGGTCAGCGGCACGATCACCGCCTGCTCCATCGTCTTCTTGTCGATCTCGGCGTACGCCTTCTCGCGCGCGGCCTGGTCGGTGTCGGCGATGGCGCTCTCGAGCAGCTTGTTGATCTCCGGGTCGTCCAGCTCGGAGAGGTTGGTGTTGCCGGACTGGCTGATCGCCTTGCCGTTCAGGATCTGCTGCAGGTAGCCGTAGCCGGTCGGGAAGTCCGAGCCCCACTGCATCATGATCAGACCGACGTTGTTCTTCTTGTTGAACTTCGGCACACCGGCGTAGTCCGAGAAGTACTTGCTCGTCGGGTACTGCTGGATCTTGGCGTTGATGCCGATCTTCTTCAGCGAGTCGATGACCGTGGTGGCCGCGTCGACCTCGTCCTGGCGGTCGGAGCGGGCGAGGATGGTGGTGTCGACCTTGCCGGCACCGCACTCCTTCCACTTCTTCTTCGCCTCGGTCAGGTCCAGCTTGTCCTTGGCGTCGTACTTCTGCGGGTACTGGTCGAACTTCTGGTACCCGGCGATGTCGGTCGGCAGGACGGTGGAGGCGATGTCACCGCGGATCGGGCCGCCGAGCGAGGTCTGCACGGCCTTCTTGTCGATCGCGTACTGGACGGCCTGGCGGCACTCCAGCTTGTCGAACGGCTTCACCTTGGAGTTGATCGCCGTGTAGACCAGCCGCTGGCCGAGCGCGTTGTCGGTGTTGGCCTTCTCCGAGTTGCTGGTCAGCAGCTGGGCCTGGGTCTGGCCGTCCACGCCGCGCCCGGCGAGGTCGATGTGGGTGTTGCCGGAGCGCAGGTCCTTGTCGATGGTCGACTGGGCGACCTTCATCTTCAGGACGATCTTGTCCGGGAGCTGCTTGCGCAGCGGGTCGGTCTTGGCGGACCACTGCGGGTTGCGCTCCAGGACGAGCTGCTTGCCCTCCTGGTAGCTCTTGAACTTGTAGCTGCCCGAGGAGACCACGGAGCGGGTGTACTCCGCGCCCTTGTCCTTGGCCTGCGGGACCGGGGCGGTCTGCGGCGCCGAGACCAGGTAGTCGAACTCCGCGAACGGCTTCTTCAGGTGGAAGACGATCGTGTGGTCGTCCGGCGTCTCGATGGACTTCAGCCCGGCCTTGGACTTGTCCTTGTACGGACCCTTGTACTTGTCCTCGTCCACCAGGAACTGCTGGAAGTAGTTCGGGCCGAGGGAGAGGGTGTCCCGCGCGAAGTTGGAGCGCTCGACCGCGTACTTGACGTCCTGCGAGGTGACTTCCTTGCCGTCCTCGTACTTCACGCCCTTGCGGATCTTGTACGTCCAGGTCTTGCCGCCGTCGGAGGGCTTGCCCATCGACTCGGCGAGGTCCGGGACCAGCTCGTTGCCCTTCTGACCGGGGGCCGGCTTGAAGGTGGTCAGCGGACGCGCGTAGAGACGGCTGAAGTTGTAGATGAAGGCGTAGTACGTGTTGCCCGGATCGAAGGACTCGGGGGCGTCACTGATCGCGTAGTTGAGCGTTCCGCCCTTCTCGTTCGAGGCGTTGACGATCCCCTTGGTGGCGGCGTTCGCCTCGGACGATCCGTTGGCGGAGTCCTTGCCGCCACTGCAGCCGGCCAGCAAAAGGCCCGCACTGGATATGGCCGCGATCGCCGCGACCGGGACTGACCTTCGCATGATGGTCGGTTTCCCCTTCGTTCGTCGGAAACTTCGAGTGGAACTGCCGGGACCGCCCGGGCGCCGCGGGAGCGGCGTCAGCGGCTGCGTGGGTCCAGCGCGTCCCGCAGACCGTCACCGAGGAGGTTGAACGCGAGTACGGTGACGAAGATCGCGAGGCCGGGGACGAGCATGTACTGCGGGTCGACCTCGTAGTACTTGACCGCCTGGTTGAGCATGCCGCCCCAGGAAGCCTGAGGGGGCTGGATACCGACACCGAGGAAGCTGAGGGCCGCCTCGAAGAGGATGTTGGAGGGGATCAGCAGCGTGGAGTAGACCACGATGGGCCCCACCAGGTTCGGCAGCAGCTCACGGAAGAGGATGAACGGTCCGCGTGCACCCATCCCCCGGGCCGCGTCGACGAATTCGCGCTCGCGCAGCGACAGGGTCTGCGCCCGCACGATGCGGCCCATGTAGGGCCAGTTGAAGAAGCCGATCACGAAGATCAGGACCGAGATGTGCAGCGGCAGGCCCTCCAGGCCGAAGGCGCCGCCCTGCAGCGAGGCGGAGATGGCGATGGCGAAGAGCAGCAGCGGGAACGCCAGGAAGACGTCCATCATCCGGCTGATCACCGCGTCCACCCGGCCGCGGTAGTAGCCCGCCACCACGCCGAGGACCGTGCCGATCGCCACCGACAGCAGGGTCGCGCCGAACGCGACGATCAGCGAGACCCAGGAGCCCTCCAGGACCCGCGCGAGCAGGTCGCGGCCGAACTTGGGGTCGACGCCGAGCGGGTGGTCCGCGCTCATGCCGCCCAGGTCGCCCAGCGGCAGGGTGGTGTTGGGGTCGATCAGCGACTGATTCGGCTCGTTCGGGTCCAGGCCGAGGAGCGACTGGAGGGGGCGGGAGAGCGCGGCGATGACGATGAGGAGGATGACAACGATGGCACCCGCCACCGCGACCTTGTCGCGCTTGAAGCGCAGCCAGGCGATCTGGCCGAGCGAGCGGCCTTCGATCCGCTTGCTCCCGACGCCTTCCAGCACCGCTTCCGGCTGCGCCTCAGCAGCCGCCCCGGTGGTCTCGATCGGTGCGGTCACAGTGCCTTTGACCCCTCTCGGCCCGCCCTGCGGCCGGCCACGCCCGCCGCGTCGGCGGCTCGGTTCACTCACTGGTGTGCACGCCGGCGGACGCCCGGAGGTCTTGCAGCTCATCGGTCTTCGGATGTCCGCGCGACAGCGGTCCAACTGCTCGTCGCACACAGGGTCCAGACCCCTGCTGCGGGAGTCTTCATCCGAGTCGCGATCAGTCACCAGTCCTGCCGAGGAAAGGATGCGCAACTGTGATGTGCTCCACGGCATACCGTTATACGGACATCACGGACGGCTGAGCGGTCCTGACAGCCGGTTCGCGCCAGCCTCAACCGGGGTACACACGGGGGCAATTCGGCACACTACGGCACACGGGAGGACGGCCGGGGACGCCGCGCTCCCGCCCGCGCGGGACGTCAGTGGGGACCGGGGTAGCCGTAACCGTACGAGGCGGCCGGAGCCGGCGCGGGGCCGTGCGCGCCGCGGTCGAAGAAGGGGCGGGAGTAGGCCCGCATCCACATGGCCACGGGGTCGTACTCGTCCTCCATCGCCACCGTGGAGACCGGCAGTCCCTCCGGAACCGCGCCGATGGACTGCTGCATCATCAGCCGTACCGATTCCACCGCGGCCCGCCCCGTGTCGTACAGATCCAGGCCGATCGCGAGATAGGGAACGCCGAGGGCCGGCTGCACCCAGGCCCGGCGCAGCGAGCGGACGGCGGGCGTGCGGTGCGCGTTCTGCCCGAGCAGGGCGTAGAACTGCGGGATCTCCACGACCGGTTCGGTGATCCGCAGGGGCCCCGCGGGCAGCCGGTCCAGGCCGCCGGCGATCCGGCGCAGGTCCAGCCAGGGGATGCCGACGCCGCCGCCGGGCGCGTGCGGGTTCAGCCAGAGGCCCCAGCGGTCGGGGTAGAGCGCGGCGGCGATCTCGGCGCCGGGCACGACCTCGTGGGCGCGGGTCCAGCCGCTGGCCGCGAGCTCGGCGGGGGAGGTCACGCACGGGGCGTAGCCGAGCCCGTCGACCTCCATGTTCCCGTACTGCGCATCGGGGGCCCCGGCCTGGCCCTGCCACAGCAGCATCCACACCTGGCCGCCGGACAGCGCCTGCAGCAGCGCCTCGTAGGCGTCGTACCGGCCGGGCGAGACCTGCTGCAGCACCTGCTCGACCTGGCCTGCCGCCGCTCCCTGATGCGCACCCGCGCTCACGTGTCCCCGTCCCTTCTCCCGTCGGGCACGTGGGGGTGCCCGCCCGTCGTCCCACCAGCTTACGGGCCGGATCCCGGCGTGGTCCGGGCGCGCGCCGGTCGGTCCGGCACGGGCCGCGGCCGGCCCCGGCCGTACGGGCTACACGAGGTCCTGCGTGTAGAAGGGCCGCACGCGCTCCAGCATCCAGTCGACGACCGGGTCCTGTGCGATGTCCAGCATCACCAGCTGGACCGGCCAGGGCACCTCCACGGTGCCGAGCGCCCGGCCCAGCGCCCCGAGCGCGATGTCGCGCTGGGTCTGGTCCTGGAGGGCGGCCGCCGGGTCGGCGACCTGCACGCCGACGAAGAGGGTGGGCGCGTCGCCCTCGATGTTCGCCAGGCAGCGGCGGGCGGTGGTGACGTGCGGTACGCCGGAGAACTCCAGGCCCGCGGCGGCGAGGAAGTCCACCGGCTCGTCCTGCCAGTCCGGCTCGTACAGCCGCACCCGGCCGCCGGACGGCAGCCCCTCGCGGGGCATGTCACCGCGGCACAGCTCGGCCACGGCGGGCGGCGGCAGCGGCACGCCGACCGTGCCGTCCGGGTTCACCGCGATACCGATCTTCGGCGGCAGGCCGCGGGCGAACTCGCGGGCCGGTGCCACCGTGAAGGACATGTGCGCGCCGACGACCCGCAGGAACTCCTGCTCGGAGCTGAAGACGGGCACGTACGCCAGGCCGTCGGGCAGCTCCACGGTGGGCAGGTCCAGGCCGGGCGCGCCGAAGCCGGCGCTCTCGGGGCCGCCGCCCTTGGGCAGCGGCACCCATATCCGGCTGCGGCCGAGCACCTCGACGATCCGGGCGCCGGCCCCGGGATGCCCCACCGACGCCGCGAGCACTTCCTCCAGCTCGTTGGCCGGCCAGGCCAACTGCGGAATGCCCTGCTCGAAAACGCCCTGACCGGGGATGCTCTGCTCCGGAATGTCCATGGTCACCCACCCGCTTCGTACCGCACTGCCTGATCGAAAACCCTAGCGGCCCGCCGCGGGCGCTTCGCCCCCCGTCCCGAAGCCCGGACAGGGGCGCGGCAGTGGTGTACCCAGGCTCTCAGCCGAACGTCGTGCGTTCCAGCGCCTCGGCCGCCCGCCGGTCCAGCAGCACCGTGGCCGTGAACCCCTTCGGCAGCCGGGCCGCCCGGGCCCTGGCGAGCAGCCGGCGCACCGCGCGCCGGTGCCGCGCGAAGGCGTAGCCGGACACGCCGCGGCCCCTGGCCCGCTGTCCGGACAGCGCGACGCCGGCGGGCACGTCGAGCAGCAGCAGGTGCAGCTCGCGGCAGTCCCGCCGGGCGGTGCGCGCGATCCAGCGGCGCACCCAGGCGACCGTCCCGCAGTCGTGCACCACGACGCTGCCGCCGGAACGCAGTGCCTGCCACAGGCCGTGGTAGTGCGCGATCCGCACCAGCGGCCGCAGCAGGCCGTACGGCAGCGCGCCGAGCCGGCCGGCCTCCCAGCGCTCCCGTACGTCCTGGGAGTCGATGCGGTGGACGGGTGTGCCGGCCCGGTCCAGCGCCGGGACCACGCGCTGCATCAGCGTGCTCTTGCCGCCGCCGGGCAGGCCCGAGACGACCACCAGGCAGCGCGCGGGGAAGTCCAGCTCGCGGACGCGCGCTTCCCCCTCCGTGCCGCGCAGGTCCGTCACGCGGGCGCCGCGGCCCGGACGCACCACCGCCTTGGGTGTGCGGGCGCGGCGGGGCACCGCGCCGCGCGCGACCCCTGCCGACGTCGCATATACGGCTTGCCTCTGCACCGTGATCGCCCTCCCCGTTCCGTTCACTGCTGCCCCCACTACCCGCAGAGTGTCAAGAAAAGGTAATGAGCTTCAAGCGGAGGGCAGGTCATGGCGGGTTGCCCCCGGGCCGGCGGGGCGGCGCGGGCCGGGGCTCCTGTATCCGGCGATCCCGTGCAATGATGTGCGCGCCGGCCGCCGTACCCGACGCCGGCCGCCAACTGCATACCGGCCGCTTGAATCCGCGCGGGAGAGTTCCCGCCAGGCCACGGCGGGGCGCCGAAGGAGCAAGTCCTCCCTTGAATCTCTCAGGCCCCTGTACTGCGCGGACGAGGCAGATCTGAAAAGCGGGCCGCACGCCGGTGCGGCCCCACCCAAGGTGCAAGCCGAGGCCCCGATGGGGGCTGTCGGTGAACCTCTCAGGTTCCGATGACAGATGGGGAGACGTCCGATACGTCCCTGTCGTCCACTTCGGGAGCCCGCGACCATGACTGACGCCCGCCCGTCGCCCGCCACCACCCCAGATGGAGTCGCTTCGCGACGAAGCGCTCGACTCACGGCGCTCGATGCCACGCATCGCGCCCTCGGCGCGACCATGACCGACTTCGCCGGCTGGGACATGCCGCTGCGTTACGGCAGCGAGCGCGACGAGCACGTCGCCGTCCGCACCCGCGCCGGCCTCTTCGACCTCTCGCACATGGGCGAGATCACCGTCACCGGGCCGCAGGCCGCCGACCTGCTGGACCACGCGCTGGTCGGCAACATCGGCTCGGTCAAGCCCGGCCGCGCCCGGTACACGATGATCTGCCAGGAGGACGGCGGGATCCTGGACGACCTGATCGTCTACCGCCTGGGCGACCAGGAGTACATGGTCGTCGCCAACGCCTCCAACGCGCAGACCGTGCTGGACGCGCTGACCGCCCGGCAGGCCGGCTTCGACGCCGCCGTACGGGACGACCGCGACGCGTACGCGCTGCTCGCCGTCCAGGGCCCGGAGTCCGCCGGCATCCTGAAGCAGCTCACGGACGCCGATCTGGACGGGCTGAAGTACTACGCGGGCCTGCCCGGCACCGTCGCGGGCGTCTCCGCACTGATCGCCCGGACCGGCTACACCGGCGAGGACGGCTTCGAGCTGTTCGTCCGGCCCGCCGACGCGGTCGCCCTCTGGGAGGCGCTGACCGAGGCCGGCAAGGAAGCGGGCCTGGTCCCCTGCGGCCTGTCCTGCCGCGACACGCTGCGCCTGGAGGCGGGCATGCCGCTGTACGGGAACGAGCTGTCCACCTCGCTCACCCCCTTCGACGCGGGCCTCGGCCGGGTCGTGAAGTTCGAGAAGCCCGGGAACGACGGCCGCTTCGTGGGCCGGGACGCGCTGGCGGCCGCCGCCGAGCGGGCCGAGCACAACCCGCCGCGCAAGCTCGTCGGGCTGATCGCCGAGGGTCGCCGGGTGCCGCGCGCCGGCTACCCCGTCGTGGACGCGGAGGGCACCGCCATCGGCACCGTCACCTCCGGTGCCCCCTCCCCCACGCTCGGCAGGCCGATCGCGATGGCGTACGTGGACGCGGCGCACGCCGAGCCCGGTACGAAGGGGGTGGCGGTCGACATCCGCGGCAAGCACGAGCCGTACGAGGTCGTCGCGCTGCCCTTCTACAAGCGGGAGAAGTGACCGCACGGCACACTCCGGCCAGGAGAAATGACCGCGGGACGGCCGTCCTGCCGGTAGAAGTGACGCAGTCGCGTCTCACCTGTCAAGACCCTCTGCACGATCATTCCCCCGCATCCAGGAGAATCGAACCATGAGCAACCCCCAGCAGCTCCGCTACAGCAAGGAGCACGAGTGGCTGTCGGACGCCGCGGACGGCGTCTCGACGGTCGGCATCACCGAGCACGCGGCCAACGCGCTCGGCGATGTGGTCTTCGCCCAGCTCCCCGAGGTCGGCGACACCGTCACCGCGGGCGAGTCCTGCGGTGAGCTGGAGTCGACCAAGTCCGTCAGCGATCTCTACTCCCCGGTCGACGGTGAGGTCACGGAGATCAACGAGGACGTGGTGGCCGACCCGTCGCTGGTGAACTCCGCCCCGTTCGAGGGCGGCTGGCTGTTCAAGGTGAAGCTGAGCGGCGAGCCGGAGGACCTGCTCTCCGCCGACGAGTACACCGCTTTCACCGCCGGCTGACCCGCCCGTCAACCGCCACCGCCCCAATTGGAGCTTCGCGCCTCTTATTGGATTCCGCCCGCCGTGCCGAGGGCCGCGCCCCTCGGTGGCTCCCACCCAGGAAGACTCATGTCGCTTCTGAACAGCTCCCTCCATGAGCTCGACCCCGACGTCGCCGCCGCTGTCGACGCCGAACTCCACCGTCAGCAGTCCACCCTCGAAATGATCGCGTCGGAGAACTTCGCTCCCGCCGCGGTCATGGAGGCCCAGGGCTCGGTCCTCACCAACAAGTACGCCGAGGGCTACCCGGGCCGCCGCTACTACGGCGGCTGTGAGCACGTCGACGTCACCGAGCAGATCGCGATCGACCGGGTCAAGGAGCTGTTCGGCGCCGAGTACGCCAACGTGCAGCCGCACTCCGGCGCCTCCGCCAACCAGGCGGCGCTGTTCGCGATCGCCCAGCCCGGCGACACGATCCTCGGCCTGGACCTGGCGCACGGCGGGCACCTCACCCACGGCATGCGCCTGAACTTCTCCGGCAAGCAGTTCAACGTGGTCGCCTACCACGTGGACGAGGCCGGCCTGGTCGACATGGCCGAGGTCGAGCGCCTGGCCAAGGAGAACAGCCCCAAGGTGATCATCGCGGGCTGGTCCGCCTACCCGCGGCAGCTGGACTTCGCCGAGTTCCGCCGGATCGCCGACGAGGTCGGCGCGAAGCTGTGGGTCGACATGGCGCACTTCGCCGGCCTGGTCGCGGCGGGTCTGCACCCGAACCCGGTGCCCTACGCGGACGTGGTCACCTCCACCACGCACAAGACGCTCGGCGGCCCGCGCGGCGGCATCATCCTGGCCCGCAACAAGGACTTCGCGAAGAAGCTGAACTCCGCGGTCTTCCCCGGTTTCCAGGGCGGCCCCCTGGAGCACGTGATCGCGGCCAAGGCGGTCTCCTTCAAGGTCGCCGCCTCGGAGGACTTCAAGGAGCGCCAGCAGCGCACCGTCGAGGGCGCCCGGCTCCTCGCCGAGCGGCTGACCTCCCCGGACGCGCGTGAGGCCGGCGTCAACGTGCTGTCCGGCGGCACCGACGTGCACCTGGTCCTGGTCGACCTGCGCGACAGCGAGCTGGACGGCCAGCAGGCCGAGGACCGCCTCCACGAGGTCGGCATCACGGTCAACCGCAACGCCGTCCCGAACGACCCGCGGCCCCCGATGGTCACCTCGGGTCTGCGGATCGGCACCCCGGCGCTGGCCACCCGCGGCTTCCGGGCCGAGGACTTCCGCGAGGTCGCCGACATCATCGCGCTGGCGCTGATGCCGGAGTACGACGCGGCGGCGCTGAAGACCCGCGTCACCGCGCTGGCCGACAAGCACCCGCTGTACCCCGGCCTGGCCAAGTAGGGCCACCGGCCGGTCGTACGGGCTTCACGGGCCCGGGGCAGGATGTCCCGGGCCCGTGGTGTGCGCGCCCGCTCACAGGGAACCCGCGTCACCAGCACGTCACGCGCATCACGGGTGGATTCGCCCGCACATGCACCGTCCGTCCCCCGGGCGCGTTACGCTCGACAACCGGTACCGATCCGACAACCGGCGTTTTCCGTCCGCCAGCGCAGAAACGTCACATCTCTTCGGCCGCCCGGCCCCCCCTTTCTGGCGCGTGCTGTCGCACGGCCGCGCACGACCGCCCACCACGAGCCGACAAAGGAGTCCGCCACCGTGGCCATCTCCGTCTTCGACCTTTTCTCCATCGGCATCGGCCCGTCCTCCTCCCATACGGTCGGCCCGATGCGCGCGGCGCGGATGTTCGTCGGCCGCCTCAAGAAGGACGGCCTCCTCGCGCAGACCACCTCCGTACGGGCCGAGCTGTTCGGCTCGCTCGGCGCCACCGGGCACGGCCACGGCACCCCCAAGGCCGTCCTGCTCGGCCTGGAGGGCCACTCCCCGCGCAGCGTGGACGTCGAGCGGGCCGACGACATGGTCGAGCGCATCCGCACCACCAAGCGGCTCCGGCTGCTGGAAGCCGAGATAGGCGAGGTGCACGAGATCGACTTCGACGAGTCGACCGAGCTGATCCTGCACCGCCGCCGCTCGCTGCCGTACCACGCCAACGGCATGACGCTCTTCGCGTACGACGAGCACGGCGCCCCGCTGCTGGAGAAGACGTACTACTCGGTCGGCGGCGGCTTCGTCGTCGACGAGGACGCGGTCGGCGCCGACCGGATCGTCCTCGACGACACCGTGCTGAAGTACCCCTTCCGTACCGGCGACGAGCTGCTGCGGCTCGCCCAGGAGACCGGTCTGTCGATCTCCGCGCTGATGCTGGAGAACGAGAAGGCCTGGCGGACCGAGGAGGAGATCCGCGCCGGGCTGCTGGAAATCTGGCACGTCATGCAGGCGTGCGTCGCCCGCGGCACCAGCCGCGAAGGCATCCTGCCCGGCGGCCTGAAGGTGCGCCGGCGCGCCGCGAACGCCGCCCGCGCGCTGCGCGCCGAGGGGGACGCGCAGGCGCGCGCCATGGAGTGGATCACGCTCTACGCGATGGCCGTCAACGAGGAGAACGCGGCGGGCGGCCGGGTCGTGACCGCGCCCACCAACGGCGCGGCCGGCATCATCCCCGCCGTTCTGCACTACTACATGAACTTCGTGCCCGGCGCGGACGAGGACGGCGTGGTCCGCTTCCTGCTGGCTGCGGGCGCGATCGGCATGCTCTTCAAGGAGAACGCCTCGATCTCCGGCGCCGAGGTCGGCTGCCAGGGCGAGGTCGGCTCGGCCTGCTCGATGGCGGCGGGCGGCCTCGCCGAGGTACTGGGCGGCTCCCCGGAGCAGGTGGAGAACGCCGCGGAGATCGGCATGGAGCACAACCTCGGCCTGACCTGCGACCCGGTCGGCGGCCTGGTCCAGATCCCGTGCATCGAGCGGAACGGCATGGCCTCGGTGAAGGCGGTCACGGCGGCCCGTATGGCGCTGCGCGGCGACGGCCGGCACCACGTCTCCCTCGACAAGGTCATCAAGACCATGAAGGACACCGGCGCCGACATGAGCGTGAAGTACAAGGAGACGGCGCGCGGCGGGCTCGCGGTCAACATCATCGAGTGCTGACCGGGCCGCCCGGCCGCCGGCGTACGCGCCGTCACTCCCGCCCATTCCTCATGTGATCCAGATCACGGAATGGGCCCGGGAGTTCGGGGCAGGCGACGCTGGTGATTCTCGTAATGCTGATCATGATTGCCGCCCTGACCGCGCTGGTGGCGCGCTACGCGCCCCGCCCTCCGGCCTGACTGCTCACCCCCGACAGCGGGTCCGATCCCTTTCCGGGTCGGACCCGTTGCCGTTTTTTGCTTGCGCGCCCGGCCCGCACCCCGTATCCGTATTACCCACGGGAACTCCCGTACGCCGAGAGGCGTTTGCTCACCGACGGCACTTGTCGCACAGCGTGCACAGCCGTCGTGCACGGGGGACGTCGAGGGGAGCGACGAAGCACGACCGGAGGGCAGGAGCACCTTTGGGGCCCGGCGTCAGCGGGCATGTCCATGAAGGCGGACCGTAGTGACGCTTGGTAATCGCACGGTTGCGGGAGGAGTGCAATGCTGCACGGCGTCGATGTCAGCTCGTATCAGCCCACCTACTCCACGAAGGGCCTGGACTTCGTCTTCATCAAGGCGACGGAGGGCCGTTCCTACATCAATCCGCATCAGAGCTCGCAGGCTTCGCGGGCCCGCGAGGCCGGCTGCGTGGTCGGCTTCTACCACTTCCTGTGGCCGGGGAACATCGCGGCGCAGGCCCGGTACTTCGTCGAGAAGTGCGCGTCGAGACTGGGCGACGTCCTGATCGTCGACTGGGAGCGCACCAGCGCCGGGACCTACGCGAGCAACGCGCAGAAGGACCAGTTCATCCGCGAGGTGAAGGCCCTGCGCCCGGACCGCCACCAGGTGCTCCTGTACTGCAACCGCGACTTCTGGCTCAACCACGACACCACGTCGTACGCCGGCGACGGCCTGTGGATCGCCGACTACGTCAAGGCCGGGCACCCCCGGATCAAGGCGAAGTGGCGCTTCCACCAGTACACCGACAATCCCCTGGACAAGAACGTCGGCCAGTTCTCCAGCAAGGCCGCGCTGAAGTCCTGGGCCAACGAAGAATAGAGTTTCCTCGTACGTACGCGCCTGTGCGCCGGTGCCGCCAGCCCCTCCGCACGCCCTGGCGCCACAGCGAGACCACGAGGAGCCACTGTGACCGACCCGGCGTCCATGAGCCTGCAGCAGGAGATCGCCCGGGATCTCCAGGTGTCCGCGTCCTTCGACGCCCAGGAGGAGATCGAGCGCCGGGTGGCCTTTCTCGCCGAGCGGCTGACGAGCACGGGGCTGCGCTCCCTGGTGCTCGGCATCAGCGGCGGCGTGGACTCCACCACCGCGGGCCGGCTCTGCCAGCTCGCGGTGGAGCGGGCCCGTGAGGCGGGCCACGACGCCACGTTCTACGCCATGCGGCTGCCCTACGGCGTGCAGGCCGACGAGCACGACGCGCAGCTCGCGCTCTCCTTCATCAAGGCGGACGAGGTGCTCACCGTCGACGTGAAGGCGGCCAGCGACGCGGCCCTGCAGGCGGTGCTGGACTCCGGTGTCCCGTTCCGCGACGCGCACCACCAGGACTTCGTCCAGGGCAACATCAAGGCCCGGCAGCGCATGATCGCTCAGTACGCGGTGGCCGGTGCCCGGGACGGTCTGGTCGTCGGCACCGACCACGCCGCCGAGGCGGTGACGGGCTTCTTCACCAAGTTCGGCGACGGCGCCGCGGACGTGGTGCCGCTGACCGGCCTGACCAAGCGGCGGGTGCGCGCGGTGGCCGACGCGCTGGGCGCCCCCTCCGAGCTGGTCTGGAAGGTCCCGACCGCCGACCTGGAGACGCTGTCCCCGGGCAAGGCGGACGAGGAGGCGCTCGGCGTCACGTACGACGAGCTCGACGACTTCCTGGAGGGCAAGCCGGTCAGCGAGCAGACGTTCGACACGATCGTGCGCCGCTACCGCCTCACCGCTCACAAGCGCGAGCTGCCGATCGCGCCCTGAGCCGACGCGGACGCCGGGGCCGGGACCGGGCGCGGGCACGGGCGTGCCCGGGCCGGGCCCGGCGTCCGGGGCGGGACGTCCGGCGCCCGTCGCCGGCGTCCCGCCCGTCACCCGGACGTCATGCCTCCGCAAGGGGGGCTTCCGCTCCGCGGTGGTGAATCGTGGCCGCGGGCGGGCATGCATCGGCGCATGGGATGCCACGAAGTGCGATCGGAAGATCAACTGTCAGTGGGTGCGCCTACGCTCCGGGGCATGAGTTACGCAGACCTGCGCGAACTCCAGACCGCGCTCACTCTCGCCGCCGACCTCGCCTCGGGCCTGCAGCAGGCCCCCAGCCGGCAGGACGCCGACCGGCTCGTCGACGTCCTGCGGCACGCCCTGACCACCGCCGGATCGATCGCCCCCGACACCGGGCCGGCCGGCAGTCCGACCGGCTGCGCCGCCCATCCGCACGGCGCCGTCGACCCGCTGTACGGCGACCCCGAGGACCCGCTGCCACCCGGCTACGGCAAGTGCCTGCTGTGCAACGACCGCCGGCGCCGGGCCGACGCGCACCCGCATCCGCCGCTGCGCCGCAGCGCCTGACCCGGCCCGCCGCCCCGGCTCAGCGCACCAGCCCCAGGTCGTGGAGGAGCTGGTAGCGGCCGGGGGCGACCGGCAGGAAGACGTGCAGCCCCGCCTCCAGGAAGACGGCCGCCGCGCTCACCGCGACGACCGCCCCGGCGAGGAACAGCACGCCCACCCCCGCCGCGTGGTGCGCACCCCGCACGGGGATCCGCCGGGCGGTGGTGAGGTGCGAGGTGACCAGCACGGCCCCGATCGCGAGCACCGACGCCTGGAAGAAGCACCACGCCCAGACGTCGGACGGCACGCCCCGCACGGTGCTGCCGTACGCCTCTGCCAGTGCGCCGCCGGTCGCGCCGCCGTCACCGGCGCGCAGGTACAGCAGCGCCTGCCGCCCCGCCACCAGCGCACCGGCAGTACAGCCGATGAGCGCGAGCCCCCACCCCATGAGGTAGTCCCGGCGCGGCACCGTGCCGCGCAGCCCCTGCCGGACGATGTGGGCGGCGCCCAGCAGCGCCAGCACCATGAACATCCGCTGGACGACGCAGAGCGGGCACGGGTGTTCGCCCCGGGCGAGCTGGAGGTAGAGCCCGCCGCCGAGGACGGCGGTCCAGCCGGCCGCGAAGAGGCAGGCGAACCAGTACTGCGCGCGGGCGATGACGCCCGGCGGGCCGGGCTCCAGCGCGGGAATCGCCGGCGTGCTCAGCGGCGTGGTCATCCGCCCGGTCAGTAGTGCGCTCATGAGCGAGAAGTTCTCCGGTCCAGTCGGTTCCGGCCCGCCGGTCGGCGCGGGCCGGCGGGCGCGGCACGCTTCACTGCGGCAGACCGGGCACGACGGCGCCCGTGACGTGATGTGCCGCCAGCCAGACGACGGCGGCGAACATCACCGACCACGCCGCGACCGCCGCCACTCGGCTCTTCTGGCCCACGACGCACAGGAAGGTGGCGAAGAGACCGGCGAAGAGGAGGGCATCCATGCCACGGCAAGCTAGTGGCCGGCCGGCGACATCCCGCGCACGCCACGGAAGGTCACCGGCCGCCCGCACCGGATATGAGCCGAATGGCCCCACAGCCGGCCGATGAGTGGGATCAGTCCTTCGTCTTCTTGTCCGGGCGGAGCGCGATGCGGCCGAGCACCGCGGCGACGGCCAGCGCGGCCACCGCGATCAGCACGGTGTCCGGCACGGCGTCCCCGGCCGCCGCCACCCATTCCTCCAGCCGGAATTCCGCGTCGGTACCGAGGATTCCGGGCAGCGCGCTCGTGCCGTTGAACGTCAGGAAGAGCACGCCGATGCCGATGAAGAACAGCCCGGAGACGAGCGAGGTGGTGTGCAGCCGCAGCGGCCCGAGGCCGAACTCCCGGCCGCGCAGCCAGCCGCGCCGGCCCAGCTGGAACCGGTCCCACAGCAGGGCCAGTACGAACAGCGGCAGCGCCATCCCCAGCGCGTACACGGCCAGCATCGACGCCCCGTACACCGGCGAGCCGCTGACCGCCGTGACCGTCAGCACCGCGCCCAGGATCGGCCCGGCGCAGAAGCCCGCGAGGCCGTAGACGCAGCCCAGCAGGAAGGTGGAGACGGCCGAGCGCGGGGTGATCCGCGCGGCGGCGGACTGTGCACGGCGGGACGCGAAGCCCAGGCCCAGGATCTGCAGCACGCCCATCGCGATCACGACCCAGCCGCCGACGGCGATGAGCAGGTCGCGGTGGCCGTTGAAGAGCCGGCTGGCGGCGGTGCTGGCCGCGCCGAGCGGCGTCAGCGTGGCCGCCAGCCCCAGGTAGAAGACGCCGGTACGGGCCAGCAGCCGGCCGGGCGTGGCGAGCGAGTACGCGAAGAACGCCGGCAGCAGTAGCGCGCTGCACGGGCTGAGCAGGGCGAGGGCGCCGCCCAGGAAGGCGGCGAGGTAACCGATGTCGCTCACTTGCCGCCCCCGTTCTCCCCCGCGCGCGCCGCGGCCTCGTCGATGGCCTGGGTGAAGGTGGCGGTCGGCTGGGCACCGGCGATCGGCTCGCCGTTGACGAGGAACGACGGGGTGGACTGCACGCCGAGGTCGTAGCCCTCACGCTGGTCGCGGCCGAGCGCGTCCGCCGCCGCCTCGCTCTTCATGTCGCGCCGGAAGCGGTCGATGTCCTCGATGCCGCTGTCGCGCGCCAGGCCGGTCAGCTTGTCCTCGGCGAGCGCCTTGCCCTTGCGGCTCTTGGCGTACAGCGCGTCGTGCAGCTCCCAGAACTTGCCCTGCCGCCCGGCGGCCCAGGACGCGCGCGCGGCCCGCTCGGAGTCCTCGCCGTAGATGGTGAAGTTGCGGAACTCGATGCGCAGGACGCCCTTGTCCACGTACTTCTTGATCAGTTCGGGCTGGGTCTCGCGGGCGAAGCGGCCGCAGAAGCCGCACTGGTAGTCGGCGTACTCGACCAGGACGACCGGCGCGTCGGTCCGGCCGACGGCCAGCGCGTCGCCCTTCTCCCGGCGCGAGGTCTTCTTCTCGATGTCGTCGTACATCTGCCGGCGGCCGTCGGGATCCGACTCCGAGACGGAGGCGGCGGGGCCGGGTTCGGCGGAGGTGTGGTCGCCGCCGCCCTCGACGGCCGTGCCGACGGCGACGCCGATCGCGACGAGGCCGACGATGAGGGCGAGGATCGCGCCGACGGCCGCGAGACGGCGGCCCGGCGAAGCGGATGCGGACATGGGTGTACTCCTGACGTGCGGATGCGGATACGGAGGGGCTGCGCCGGTACGCGCGTACGGCTGCCGGGCACCGGGGTGCCGGGGGCGCCGGCGCGCGGGGGGGCGCTATATCCGCAGGACGGTCAGGAGGGCGCTGGGGTCGGCGGCGGGCGCCGGGCCGGTGGGCGGCCGGGCGAGGGCGCAGCGCGCGGGGTCGTGGGAGAGGTACGGGGCGGGCACGGCCGCCGGGGCGGCGAACGGTTCGCCGCGGTGCGTGGCGGGCGCGGGCGCGCTGTCGCCGGACGCGGGCGCGTCGTGCGGCGCACACCTCTTCGGCGCGGACGCGGCCACGGGGACCGGATCCGCGGACTGCGGGGTGGCGGCCGCGTGGGCCGGAACCGCGGTCCGCTGTGCGACGGGGGTCGCGTGGGCCGGAGTCGCGTGGGCCGGGGACGCGTGGACCGGGGTCACGTGGGCCTGGGGCACGGCCGCCGTTCGTGGCGCCGTCGCGGCCGGTGTGCCACCGCCCGTCCGGCAGAGCAGCGGCGCGAAGACCACCGTGAGGAGGACCAGCAGCGTCCAGGCGGCCGAGCGGTGCGCACGTCCCGTCGCTCCCATGCGGCCGCTCCCTCCCCGGTGTCCGGTGCCGCCCGGCGCCGGCGGCTTCGGCGCCCCATCCTACGGACCGCCGCTGCCGGCTCCCAGGGGGGAACGCCGGTCTCGGCCGTCGCCCACCGCACGGCCCGCATAACCATCGGGCGAATTCGGTAATTACTCAGCGATTACCCAGGTGAGAGCGGCAATTGGAAGGTCGGTGGCACAACTCACCTTGGATCGACCGACGATTCTCGCCGATACTTCCACTCATGACCGATATGCCCTTTTGGCAGCCGCCTGCCCTGCCTGCGATAGTCGGGGCAACGACCCCCCATTGACCCGGGCCAGGTCGTACCTGCGCCGTGGACACACCCCTTCCGTCCGCCGGCGCGCGACAACTGGGGCCCGTTCCGCCGACAGCGCGGAAGGGCCCCAGTCACGTTTCCGGCACGCGCGGCACGGCTCACCGCGCCGCGCTCACGCGCGGTCCGTCACCCGCATCTCGAACCACGTCGTCTTGCCGCGCGGCAGCAGGTCGACGCCCCAGCGGTCGGAGAGCTTGTCCACGAGGAAGAGCCCGCGCCCGCTCACGTCCAGCTCGTGCACCGGCATCAGGCAGGGCAGTCCGCGCGACGGATCACGCACCTCGATGCGGATCCAGCCGCGGCGCCGCAGCATCCGCAGGCCGAACGTCCGGGCGCCGGTGTGCCGTACGGCGTTGCCGACCAGCTCCGACACGAGCAGTACGGCGTGCTCGGCGAGCGCAGGCGTCAGCGACCACTGTTTCAGCAGTACGGACTGCGTCAACCGGCGTGCGGTCGCCGCCGATTCGGGTCGCGAGGGGAGCCGCACCTCGTCGAGGGCGGGGTCACCGATGAGATCGAGCGCCCTCGACGCTCCGTCCCCCCGAGCGGCAGCCGTCACCCTGGCACTCTCCCCCTCCACATCCTGGGCGGGCAGAACCCAGCGCGCGGCAGCCGTACCGGCTCGCGGCTGCGGCTGCTCCCTGCCTTCGAGGCCCGCCATGCCACCATCATGGACGCAACTGACACGGTACGGGGGCGGAACCGCGGGAATCGGTCTCCCGGAATCCGCGGTTCCCGCACCCCCTCCGGTCATATGCCATGGGCAGACAACCGGCCGGTACACACCGTCTGACCTGCACAGTCATCCCGCTCGCTACGGAACGTCGAGACCGCGCGCGGGGCACTCCATAAGGCTCCCTTGAGCCTCACATCATTCCCCCACAAGGGGCACGGGCGCGCACCCGCTTCCCGCGCGCCCCGCCAACACCTGCCCGGTCAGCGGAACTTGGCCTTGCCCGGACCCTCCTCGACGAAGCTGCGCATGCCCGTCTCGCGGTCCTCGGTGGCGAACAGACCTGCGAACCAGTTGCGTTCGATCGTCAGTCCGGTGTCGATGTCGGTCTCCAGACCGGCGTCCACCGACTCCTTCGCGGCCCGCAGCGCGATCGCCGGGCCCGCGGCCAGCCGGGCGGCCCAGGCGTGCGCCTGCGCGTACACCTCTTCGGCGGGAACCACGCGGTCCACCAGCCCGAGCGTGAGCGCCTCGTCGGCCTTCACCTGACGGCCGGTGAAGATGAGGTCCTTGGCCTTGGACGGGCCGATGAGACGGGCCAGGCGCTGGGTGCCGCCCGCGCCGGGGATCAGGCCGAGCAGGATCTCGGGCTGGCCCAGCTTGGCGTTCTCCGCGGCGATGCGGAAGTCGGCGCAGAGGGCGAGCTCGCAGCCGCCGCCGAGCGCGTACCCGGTCACCGCGGCGACCACGGGCTTGGGGATGCGGGCGACGGCGGTGAAGGAGTCCTGCAGGGCCCTGGACCGGGCGACCATCGCCGCGTGGTCCATCACCTGCATCTCCTTGATGTCCGCGCCGGCCGCGAACACCTTCTCGCCGCCCCAGATGACCACGGCGCGGACGTCGTCGCGGCGGGTCGCCTCCGCGGCCAGCTCGCGCAGCCGGTCCTGGGTGGCGGTGTCCAGCGCGTTCATGGGCGGGCGGTCCAGGCGGATGGTGCCGACCCCGTCGGCGACCTCGAAGTTCACAGTCATGCAGGCAGGTTAATGGCCGTTCACGGGAACGGCGCCGGTGCATCTCGTCACAGTGCGACCGCGCCGTGCGACCACGCCGTCCGACCGCGCGCGGTCCCGTCGGCGCTCCCCCGCCGACGGGACCCCCGCGTCGCCGCCCCGGCCGCTACTGCGCCGCCGGAGCCGGCTGCGGCTTCTTCCACTCCTCCCACGGCATGTTCCACACGTTCAGCCCGTTCTCGGGCTGGATGGTGCGGTCGTGCGAGTTCTTGACGACGACCAGGTCACCGATCAGGGAGTTCTCGTAGAACCAGCCGGCGGGCGTGGACGTGGAGCCGCCCCGGTAGTCGAAGAGCCCGACGCAGCCGTGGCTGGCGTTGCGGTTGCCGAACGTCCACTGCCCCGACCAGTAGTTGCCGTGGATGAACGTGCCGGAGTCGCTGAGCCGCATCGCGTGCGGCACGTCCTTGATGTCGTACTCCCCGCCGAAGCCGACGGTCTCGCCGTTCATCCGCGTCACCGGGTGCTTCTCGCTGATCACCATCTTGCCGTTGTACGTCTCGGTGCCCGGCGCGCCCGACGTGATCGGCAGGGTCTTGACCTTCTTGCCGTCGCGGACCACGGTCATCTGGTGCGACGCCGCGTCCACCGTGCTGACCTGGCTGCGGCCGACGGTGAAGGTGACCTTCTTGTTCTGCGTCCCGTACACCCCGGGGCGGCCCTCGACGCCGTTGAGGTTCATGGTGAGGGTGACCTTCGTGCCCGGCTTCCAGTACTTCTCCGGGCGGAACTCCAGGCGGTCGTTGCCGAACCAGCGGCCCTCGATGGGCACCGACGGCTCGGCCGTCACCTCGATGGCCTTCTCGACGGCCTCCGGGTCGGTGATGCCGCGGGTGAAGCGCAGGTCGACCGGCATCCCGACGCCGACCTTCTGCCCGTCCTCCGGCACATAGCGCCCGACGAAGGTGTTCTTCGGGGTCAGGGTGGTGAAGTCGGCGTGCTCGGCGGCCTCGCGGCCCTCGGAGTCCTTCGCGACCGCCTCGACGGTGTACTCCGTCGCGGTGCCCAGGTGGCCCACCGGCTGCCAGACGCTGCCGCCCTTGGACAGCCTGCCCTCGACCGCCTTGCCCTTGCGGTCCTTGACGGTCACGGACTTCAGCGTGCCCTTGTCGACCGTCACCTTCAGGGTCCCGTTCGTGGCGACGCCCTCGGCGCCGTCCTTCGGGGATATCTTCACCGTCGCCCGCGACGGCGTGTCCCCGCCGCCCTTGTCCCCCTCGTCCTCACCGCTGCCCCCGCACGCGGCCACCAGCACCATCAGCGCCCCGAGCACCGGAGCGAGCAGGACCTTTCCCCCCTGCCGCCGCCGATGCCGCTCCCGCGGCGCCCCCCATATCGGCTGCACGTCCAAGACTGGCCTCTTTTCCCCTCGCACAACCCGCATCCGCAGCGCGCGGCACGGGCCACGCGCGCGCCTGCCGCCAGATAACCACACCGCGGACGGGAGGGGACTCCCCGGACATGTCACCGTTTCGTACCGACTGGTGAGGGTGGTACGGGACGTACGGAAGGGGCTCCGGCGGGCGTTCGATTCGGCCGGATAACGGCCGCCCCCGGGCCCGCCGGACGGCCGCGTTCAGTCGGCCGCGGAGCCCCGGAGCCACGCCTGCCACGTCATGTTCCAGCCACCCAGACCGTTGTCCGGGGCGACCGTGGTGTCACGGGAGCGGATCACCTCCACGATGTCGCCGATGAGCGAGGTCCGGTAGAACCAGCCCGCCGGGGTGTCCGGGCTGCCGCCCTGCTCGTCCCGCAGGCCGACGCAGCCGTGGCTGGTGTTGGCGGCCCCGAACGTGGCCCTGGGCGCCCAGTAGTTCCCGTGCAGGAACGTGCCGGAGGTGGTCAGGCGCAGCGCGTGCGGCACGTCGGGGATGTCGTACTCGCCCCCGAAGCCGACGGTGCCCCCGTCCATCCGGGTCATCGGGTGCCGTTCGAGGATCACCATCCGGCCGTTGTACGTCGGGTTGTCCTGGTCGCCCGCGGTCACCGGCAGCGTGGCGAGCGGTTTCCCGGCGCTCCGTACGGTCATGGTGTGCGCGGTCGCGTCAACAACGCTGGTCCGATCCCGGCCGATCCTGAAGCGGACCGTCTTGTGCTGGATCCCGTACACCCCCGGCGCCGCACGGACGTCCCGCAGCCGCAGCGCCATCGTGACCTCGGTGCCCGGCCGCCAGGGCTCGCGGGGCCGGAAGTCCAGCCGCCGGTCGCCGAACCAGTGGGGCGCGACGGTCACCTCGGGGCGCGCGGTGACGGTGACGGCGCGCTCGACGGCGGCCCGGTCGCGCACGGGGCGGTTGAAGTCGAAGGAGACGATCATCCCGGTGCCGACGGTGGAGCGGTGCTCGGGGCGGAAGAAGCCGACGATGCGGTGCTCGGGCACGTACGTGGTGAAGGAGGTGTGCCGGGCGGTGCGCCGGCCGCGGCCGTCCAGCGCCACGGCCTCGACGGTGTACCGGGAGGCGAGCGCGAGCGGGGCGCCGGCCGAGCGCCAGCCGCGCCCGTCGGGGGTGAGCCGGCCGGGCACCGGTTCGCTGCCGGTGTCGCCCGCGCGGGTGACCTCGACCCGCTCCAGCCGGCCGTCCGGCACCCGTACCTCGATGCGGTGGTCGGCGGGCACGCCGCGCGCGCCGTCGTCCGGATGCACCCGTACGGCCTCCTTCGGGGCGGGCGGCTCGTCCGACGTCCAGCCGCCGGGTCCCTGGCAGCCGGCGAGCAACGCGGCGCCCGCGAGCAGCGGTACGGCGGCCGTCCAGGGACGCCGGAGCGTTCGGTACGTCAGTGATCGGTTGGTCACGGTGGTCTCAACGAGCGCTCCCTTCGTGGGGAAACGTGACGTCCCGACCGGTTCGGGGAAGGAGGAGTGCAGGGAAGGATTGCCGGGAGGGCACGTCCACACACGCGGCCGGGACGCCGCGTACGGCACCGCCCGATCGAGTCGCGAGCCGCGGGAGGCTGCCACGTGTCGAGCGCGCTTGAGCAGGAGGCACTGCCGGACGAGGGCGGGGCGAGACCGGCCGCTGCCCCGGTCACGGTGCGGCCGGGGTCACCGCAGCCGCTCGGGGCGCGGTTCCGCTGCGGTCCGGACGGTGTCGCGGGGACGAACTTCGCGCTGTGGGCGGCGGGCGCCGAGTCGGTGGAGGTGTGCCTCTTTGACGACGCGGGCGTCGAGACCCGCCATCCGCTGGCGGAGCTGACCCACGAGATCTGGCACGGCTTCGTCCCCGGTGTGCTGCCGGGGACGCGGTACGGCTACCGGGTGCACGGCCGCTGGGACCCGTGGACCGGCGCCCGCTGGAATCCGGCGAAGCTGCTGCTCGACCCGTACGCGCGCGCGGTCGACGGGGACTTCCTGCTGCCGCCGGAGGTGTACGGGCATGTGCGGGACTGGCCCGAGCAGCACATAGCGGACACGGTGCGCGACGACCGGGACTCCGCGCCGCACGTCCCGAAGGGCGTCGTCGTCCACGACGACGTCCCCGGCGACGACTGGGAGGACGACCGCCGGCCGAAGACGCCGTGGGCCGATTCGGTGATCTACGAGCTGCACGTGCGCGGCTTCACCAAGCGGCACCCGGGCATCCCGGAGGAGCTGCGCGGCACGTACGCGGGGCTCGCACACCCGGCCGCGATCGGGCATCTGACCCGGCTCGGGGTCACGGCGGTCGAGCTGCTGCCCGTACATCAGTTCGCGCACGAGGACCATCTGCTGCGGCGCGGGCTGCGCAACTACTGGGGCTACAACTCCATCGGCTACTTCGCGCCGCACGCCGCGTACGCCGCTTCGGGGACGCGCGGCCAGCAGGTGGGCGAGTTCCGCCGGATGGTGCGGGCCCTGCACGACGCGGGCATCGAGGTCATCCTCGACGTGGTCTACAACCACACGGCCGAGGCGAACGAGATGGGCCCGATGCTGTCCCTGCGCGGGATAGACAACCGCGGCTACTACCGCCTCCAGCAGGACCCGCGCCGGTACGCCGACTACACCGGCTGCGGCAACACCCTGCACGTCGTGCAGCCGAACGTGCTGCGCCTGATCACCGACTCGCTGCGCTACTGGGTCACCGAGATGGGCGTGGACGGCTTCCGCTTCGACCTGGCCGCCGCGCTGGCCCGCTCCATGCACGACGTGGACATGCTCTCGCCGTTCCTCGCGGTGATCGCGCAGGACCCGGTGCTGCGCCGGGTGAAGCTGATCGCCGAGCCGTGGGACGTGGGGATGGGCGGCTACCAGGTCGGGGCCTTCCCGCCGCTGTGGACGGAGTGGAACGACCGGTACCGCGACACCGTGCGCGACTTCTGGCGCGGCGCCCAGCACGACGTCCGCGACCTGGGTTACCGGCTGTCCGGCTCCAGCGACCTGTACGCCTGGGGCGGCCGCCGCCCGCAGGCGTCGGTCAACTTCGTCACCGCGCACGACGGCTTCACCCTGCGCGACCTGGTCTCCTACGAGCACAAGCACAACGAGGCCAACGGCGAGAGCAACCGCGACGGCACGGACGACAACCGCTCATGGAACTGCGGCGCCGAGGGCGAGACCGACGACGCGGACGTACGGGCGCTCCGCCGTCGCCAGCTGCGCAACCTCCTCACCACACTGCTGCTCTCCACGGGCGTGCCGATGCTGGTCGCGGGCGACGAGCTGGGCCGCACCCAGCAGGGCAACAACAACGGCTACTGCCAGGACAACGAGCTGGGCTGGCTGGACTGGTCGCTGACGGAGGACCCGGAGTGGCGGCCGCTGACCGAGCTGGTCTCCCGGCTGATCGCGCTGCGCCGGGCGCATCCGGTGCTGCGCCGCCGGGCCTTCTTCTCGGGGCGGCCGAACGGCCCGGACGGGCTGCGGGACCTGGCGTGGTTCACGCCGGCGGGGACGGAGATGGCGGAGGGCGACTGGTACGCGCCCGCCGCGACGCTGGGCATGTTCCTGTCCGGGACGGACATCCCGCAGCGGGACGAGCGGGGGCTGCCGGTGACCGACGACAGCTTCCTGGTCCTGCTGCACGCCGGGCACGCACCGGGCCGCTTCACCCTGCCGGCCGCGCCGTGGGCCCGTACGTACGAGCTCCTCGTGGACACCGCGCGCGAGGACCAGGAGGCGGAACCGGGGACGGCGTACGAGGCGGGCACCGAGGTGGAGCTGCCGGGACGGGCGGTGTGGCTGCTGCGGGCCGGACGGTGAGCCGCTGACGGACGGCGCGCGGCGCTCCCCCGGGCCCAACTGCCGTCCCCCGGCGGGAAAAAACCGCATGAGGATTGTCAGTGGCGACTTCTACGCTCACTGCTGATGAGCGCTGCAGTGAAACGCCCCGAGCCCGCCGTCCCTCCGCCCCGCTCCGCCGTACGGTCACTGCTGCGGCTGTGGCCGTACGTCCGCCCCGTACGCGCCCGGCTGTCCGGCGCCGCGGTCGTCGCCGTCCTCGCGTCCTGCATGGGCCTGCTGATCCCGCTGGTGCTGAAGTGGCTGGTCGACGGGCCGGTGGCGCGGCGGGACGCGGGCGGCATCTGGCTGGGCGGCGGGCTCCTGCTGCTCCTCGGGCTGGCCGAGGCGGGGCTCTTCGGGCTGCGCCGGTGGCTGGTGGCGCGCCCCCTGGCGCGCGTCGAGGCGTCGATGCGGAACGCCCTCTACCACCATCTGCAGCGGCTGCCGGTGACCTTCCACGACCGCTGGCCCTCGGGGCAGCTGCTCTCGCGCGGCACGACCGACCTTCAGCTGCTGCGCATGTTCCTGGCGTTCCCGCTGACGTTCCTGTTCGTCAACGGCGTCACCATCCTGGTCGGCTTCGCCATTCTCCTCGCCCAGCGCTGGACGCTGGGCCTGGTGCTGCTCGCGCCGCTCGTGCCGCTGATGGTGCTCTGCTACGTGTTCGAGGCGAAGTACTCGGTCGCGGCGCGCCGTTCGCAGGACCAGGTGGGCGACCTGACCACGCTGGTCGAGGAGTCGGTGCTCGGCATCCGCATCATCAAGGGCTTCGGCCGGCACCGCGCCCAGGCCCGCGCGTACACCGCCCTCACCCACGAGCTGCGCGGCACCGAGCTGCACAAGGCGCGGCTGCTCGCGGCGATCTGGGGCGTGATCACGTTCCTGCCGGAGACCGCCATCGGCGCCGCGCTGGTCCTCGGCACGGTCCAGGTCGCGGACGGGGACCTGTCGGCGGGCACGCTCGTGGCGTTCCTCTCCACCGCGCTGGCGCTGCGCTGGCCGGTGGAGTCCATCGGCTTCCTGCTGGCCATCAGCAACGAGTCGGCCACCGCGGCCGACCGGTACTTCGAAGTGCTGGACGCCCCGCCGGCGGACACCGACGACGCGTCCCCGAGCGCCGCGGCCCGCGCCCCCGCTCCCGGCACCCCGGCCCCCGACGGACTCGCCTTCACGGGGGTGGAGTTCCGCTACCCCGACGCGCCGCCGGGCGCCCCGCCCACGCTGCGCGGCGTCGACCTGCACATCCGGCCGGGCGAGACGATGGCGCTGGTGGGCGCGACCGGCAGTGGCAAGACCACGCTCACCGCGCTGGTGCCGCGGCTGTACGACGCGACCGGCGGCCGGATCACCGTGGACGGCCGGGACATCATGGCCCTGCCGCGCGACGAGCTGCGCTCCCTGGTCGCGGTGGCGTTCGAGGAGCCGACGCTCTTCTCCGCCACCGCGGCGGAGAACGTCCTGATGGGCGGCGAGGAGGCGGGCGAGGACGGCGTCGAGCGGGCGCTGCGGACCGCCCAGGCGCAGGAGTTCGTCGCCGCGCTCCCGCAGGCCGGGCACACCCAGGTCGGCGAGCAGGGCCTGAGCCTGTCCGGCGGCCAGCGGCAGCGGCTCGCGCTGGCCCGCGCGGTGGTCGGAACGCCGCGCTTCCTGGTCCTGGACGATCCGCTCTCCGCGCTGGACGTGCACACCGAGGCACGGGTCGAGACGGCGCTGCGGGAGGTCCTGGCCGCCACCACCGCGCTGATCGTCGCGCACCGCCCGTCCACGGTGCTGCTCGCCGACCGGGTCGCGCTCCTCTCCGGCGGCCGGATCACCGCCGTCGGCAGCCACCAGCAGCTGCTGCGCGAGAACGCCGAGTACGCCCATCTGATGTCCGGCGCCGACCTGGCGGGGGACGGCCCGGACGCCGCGCCGCGTGCCGCCGCGCCGCACCGCACCACCAAGGAGACGGAGCGATGACCACGACCACGACCGCGGCCGGCCGGCCTCCCGAGGACAGCGGCGCGGACCCGGCCGCCTCCCCCGGTTCCGCGCCCGCCGAGGACCCCTTCGACCGGGACGTCCTGCCCACCCCCAAGGGCGCCTCGCTCACCCTGCTCCGCTCGCTGCTGCGCCCGTACCTCGGCCGCGGCCGGCTCACGGTCGTCCTGCTGCTGCTCCAGCAGGCCGCCGTGCAGGCGGGCCCGCTGCTGGTCGCGTACGCCATCGACCACGCCGTGCCCGCGCTGCGGGCGCACGACCACGGCCCGCTGCTGGCCGTCGGCGCGGGCTATCTGGCGTGCGCGCTGGCCGCCGGCGCGCTCCAGTACGCCTTCACCCGCTCCTGCTCCCGGGTCAGCCAGGACGTCCTGCGCGACCTGCGCGGCCGGATCTTCCGGCACGCCCAGGCGCTCAGCCTGGACTTCCACGAGCGCTACACCTCGGGCCGGCTGATCTCCCGCTCCACCACCGACGTCGAGAGCCTGCGCGAACTCCTCGACGACGGCCTGCAGGAGCTGGTCGGGGTCGTGCTGTCGATGGTGTACGTGACGGCGATGCTGCTGTACCTGGACTGGGGCCTGGGCGCCGCGGCGCTCCTGTCGACGGGCCCCCTGCTGCTCCTGATCCGCTCCTTCCAGCGCCGCTCCCTGGCCGTCTACAAGCGCCGCTCGACGGCCATCGCGGCGGTCATCGTGAAGTTCGCCGAGACGCTCAACGGCATCCGCCCCGTGCAGGCCTTCCGCCGCGAGCGGCCCAACGACACCGAGTTCGCCCGCCTGAACCACGTCCACGAGCGGGCCAACGGCACCGCCATCCTGGAGATGGCCCGGTACGTCGTCCTCTCCCGCACGTGCGCCAACATCGCCCTCGCGGCCATCGTGCTGTGGGGCGCCTACCGGGTCGCCACCGGCTCGCTGGCCCTCGGCGTACTCGCCGCCGGCGTCCTCTACCTGCGCCGGCTGTACGACCCGATCGACCGCCTGGGCATGTTCCTCAACGCCTACCAGTCGGCGGCCGCTTCCCTGGAGAAGATCGCCGGCCTGCTGGCCCAGCGCCCCGCCGTCCCCGAACCGGCCGCGCCCGTCGCCCTGCCCCCGGCCGCCGACGGCAGCCCCGGGCGCGAAGTGGTCTTCTCCGGCGTCCGGTTCGCCTACCGCACCGGCGGCGAGGTGCTGCCCCGATTCGACCTCACGCTGACCGCGGGCAGCACGGTCGCGGTCGTCGGCAGCACGGGAGCGGGCAAGTCCACGCTCGCCAAGCTGCTGGCCCGCTTCTACGACCCGAGCTCGGGCCGGGTCCTCCTGGACGGCGTGGACCTGCGCGACCTGTCCACCGCCGAGCTGCGGCGCGGCGTCGTGATGGTCACCCAGGAGGCGTTCCTGTTCTCCGGCACGGTCGCCGAGAACATCGCCGTCGGCCGCCCGGACGCGACCCGCGCCGAGGTCGAGGCGGCGGCACGGGCCATCGGCGCGCACGAGTTCATCAGCGCGCTCCCCGACGGCTATGACACGGATGTGCGCAAGCGCGGCGGCCGCATCTCCGCCGGCCAGCGCCAGCTGGTCTCCTTCGCCCGCGCGCTCCTCGCCGATCCGGCGGTCCTCGTCCTCGACGAGGCCACCTCCTCCCTCGACATCCCCGGCGAACGCGCCGTCCAGCGCGCCATGCACACCGTCCTCCGCGACCGCACCGCCGTGGTCATCGCCCACCGCCTGTCCACGGTCCGGATCGCCGACCGCGTCCTGGTCATGGAGCACGGCCGGATCATCGAGGACGGCGCCCCCGACCGGCTCATCGCCGACCGCGGCCACTTCGCCGACCTGCACAGCGCCTGGAAGGAGAGCCTGGCGGGGTGACGGCCCCGCGCCTCGCCGCGGGGGGCCGGGCGGGCTGATCGGCCGTGATGGTTGACCGCTATACGAACGCCGACCGCCGCTCTACGGACGGTTTCCGGCCATGTTCTTGAAGGGATCCTGACAACCGGGCGTGGGTGGTGGGAAGCTGCGCGGCAGTCGAAACGGGTCCCCACAGCACCACCGCCCGCTCCGGCCACGTATGCACCGCTCCCCCCACACGCACTTGTTCTGCCCGGGCGGCCACCCAGCCGACCGGTCCCCTCGGCCGCGGCCCATCCCGTCGCGGCCTCGCAGAAGGAGCCAGCGTGACACGCACCCCCCATGGACGTTCCGGACAGGCCCGCAGACGTGCGACGGCCACCGGCACCCTCGTCGCCGTGACCGCCCTGCTCGCCGTCGGCGTACAGACCGGCGCGGGCAATGCGGCCCCCAACCCCGGCGTCACCCACGTCCAGCCCCGCGCGGGCGCACTGCCCGCCAAGCTCTCCCCCTCGCAGCGTGCGGAGCTGCTGAAGGAGGCGGCGGCCACCACCGCGCAGACGGCGAAGAAGCTCCAGCTCGGAGCCGAGGAGAAGCTGGTCGTCCGCGACGTCCAGCAGGACCGGGACGGCACCACCCACACCCGGTACGAGCGCACCTACAAGGGCCTGCCCGTCCTCGGCGGCGACCTCGTCGTGCACGAGACCCGCACCGGCAAGGTCCAGCGGGTCACCAAGGGCGTCAAGGCCCGGATCGCCGTGCCGAGCACCAAGGCGGCCGTCACGCCGGCGACCGCCGAGTCCAAGGCCCTGAAGGTCTCGAAGGCGGAGGGCGCCGAGAAGACCGACGCCAAGGAGCCCCGCAAGGTCGTCTGGGCGGCGAACGGCAAGCCGGTCCTCGCGTACGAGACCGTGGTCGGCGGCGTACAGGACGACGGCCAGACGCCCAACCGGCTGCACGTCGTCACCGACGCCACCACCGGCGAGAAGCTGTTCCAGTACCAGGAGATCGAGCAGGGCACCGGCAACAGCCAGTACAGCGGCAAGGTGACCATCGGGACCGCGCCGTCGTACACCATGACGGACACCACGCGCGGCAACCACAAGACGTACAACCTCAACCACGGCTCGTCCGGCACCGGCACGCTCTTCAGCGACCCGGACGACGTGTGGGGCGACGGCACTCCGCAGAACGTCCAGACCGCGGGCGTGGACGCCGCGTACGGCGCCCAGCTCACCTGGGACTACTACAAGAGCGTGCACGGCCGCAGCGGCATCAAGGGCGATGGCGTCGGCGCGTACAGCCGGGTCCACTACGGCAACAACTACGTCAACGCCTTCTGGGACGACAGCTGCTTCTGCATGACCTACGGCGACGGGGCCGGCAACGCGGCGCCGCTCACCTCGATCGACGTGGCGGCCCACGAGATGACGCACGGCGTCACCTCCGCCACCGCCGACCTCGTCTACAGCGGTGAGTCCGGTGGCCTGAACGAGGCGACCTCCGACATCTTCGCGGCGGCCGTCGAGTTCAACGCCAACAACCCCGAGGACCCGGGCGACTACTTCATCGGCGAGAAGATCGACATCAACGGCGACGGCACCCCGCTGCGCTACATGGACAAGCCCAGCAAGGACGGCGCGTCCAAGGACTTCTGGTACTCCGGCGTCGGCAACGTCGACGTGCACTACTCCTCCGGCATCGCCAACCACTTCTTCTACATGCTGTCCGAGGGCAGCGGTGCGAAGGTCGTGAACGGCGTGCAGTACGACAGCCCGACGTCCGACGGGAAGTCCGTGCCGGGCATCGGCCGGGCCAACGCCGAGAAGGTCTGGTTCAAGGCGCTCACCCAGTACATGAGCTCCAACACCAACTACGCGGCGGCGCGCACCGCCACCCTCAATGCCGCCGCCGACCTCTTCGGCAAGGACACCCCGACCTACAACACGGTCGCCAACACCTGGGCCGCGGTGAACGTCGGCAGCCGCGTCGGCGACGGCGGCGACCCCGACCCGGGCGGCAACGTCTACGAGAACAACACCGCGGTGGCGATCCCGGACGCGGGCGCCGCGGTCACCTCGTCGATCGCCGTGAACCGGACCGGCAAGGCCCCGAGCACGCTCAAGGTCGGCGTGGACATCACCCACAGCTACCGCGGTGACCTCGTCATCGACCTGGTCGCGCCCGACGGCACGGCGTACCGCCTGAAGAACTCCAGCTCCTGGGACTCGGCGGCGGACGTGAAGACCACCTACACGGTCAACGCCTCCTCGGAGAACGCCGGCGGCACCTGGAAGCTGCGGGTCCGCGACGTGTACTCCGGTGACACCGGCCGCGTGAACGGCTGGAAGCTGACCTTCTGATCCGGAACTCCGGCAGACGGATCAACCAGGAGGGCCACCCCCGCCGTTCGGCGGGGGTGGCCCTCCTCCGCTATCCGGACGACAGCTCGCTCTTTGCGAACAAATTGCAAACCGGCCCCAATTACCCGGTGACAGTCGCGCGTTGGAATGGCACGCTGACCCCGCACGTACCACCCGCATCGCTTTGCACCCCCACCACTTGGCAAAGTTGAAGGAGCACGCGTGACCCCCCACATATCGCGTACCACCCGTATCGCCGGTGCCTCCGTCGCCGCGGCAGCACTGCTCGCCGCCGGCATCGCCACCGGCACGGCGGGCGCGGCCCCCACCTCCCACGAGGCCGCCGGCGCGCCCGTGAAGATGACCGCCTCGCACCGCGCGGAGCTGCTGCGCGACGCGCAGGCCACCAAGGCGAAGACCGCCGAGGAGCTCGGGCTCGGCGCCAAGGAGAAGCTGGTCGTCAAGGACGTCATCAAGGACGCCGACGGCACCACGCACACCCGCTACGACCGCACCTACGACGGCCTGCCCGTCCTCGGTGGCGACCTGGTCGTGCACGAGGCCAAGGGCGGCGCCGTCAAGTCGACCTCCAAGGCCACGAAGGCCGGCATCAAGGTCGCCTCCACCAGCGCGAAGATCGCCCCGAAGAAGGCCGCGGCGTCGGCCCAGTCGGTGTCCGGGAAGACCGAGGGCATCAAGAAGTCCGACGCGGCCACCCCGAACAAGGTGATCTGGGCCGCCTCCGGCAAGCCGGTCCTGGCGTACGAGACCGTGGTCAAGGGCGTCCAGAAGGACGGCACGCCCAGCGAACTGCACGTCATCACCGACGCCAACACCGGCAAGAAGCTGTTCCAGCGCCAGGCGATCGAGACCGGCGCCGGCACCAGCATGTACAGCGGCAAGGTCGAACTGGCCACCAAGAAGGGCAGCGGCGGCTACGAGCTGACCGACGACAGCCGCGGCGGCCACTCCACGCTCGACCTGGGCGGCAAGGAGAGCGGCGAGGGCAAGCTGCTCACGGACGAGGACGACAAGTGGGGCACCGGCAAGGGTGACGACCCGCAGACCGCCGCCGTCGACGCCGCGTACGGCGCCCAGGTCACCTGGGACTACTACAAGAGCGTGCACGGCCGCAGCGGCATCAACGGCGACGGCAAGGGCGCGACCTCCCGCGTGCACTACGGCCAGAACTACGTGAACGCGTTCTGGGACGACAGCTGCTTCTGCATGACGTACGGCGACGGCGAGGGCAACACCCACCCGCTGACCGCGCTGGACGTGGCGGCGCACGAGATGTCGCACGGCGTCACCTCGGCCACCGCGAACCTGGAGTACAGCGGCGAGTCGGGCGGCCTGAACGAGGCCACCTCCGACATCTTCGGCACCTCGACGGAGTTCAGCGCCAAGAACGCCGAGGACCCGGGCGACTACCTCATCGGCGAGAAGATCGACATCAACGGTGACGGCACCCCGCTGCGCTACATGGACAAGCCCAGCAAGGACGGCCAGTCGCTGGACTTCTGGAAGGAGGGCGCCGGCGACGTCGACGTGCACTACTCCTCGGGCATCGCCAACCACTTCTTCTACCTGCTGTCCGAGGGCAGCGGCGCCAAGGAGATCGACGGCGTGAAGTACGACAGCCCGACCGCCGACGACTCCAAGGTCGAGGGCATCGGCCGGGACAAGGCCGAGAAGATCTGGTACAAGGCGCTGACCGCGTACATGACCTCGACGACCGACTACAAGGCGGCCCGCGAGGCGACCGTGAAGGCGGCCACCGACCTGTACGGCGCGGACGGCGCCGAGGTCAAGGGCGTCGAGGCGGCCTGGACGGGCGTCAACGTGAAGTAACGCTTCGCCACATGGCTCCCCTTACAGTCCGGGGAGTTTAGGGGGGCGGGTCGGCCGGTGGGCGTTGTCCACAGGGTGATCCGCTTCCCGCACCGCACACAGGCCGAGCGGTGTCCGGGGGCTCCCGATATCCCTCCGGGCACCGCTCCTCCATGTCGCGGGGCCGGTCGCTCGGCCGTCGGTCAGGACAGGGCGCCGGCCTTGCGCAGGCCGTCGGTGGCGGCCGGCGACAGGCTCGTGTGCGGGAGATCGGTCAGCGGGAACCAGGCCACGGCGTCCGTGGAGCCGTCGGCTTCGGTGACCGCCGTCGGGCCGTCCTCCAGCGCGACGGCGTAGAACAGGCCGGTGAGCTGCCAGTCCACCCCGAGCCGCCGGACCTCGTAGGTCCGCGCGTCCAGCAGCCCGGCCTCCCGGACTTCCCGGCCGGTCTCCTCGCGCAGTTCGCGTACCAGCGCGTCGACGGGCTGCTCGCCGGGGTCGATGCCGCCGCCCGGGAGATGCCACTGGCCGGGCGTGAAGATCGGCGAGGCGTCGGACAGCCGGGTCAGCAGCGCCCGGTCCTCCGCCACCACGATCCCGTACGCCGAGACCCGTGTCCGTACCTGGCTCATGATTCCGCCCCCGTGAAGCCGTCCGGCCGCTCCTGCGCGACCGGCTGTGGGCAGCAGCCTATGGCGTGCGGGAAGGGCGGGGCTTCGCGGTACGGCGCCGTGCCGGGGTGTTCGTGGCACGGCGCCGCACCGGGTCAACGGAGCAGTACCCCGGCCGCTTCGCCCGTGGCCTCCGAGGGGGCCGCGATCAGGCCCATCTCGGCGCCGGTGGCGAGGAGGGGGTGGGCGGGGAGGATGCGGACGGTGTAGCCGAAGGGGCCCGTCCGGTCCAGCACCAGCGGTCCCTCGTAGAGCCAGCGGCCCTCCAGGTCGGGCCCGCCGGCCGGCTTCAGCGCCGCGGTGAGCGGGTCGGCGATCCGGTCGGACTCGTCGACCCGGCCGGAGACCAGCTGCACCTCCACGTCCTCAGGAGCCAGCTCGTCCAGCGCGACCCGGACGCGGAGCGCCAGGGTGCCGCCCAGTTCGGCCTGCCCGTTGGCGGGCGCGGCCGCGCTGCCGGTCTCGACGTGGTCGACGGCGACCCGCGGCCAGGCCTCGCGCACCCGGGTCTTCCACCGCGCGAGGTCGCGCGCGGCGTCCGGGGTGAGGGCGCGGTGCGCCTGCGCGGCGGGGGCGTAGAGCCGCTCGACGTACTCGCGGACCATCCGCCCCGCCAGCACCTTCGGGCCGAGGGTCACCAGCGTGCGGCGGACCATCTCGACCCAGCGGTGCGGTACGCCCGCCTCGTCGCGCTCGTAGTAGCGGGGCGCGACGCGCTGTTCGAGGAGTTCGTAGAGGGCCGCGGCTTCGAGGTCGTCGCGGCGTTCCTCGTCGGTGGCGGTGCCGTCGGCGGTCGGGATGGACCAGCCGAAGTCCGGCTCGTACCACTCGTCCCACCAGCCGTCGAGGACGGAGAGGTTGAGCGCGCCGTTGAGGGCGGCCTTCATGCCGGAGGTGCCGCAGGCCTCCAGGGGGCGCAGCGGGTTGTTCAGCCAGATGTCGCAGCCCGGGTAGAGCTTCTGCGCCATCGCCATGCCGTAGTCGGGCAGGAAGACGATGCGGTGCCGGACGCGCGGATCGTCGGCGAAGCGGACCAGTTCCTGGACGAGGCGCTTGCCGCTGTCGTCGGCGGGGTGTGCCTTGCCGGCGACCACGATCTGGATCGGGCGCTCCGGGTGGAGCAGCAGCTCCATGAGCCGGTCGCGGTCCCGGAGCATGAGGGTGAGCCGCTTGTAGGACGGCACGCGGCGGGCGAAGCCGATGGTGAGGACGTCGGGGTCGAGGACCTGGTCGATCCAGCCCAGTTCGGCGGTGGCGGCGCCGCGCTGCCGCCAGGAGGCGCGCAGCCGCATCCGTACCTCGGTGACCAGCTGTTCGCGCAGGGTGCGGCGGAGGTCCCAGATGGCGGGGTCGGAGATGTCGGCCACCGCCGACCAGCGTTCGGAGCCGCCGACGGTGAGGGCGTCCTCGGTGCGGGTGGCGCCGATCTGTTTGGCGCCGAGGCGGAAGACCTCGGGGGCGACCCAGGTGGGCGCGTGCACGCCGTTGGTGACGGAGGTGATCGGTACCTCGTCGGCGTCGAACCCGGGCCAGAGTCCGGCGAACATCTCCCGGCTGACCCCGCCGTGCAGCGTGGAGACGCCGTTGGCGCGCTGGGCGAGCCGGAGGCCCATGACGGCCATGTTGAAGACGTTGGGTTCGCCGCCGGGGTAGCTCTCCATGCCGAGGCCGAGGATCCGGGCGGCGTCGATGCCGGGGAGCTCGCCGTCGGGGCCGAAGTGCCGGGCGACCAGTTCGCGGTCGAAGCGGTCGATGCCGGCGGGTACCGGGGTGTGGGTGGTGAAGACGGTGCCGGACCGGACGGCTTCCAGGGCGCTGTCGAAATCGAGCCCGCCGGCGTCCTCTTCGGACAGTTCGCGGATGCGTTCCAGGCCGAGGAAGCCGGCGTGGCCCTCGTTGGTGTGGAAGACCTCGGGGGCGGGATGGTCGGTGAGCCGGCAGTACGTACGGACCGCCCGTACGCCGCCGATGCCGAGCAGCATCTCCTGGAGGAGGCGGTGCTCGCTGCCGCCGCCGTAGAGGCGGTCGGTGACCTGGCGCTCGCCGGGTCCGTTCTCCTCGACGTCGGAGTCGAGGAGGAGCAGGGGGACGCGGCCGACGCGGGCCTGCCAGATGTACGAGCGCAGGCGCCGGCCGCCGGGGAGGGCGAGGGAGACCTGTGCGGGGCTGCCGTCGGCCTCGCGGAGCAGCTCCAGTGGCAGCTCGTTGGGGTCGAGGACCGGGTAGTGCTCCTGCTGCCAGCCCTCGCGGGAGAGGGTCTGGCGGAAGTAGCCGTGGCGGTAGAGCAGCCCGACGCCGATCAGCGGGACGCCGAGGTCGGAGGCGGCCTTGAGGTGGTCGCCGGCAAGGATGCCGAGGCCGCCGGAGTACTGCGGCAGGGCCGCGGTGATGCCGAATTCGGGCGAGAAGTAGGCGACGGCCTCGGGCAGGGCGCCGTCGACGGACTGGTACCAGCGGCGGCCGGCGAGGTAGTCCTGCAGTTCGTCGGCGCAGGCGGTGAGCCGGCGCAGGAAGCGGCGGTCGGCGGCGAGCTCGGCGAGGCGTTCGCCGGTGGCGGTGCCGAGGAGCTGGACGGGGTCGGCCCCGGGCCGCTGCCGGCCTTCGGGGTCCAGGGCATGGAAGAGTTCGCGGGTTTCGGTGTGCCAGGACCAGCGCAGGTTCCGCGCCAGTTCGCTGAGCGGTCGTAGGGACGGGGGAAGGACAGGGCGCACGGTGAATCGACGAATGGCCTTCACGCTCCGACCGTAGCGGCGGCTCGGCCGCGGCAACCACAGCGCGCGGCCCGTGCCGCGGACAACCGCTCGAAAGGCCCGCCCCTCGCGCCAGGTGTGCCCCCGTGCGCCTCTTGCCGGCCGGAGGGTACGCCTCTTGGCCGAGGTGCCTGCCCCGGAGCGCGGCTCCGGGCGCGTCGGGGGGTGCCCGGCCGGGCGCGGGGAGCGGGCGGGGCGCGGGAATCCGGCCAGAAATCACCGCAACCTTCGCCACGGATCGCTCACCCGATATGGCCGATTCCGCCCCCTCGTCCTCTCTTGTACGGACTCCGGGCCCACGGAAGGCTGCAGGATGGCGTCGGTGGAGCGCGGCGCGGCAGCCGGCGCCACGGAACGGCAACACCCTTGCCCGCCTGTCGAGTTGAAGAGGGGAACTCCGTACATGGCCTGGACACGAATAGCCCGGCGACGGCTGGCGGCGGGGGGTACGGCCGCCACCTCGGCGGCCCTGCTCTGTGCCGCCGCGCTGCCCGCCCACGCCGCGCCGCCCGAGGGCCGGATCCTGGGAGCGGGGGCGACCGGCGCGGTGCGCAGCAGCTACATCGTCACCCTCGAGGCGGGCGCCCGGGGTGTCGAGGCACGCTCGGCGGCGGGCAAGGGCCTGGCGGCCAAGTACGGGGTGTCGATCCGCCGGACGTACCACAAGGCCATCAACGGCTATGCCATCCGGGCGAACGAGGCCCAGGCCCGGCGTCTCGCGGCCGATCCGGCCGTGGCGGCGGTGAGCCAGAACCGCACGGTGCGGCTGACGGACACGGTGGCGACCCCGGGCGGTGACGCGGCGACGGCGGACAGCGCCGCGACGGCCGCGGGCGGCACCCGCAAGAACCCGCCGTCCTGGGGGCTGGACCGGATCGACCAGGAGAGCCTGCCGCTGGACAAGTCCTACACGGCACCCGCGACGGGCGGCGCCGGGGTGCAGGTGTACGTGCTGGACACCGGCGTGCGCACCGCCCACGGGGACTTCGGTGGCCGCGCCAGAAGCGGGTGGGACTTCGTCGGCAACGACGCGGACGCGAGCGACGAGAACGGTCACGGTACCCATGTGGCCGCCACCATCGCGGGCAGGACGTTCGGCGTCGCCGACAAGGCCCGCATCGTGTCGGTACGGGTGCTGGACGCCAAGGGGGCGGGCACCACCGAAAACGTCATCGCCGGCATCGACTGGGTGGCGAAGCACGCGCAGAAGCCCGCGGTGGCCAACCTGAGCCTGGGCAGCATGGCCTCGCCGCAGCTGGACCAGGCGGTGCGCAACGCCGTGAAGGCCGGGGTGACGTTCACCGTCGCGGCCGGGAACGACGGCCTGCCGGCCGACCTGTTCTCGCCCGGCCGGGTGCGGGAGGCCCTCACCGTCGGCGCCACCAGCAGCAAGGACGTACGCGCCGACTTCTCCAACTGGGGCCCTGGCGTGGACCTGTTCGCGCCCGGTGTAGGGATCACGTCGGCGTGGCACACGGACAACGCGGCCTCGAAGACGCTCTCCGGCACTTCGATGGCCGCGCCGCACGCAGCGGGTGCCGCCGCCCTGTACCTGGCGGACCACCCGGGGGCGACCCCGCAGAAGGTGGGGGACGCGCTGGTCGGCCGGGCTTCGGCGGGCCAGGTGAAGAGCGCACTGGGATCACCGAACCGACTGCTCCGGGTCGAAGGCTCCTGACGGAGTCCCTTCAGGACCGGCACCACGGCCGGCTCCGCCCGAGGGCGGGGCCGGTCCGTTGCTGTCCGCATGCCGCGCGGCCGGTACGTCCGTCTTGATCGACGTGCGCTGTTACGTACGAGTAGTTCATCCGCGGGCGGATTGCCCGGCCGCGGCGCGTGGGAAGGCTCAGTCGGAACCCTCGCTGCGTGCCCCCCTCGCGTGTCCCGCCCTGCGCACCTCCAACCGAGTGAAAGGCGACAGGACCGTTCATGCCCGCAACCCGTAAGCCCGCCGCGGAGATACAAAGGACAACACCCCGCAAAGTGTCCCAAGTCTCAGGTGATCCCATGATCGGTCGCATTCCCGTCCTGGACGTCCGTCCCCAGATCGACTGCGGGCGCCGCCCGGCCAAGGCGGTGACCGGCGAAACCTTCGAAGTGTCCGCCACCGTCTTCCGCGAAGGGCATGACGCGGTCGCCGCCAACGTGGTGCTGCGCGATCCGAACGGCAGGAGCGGGCCGTGGACGCCGATGCGGGAGCTGGCGCCGGGCACGGACCGGTGGGGCGCGCGGATCACCCCGGACGCCGAGGGCCGGTGGACGTACACCGTGGAGGCCTGGTCGGATCCGGTGACCACCTGGCGGCGCACGGCACAGGTCAAGATCCCGGCCGGCCAGGACACCGGCCTGGTGCTCGCCGAGGGCGCCTCGCTGCACGAGCGGGCGGCGGCCGGGGTGCCGAAGAACGCGGGGCGCGAGTCGATCCTCCGGGTGGCCGACTCGCTGCGGGACGAGAATCTCCCGGCCGCCACCCGGCTGGCCGCCGCGCTCACCCCCGAGGTGCTGGACACCCTCGGCCGGTACCCGCTGCGCGAACTGGTCAGCGCCTCCCGGCCGATGCCGCTGCTGGTGGAGCGGCGCCGGGCGCTGTACGGCTCGTGGTACGAGCTGTTCCCGCGCTCGGAGGGGGCGTACGAGGCACCCGACGGGACCATGGTCAGCGGCACGTTCCGGACCGCGGCCGAGCGGCTGCCGGACATCGCCGCGATGGGCTTCGACGTGGTGTACCTGCCGCCGGTCCACCCGATCGGCACGACGCACCGCAAGGGCCCGAACAACACGCTCTCCGCCGGCCCGCACGACGTCGGCTCGCCGTGGGCCATCGGTTCGGCCGAGGGCGGCCACGACGCGCTCCACCCGGACCTGGGCACCTTCGAGGACTTCGCGCACTTCGTGCAGACCGCGCGGGACCTGCGGATGGAGGTCGCGCTGGACTTCGCCCTGCAGTGTTCGCCGGACCATCCGTGGCTGGACAAGCATCCGGAGTGGTTCCACCACCGCGCCGACGGGACCGTCGCGTACGCCGAGAACCCGCCGAAGAAGTACCAGGACATCCACCCGATCGCCTTCGACGCCGACTTCCGCGGCCTGGTGAAGGAGACCGAGCGGCTGCTGCGCTTCTGGATGGAGAAGGGCGTCCGCATCTTCCGGGTGGACAACCCGCACACCAAGCCGGTGGTGTTCTGGGAGAAGGTGATCTCGGACATCAACCGCACCGACCCCGACGTGATCTTCCTGGCCGAGGCGTTCACCCGCCCCGCCATGATGCGCACCCTCGCGCAGGTCGGCTTCCAGCAGTCCTACACCTACTTCACCTGGCGCAACTCCAAGCACGAGCTCACCGAGTACCTCACCGAGCTCTCCCGGGATTCGGCCTCCTGCATGCGGCCGAACCTGTTCGTGAACACCCCGGACATCCTGCACGCGTACCTCCAGCACGGCGGCCGGGCGGCTTTCGAGGTACGCGCGGTGCTCGCGGCGACGCTCTCCCCGACGTGGGGGGTCTACGCCGGATACGAGCTCTGCGAGGGGACTCCGGTACGAGACGGGAGCGAGGAGTACCTGGATTCGGAGAAGTATCAGCTGCGTCCCCGGGATTGGCAGACAGCGGCTCGCGAGGGCCGTAGCATCGCTCCCCTCATCACGGCACTCAACCGGCTGCGCCGCCGTCATCCGGCACTCCAGCAGTTGCGTGATCTGCACTTCCATCATGTCGACAACGACGCGATCCTCGCCTACTCCAAGCGCGAGGGCGCCGACGTGGTGCTCACGGTCGTGAACCTGGACCCGCACCACACCCACGAGGCGACGGTGTCGTTGGACATGCCGGAGCTCGGCCTCGACCGGCACGAGTCCGTACCGGTGCGCGACGAGCTCACCGGCGAGACCTACCACTGGGGCAGGGACAACTATGTGCGCCTGGAGCCGGGCAGTGGCATTGCGCCCGCGCACGTGCTGTCCCTGCGACCGTCCTCACCGATCGGAGGGTCACCCAATTGATCGTCAATGAGCCCGTCCCCGACACGTTCGAGGACACTCCGGCCAAGGACCGCGATCCCGACTGGTTCAAACGGGCCGTCTTCTACGAAGTCCTGGTGCGGTCGTTCCAGGACAGCAACGGGGACGGCATCGGCGACCTCAAGGGCCTGACGGCCAAGCTGGATCATCTGCAGTGGCTGGGCGTCGACTGCCTCTGGCTGCCGCCGTTCTTCAAGTCCCCCCTGAGGGACGGCGGTTACGACGTCAGCGACTACACCTCGGTGCTGCCGGAGTTCGGGGACCTCGCCGACTTCGTGGAGTTCGTGGACGCCGCGCACCAGCGCGGCATGCGGGTGATCATCGACATGGTGATGAACCACACCAGCGACCAGCACCCGTGGTTCCAGGAGTCCCGCAGCGATCCCGAAGGGCCGTACGGCGACTACTACGTCTGGGCGGACGACGACAAGCAGTACCAGGACGCCCGGATCATCTTCGTCGACACCGAGGCGTCCAACTGGACCTTCGACCCGGTCCGCAAGCAGTACTACTGGCACCGCTTCTTCTCCCACCAGCCGGACCTCAACTACGAGAACCCGGCCGTCCAGGAGGAGATGATCTCGGCCCTGCGCTTCTGGCTGGACCTGGGCATCGACGGCTTCCGGCTGGACGCCGTGCCCTACCTCTACGCCGAGGAGGGCACCAACTGCGAGAACCTCCCGCAGTCGCACGCCTTCCTCAAGCGGGTGCGGGCCATGGTCGACACGCACTACCCGGACACGGTGCTGCTGGCCGAGGCCAACCAGTGGCCGGAGGACGTGGTCGACTACTTCGGCGACGCGGAGTCCGGCGGCGACGAGTGCCACATGGCGTTCCACTTCCCGGTGATGCCGCGCATCTTCATGGCGGTACGCCGCGAGTCCCGCTACCCGGTCTCGGAAATCCTCGCCAAGACCCCGGCGATCCCGTCCGGCTGCCAGTGGGGCATCTTCCTCCGCAACCACGACGAGCTGACCCTCGAAATGGTCACGGACGAAGAGCGCGACTACATGTACGCGGAGTACGCCAAGGACCCGCGGATGCGCGCCAACATCGGCATCCGCCGCCGGCTCGCGCCCCTGCTGGACAACGACCGCAACCAGATCGAGCTGTTCACCGCCCTGCTGCTCTCCCTGCCCGGCACGCCGATCCTGTACTACGGCGACGAGATCGGCATGGGCGACAACATCTGGCTGGGCGACCGGGACGCGGTGCGCACCCCCATGCAGTGGACGCCGGACCGCAACGCCGGCTTCTCCTCCTGCGACCCCGGACGGCTCTTCCTGCCGACCATCATGGACCCGGTCCACGGCTACCAGGTGACCAACGTCGAGGCCGCGATGTCCTCGCCGGCGTCCCTGCTGCACTGGACCCGGCGCATGATCGAGATCCGCAAGCAGAACCCGGCCTTCGGCCTGGGCACGTACACCGAACTGCCGTCGTCCAACCCGGCGGTCCTGGCCTTCCTCCGCGAGTACGAGGACGACCTGGTCATGTGCGTGCACAACTTCTCGCGCTTCGCCCAGCCCACCGAGCTGGACCTGCAGTCGTTCGACGGCCGCCACCCGGTCGAACTGATCGGCGGCGTGCGCTTCCCCGCGATCGGCCAGCTGCCCTATCTGCTGACCCTCGCGGGGCACGGCTTCTACTGGTTCCGGCTGCGCAAGGACGCGGTGGCCTAGCCGGAAAAATGTTCGGACGCCGGCCGCGCTCATGGGCCGGTGCCACGCGGGCGCCCCGCGAGGAGCGCCCGCACACCGCCGCGTACGGGCCCGTCGCGCCGGCCGTCCGGCCGCGTCGGGGGCATGCATTACCCGCCCGTACATGCACGCAAGGCGTGTTCGGGAGTTTTTCGACCTTTCGCCCGGGCAGTCTCCCTACTGCCGCACGGGCCGGACGATCCTCGCGCCGCGCCTGCGGGCGTGGGGACTCCTGCCGCAGATTCCGCTGCCGTACGGACGATCCTCGCCCGACACGTCCCGCACCGCCCCACAGTAAAGGCCGTATTCCGGGACACTTTGCCGTAGCTGTCGTGTGCCCGGGGAAAGGACGCGACGTCATGTCGGAAACCGCCTCGACCCGTGCTCTGCAAGGCCGGCACCACCGGCCGCCCGTCACCGCCGCGCCCGGGCTGCTGCCCTCGCTCGTCCCCCTGCTGCGCGAATGGGTGCCACGGCAGCGGTGGTTCGCGGGCAAGGGCCGCCCGGTCGCCGGTTTCGACCTGGTCTCCGCCGCCGAACTGCTGCCCGTCGAGGGGTCCGCGGCGCCCGGAATGCTGCACCTCCTCGTCCGCGCCCGGCAGCCGGGACCGCCGGCCCGCACCCCGGCGGACGACGACTGCTACCAGCTGCTGCTCGGCGTGCACCGCACGCTGCCGCCGCGCCTCGCCCACGCCCTGATCGGCCGCCCGGAGGAGGGGCCGCTGGCCGGGCGGACGGTCTACGACGCGCTGCTGGACCCCCGGCTCTGCGCACTGCTGCTGGAACGGCTCCGGGTGCCGGGGCAGCTGGGCGCGCTCCGCTTCACCGTGGCGCCGGACACCGCCGTCGCCTCCGGGCTCACCGCCCGGCCGCTGACCACCGAGCAGTCCAACACCTCGGTGGTGTTCGGCGACGCCTACATCCTGAAGGTCTTCCGCCGGGCCTCCCCCGGCCTCAACCCCGACCTGGAACTGCCGCTGGCGCTGGCCCGCGCCAAGTGCTCCCGGGTGCCGCCGCCGGTGGCCTGGTTCGAGTCAACGGCGGCCGGCCCGGTGAAGCCGGCCGACGGCCCCCGCCATCACGCCGCAGAACCGATCACTCTCGGCGTGCTCACCCCGTTCCTGGACGGCTCGGCCGACGGCTGGCAGCTCGCGCTCAACGCCCTCTCGGTACGCGCCGACTTCACCGGCTCGGCGCGCGCGCTGGGCCACGCCACTGCCGAGGTGCACACCGCGCTCGCCGAGACGCTCCCCACCACAGAGCTGCGCCGCACCCACCTGGAGCTGATCGCCGCCGGCATGACCGAGCGGCTGGACGCGGCGGCCCGCGCCGTCCCGGCGCTGCGCCCGTACCGCAACCGGCTGCGCGCCGCCTTCCAGGCGCTGACCACGCTCGGCGAGGACGGCCGTGCCTTCGCCGCGCAGCGCATCCACGGCGACCTGCACCTGGGCCAGACGCTGCGCACCGCCGGCGAGGGCCGCTGGTCGGTCATCGACTTCGAGGGCGAGCCGGCCCGGCCGCTGGCGGAAAGGCGCGATGTCCAGCCCGCGGTGCGGGACGTCGCCGCTATGCTCCGGTCCTTCGACTACGCGGCGCGCAGCGGCCCCGGCGGCGGCGACGCCTGGTCGCTGGAGTGGGCGCGGCGCGCACGGGCCGCGTTCTGCCGCGGTTACGCCGAGGCCGGCGGCCTGGACCCGGACTCCGTTCCGGAGCTGATGCGCGCGTACGAGACCGACAAGGCCGTGTACGAGGTGCTCTACGAGGCCCGGCACCGGCCGGACTGGCTGCCCATCCCGATGGCCGCCGTCCGCCGGCTCGCCGGTGCCGACCCCCGCCTCGGCACCGACCCGCACCTGACGACCGACCCCCATGTGGCCGCGGGGCCCGACCCCTACGCCGACACGGAACCGGAGGAGGGCGACCCGACGTTCACCGCCTCCGCCCCGCCCGAGGACCGCAGCTGACCACCGTGCACAGCGCTTCGATCCCCCGACCGCCCGACCGCCCCGCCAGGAGGCTCCTCCCGTGACCCCCCGTCCGCCGTCCCGCCCCTCGTCCGACCCCGCCGCAGCGCCCGACGCCGACGTACCGCACACCTTCCTGCCGGCCCCCGCCCGGCCGGAGAAGGAGCAGGAGGCGCCGCCCGCCCAGCGCACCGGGCCCGGCCCGGAGGCGGAGGCGGCCGCCGAACCCGCCGCGCAGCCGGCGCGGAAGAAGACCTCGCGTGCGAAGCCGGCCCGCGGCGGCGCCGAGCCGTCCGACGCGCCGGCCACCGAGGTGAAGCCGTCCGGGACCTCGGTGACCGGTGCCCCGGCGGCCGGGGAACCGGCCACCGGGGCTACCGCAAAGAAGCCCGCCGCCCGGAAGAAGACCGCCGCGAAGAAGACCCCGGCCAAGAAGGCCACGGCGAAGAAGACCACGGCCGCTGCGGCCGGGAAGGCCGCCGCGAAGACGACCGCCGAGGCGCCCGCGAAGAAGGCCGCCGAGAAGGCGGAACCCAAGAAGCCCGCCGGCCGGAAGGCGGCGGCCCCGGCCCCCGCGAAGGTCGCCGCCGCGCGGACCCCGGCCACGCAGGCCGCCGCGGCGAAGATCCCGGCCGCACAGGTCCCGGCCGACCGGGCCGCCGCGTCGACGGTGTCCGCCGCGAAGGGCGGCGTGCTGCCCGCGTCCCCGCTGGGCGACACCGACCGCGGCCGGCTGCTGTCCGGTACGCACCACGACCCGCACGCGGTGCTCGGCGCGCACCCGGTGGGCGGCGGGATCCTCTTCCGCACGCTGCGCCCGTACGCCACCTCGGTGGCCGTGCTCGCCGAGGGGCTGCGGGCCGAGCTGCCGCACGAGGGTGACGGGATCTTCGCCGGGGTGCTGCCGCTGCCGGAGATCCCCGACTACCGGCTGGTGGTCACCTACGGCGACGGCCCGGACGGCCACGAGGTGACCGTCCACGACCCGTACCGCTTCCTGCCCGCCATCGGCGAGCTCGACCTGCACCTGATCGGCGAGGGCCGGCACGAGGAGCTGTGGCAGGCGCTCGGCTCCCGGGTCATGGAGCACGAGGGCGTGCCCGGCACCCGCTTCACGGTCTGGGCGCCGAACGCGCAGGGCGTCCGCGTCGCCGGGAACATGAACTACTGGGACGGCACGGTCTACCCGATGCGCTCCCTCGGCTCCACCGGCGTGTGGGAGCTGTTCGTGCCGGGGCTGGGCGAGGGCGAGCTGTACAAGTTCGACATCGCCCGCCCGGACGGCAGCCACACGCTGCGCATCGATCCGATGGCCCGGCGGACCGAATGCCCGCCCGCCAACGCCTCCGTCATCGACGTGTCACGCCACGAGTGGAGCGACGCGGAGTGGATGGCGCGCCGGGCCGAACGCCCGGTGCACACCGCGCCGTTGTCCGTCTACGAGGTCCATCTGCCGTCCTGGCGGCCGGGCCTGTCCTACCGCGAACTCGCCGAGCAGCTTCCCGCGTACGTCAAGGACCTGGGCTTCACGCACGTGGAGCTGATGCCGGTCGCGGAGCACCCCTTCGGCGGGTCGTGGGGTTATCAGGTCACCGGCTTCTACGCGCCGACCGCCCGGCTCGGCTCGCCGGACGACTTCAAGTACCTGGTCGACGCGCTGCACCGGGCCGGCATCGGCGTGATCATGGACTGGGTGCCGGCGCACTTCCCGCGCGACGACTGGGCGCTCGCGGAGTTCGACGGGCGGACGCTGTACGAGCACGAGGACCCGGCGCGCGCCGCGCACCCCGACTGGGGCACCCTCGAATTCGACTACGGCCGCACGGAGGTCCGTAACTTCCTGGTCGCCAACGCCGTCTACTGGTGCTCCGAGTTCCACATCGACGGGCTGCGTGTGGACGCCGTCGCCTCGATGCTCTACCTGGACTACTCCCGGGAGCACGGCGAGTGGACGCCCAACCAGTACGGCGGCCGGGAGAACCTGGACGCGGTCGCCTTCCTCCAGGAGATGAACGCCACGGTCTACCGGCGCTGCCCGGGCGTGGTGACCATCGCCGAGGAGTCCACCGCGTGGGACGGCGTCACCCGCGCCACGCACCACGTCGGGCCCGGCGGCTTCGGCGGTCTGGGCTTCGGCCTGAAGTGGAACATGGGCTGGATGCACGACTCGCTGGTCTACATGTCCAAGGAGCCGGTGCACCGCAAGTACCACCACAACGACATGACGTTCTCGATGGTGTACGCCTACTCCGAGAACTACGTGCTGCCCATCTCGCACGACGAGGTCGTGCACGGCAAGCGGGCGCTGGTCTCGAAGATGCCCGGCGACTGGTGGCAGCAGCGCGCCAACCACCGTGCGTACCTGGGCTTCATGTGGTCCCACCCGGGCAAGCAGCTGCTCTTCATGGGCCAGGAGTTCGCGCAGGGCGCCGAGTGGTCCGAGGAGCAGGGCCCCGACTGGTGGCTGCTGGACCCGGCGTACGACGCGGCGCCGGACCACCGCGGCGTCCGCGACCTGGTCCGTGAGCTGAACCGGCAGTACGCGGCCACCCCGGCGCTGTGGGAGCGGGACACCGACCCGGGCGGCTTCGCCTGGATCGACGGCGGCGCGTGGGAGGACAACGTCCTCTCGTTCGTGCGCTACGACGCCGCCGGCGAGCCGCTGCTCGCGGTCGCCAACTTCTCGCCGGTGGTGCGGCACGAGTACCGCCTCGGGGTGCCGGAGAACGTCCCGTCCTGGCGGGAGGTGCTCAACACCGACGAGGAGCGGTTCGGCGGCAGCGGCGTGACCAACACCGGGGAGCTGAAGTCCGAGCCGGTGCCGTACCACGGCCGCTCCGCCTCCATCGCGCCGGTGCTGCCGCCGCTCGCCACGATCTGGCTGCGCCCCGAGGGCTGACGGCCGTACCGACGTGCTTGCGGGCCGGTGTCGCACCCCCTGCTCGTACGCACAAGAAAGGGGCCCGCCGGCGTCTGCCGCCGGCGGGCCCCGTTCCCCCGTGATCCCCCGTACCCCCGTTCACCGGCGGCTTCCCGCCGGCCCTGCCGACTCTGCCGCTTCACAGCGTCCGGCGACAGTCCCGCCACGGGTTCGTTTCCCGCCCGCGACGCCTTGAGACGCAATCGAGAAATTCCGTACAAGATCGCGAACATCGAAGGCCCCCGCCGCGTGGTGCGGCGGGGGCCTTCGGGGCGCGGAACGCGTCAGACGGTGGCCTTGTCGCCCTCGGGGCGCGGCTGCGGGACGTCGGTGTCGTCCTCGGCGGCCGGGCCGTGGCCGTCGTCCACGAGGGTGGTCTCGTCGAACGGGCGGTTGCCCGCCAGGACCTCGCTCACCCGGGACTTGTCGATCTCCTTGGTCCAGGTGCCGATGAGGACCGTGGCGACCGCGTTGCCGGCGAAGTTGGTCAGCGCGCGGGCCTCGCTCATGAAGCGGTCGATGCCGACGATCAGGCCGACGCCGTCGACCAGGTCGGGGCGGTGCGACTGGAGGCCGCCGGCGAGGGTGGCCAGGCCGGCGCCGGTGACACCGGCCGCGCCCTTGGACGCGATGATCATGAAGACGAGGAGCGAGATCTGCTGGCCGATGGAGAGCGGGCTGCCCATCGCCTCGGCGACGAACAGCGAGGACATCGTCAGGTAGATCGCGGTGCCGTCGAGGTTGAAGGAGTAGCCGGTCGGGACGGTGATGCCGACCACCGGCTTGCTGACGCCCAGGTGCTCCATCTTCGCGATCAGCCGCGGCAGCGCCGACTCCGAGGAGGAGGTGGAGAGGATCAGCAGGAACTCGCGGCCCAGGTACTTCAGCAGCGAGAAGATGTTCACGCCGGCGATCAGCCGCAGCAGCGAGCCCAGGATGACGATCACGAAGAGCAGGCAGGTGACGTAGAAGCCCACCATGATGACGGCGAGGGACTTCAGGGCGTCCAGGCCGGTCTCGCCGACCACCGCGGCGATGGCGCCGAAGGCACCCACCGGCGCGGCCCACATGATCATGGACAGGACGCGGAAGACCAGCTTCTGGAGGTGGCCGATGCCGCGCAGGATCGGCTCGCCCGAGCGGCCCATCGCCTGGAGCCCGAAGCCCACCAGCAGCGCGACCAGCAGGGTCTGGAGCACCTCACCGGTGGTGAAGGCGGAGACCAGGGTGGTCGGGATGATGCCGAGCACGAACTCCGAGCTGGACTCGCCGCCGCCCTCGGTCTGCGCCTGGCCCGCGTGCCGGAGGGTCTCGGTCAGGTGCATGCCGGAGCCGGGCTCCAGGATGTTGCCGACGACCAGGCCGATGGCGAGGGCCACGGTGGACATCAGCATGAAGTAGCCGAGCGCCAGGCCGCCGACCGCGCCGACCTTGGCGGCCTTCCGTACGGAGCCGACGCCGAGGACGATCGTGCAGAAGATGACCGGCGAGATCATCATCTTGATGAGGTTCACGAAGCCGGTACCGAGCGGCTTCAGCTCCACGGCGACGCCCGGGGCGATGAAGCCGACCGCGATGCCGAGCACTACGGCGCCGATGACGGCGATGTAGAGGTAGTGGGTGCGGTCACGCTTCTTCGGCGCGGGCGTGGCGGGCTCGCCGGGGGTCCCGCCACCCGGCAGGGTCGTTGCGGCCACGACTGCCTCCTGTCCTCGATTGTCCGGTTCTGCGTGCGACCTGCGGCTCTTGAACGCAAAACAAAGTCCCGGCGACTATGCACCCCCCTCTTGATCACGTCACCCTTACGTACATTTCGTTCATGTAAACGTGACCGGGCAAACTTATGCACATGCGCCTTCCCCGACCCCGCAGCCTGGCCGGCCAGCTCTTCGCCGTGCAGGCCGTGCTGATCGCGGTCGTCGTCGCGGGCTGCGCCGTCTTCGCGTACCTCAACGCGAGCGAGCAGGCCGAGGAGACGGCGCGCCGCCAGACCACCGCGGTCGCGACCTCCGTGGCCAACGCTCCCGAGGTCGCGCGGGCGGTCCGCTCCGAGGACCCCACGAAGCTGCTTCAGCCGTACACCGAGCGGGTGCGCAAGGCCGCGGGCGTGGCCTTCGTCGTGGTGATGGACACCGACAAGACCCGGTATACCCATACACGGCCGTCCGCCATCGGCGAGAAGTACCTCGGCCACATCGGCCCCGCGCTGCGCGGCGAGGTCTACCACGAGACCCACCTGGGGACGCTGGGGCCGTCCGTGCGGGTGGTGGCGCCGGTACGGTCCGGCGGCAGGATCGTCGCGCTGGTCAGCTCCGGCATCACGGTCGAGACGATCAGTGACGGGCTGCGCCGCCAGATGCTCTCGCTGATCCTGGTCGCGGCCGCCGCGCTGGCCCTGGGCGGCGTCGGCACGTACGTCGTCAACGCCCGGCTGCGGCGCCATACGCACGGCATGAACGCCGCCGAGCTGAGCCGGCTGCACGACTACCACCAGGCCGCGCTGCACGCCGTACGCGAGGGGCTGCTGCTGCTCGACGGACGGCGCGCGGTCGCCCTGATCAACGACGGGGCGCGTGAGCTGCTGGGCCTGGGCGGGAACGCGGTGGGCCGGCCGGTCGCCGAGCTGGGGCTGCCCGCGCCACTCACCGAAGCACTGCTCTCCCCCGGCCCGCGCGTCGACGAGCTGCACCTGTCCGCCGACCGGGTGCTCGTCGTGAACACCTCGCCGGTCGACGGGGGCGAGCGGCGCGGCACGCTGGTCACCCTGCGCGACCATACCGAGCTGCAGGCGCTCTCCGGCGAGCTGGACTCGGTGCGCGGCTTCGCCGAGGCGCTGCGCTCGCAGGCGCACGAGGCCGCCAACCGGCTGCACACCGTCGTGTCACTGATCGAGCTGGGCCGCGCCGAGGAGGCGGTGGAGTTCGCCACCGCGGAGCTGGAGCTGGCGCAGAACCTGACCGACCGGGTGACGGGCGCGGTCGCCGAGCCGGTGCTGGCCGCGCTGCTGCTGGGCAAGGCCGCGCAGGCGAACGAGTACGGCGTGGAGCTGACGCTGACCGAGGACAGCGGGATCGACGACGGACTGCTGCCCGAGTGGCTGCCGGCGCGCGACCTGGTGACCGTCCTGGGCAACCTCGTCGACAACGCGATCGACGCCGCGTCCGGCACGCACCCGGCGGGCGAGGCGGGCCGCGTCGTGGTCACCGCCCGCGCCACGGACGGCGAGCTGCTGCTGCGGGTCGCCGACTCCGGGCCCGGCGTGGACCCGGGACACGCCGAGGAGATCTTCCGGCGCGGCTGGACGTCGAAGGAGAGCGGCTCTACGGTGCACGGCCGGGGCCTGGGACTGGCCATCGTGCGGCAGACTGTGCGCCGCCACGGCGGCACGGTCACCCTCGACCGGGCGCCCGAGGGCGGTGCGGCGTTCGCCGTCCGCCTGCCACTGCGGACGGAGCGGCGGGAATGACCCCACAGGACGGCACGGGCGGCACCCCGCCGGCCGACAGCACCGACGGCACCCCGAAGGTCCCGGAGACCCCCATCCGGGTGCTGGTCGTCGAGGACGACCCCGTCGCGGCCGACGCGCACGCGCTGTACGTCGGCCGGGTCGCCGGCTTCACCGTCTCCGGCACCGTGCACACCGCCGCCGCGGCCCGCCGCCACCTCGACCATCACCCCGTCGACCTGCTCCTGCTGGACCTGTTCCTACCCGACGGGCACGGGCTCCAGCTGGTACGGACGCTGCGCGCGGCCGGGCACACCGCGGACATCTTCGCGGTGACCTCGGCCCGCGACCTGACCGTCGTACGGGAGGGCGTGTCGCTGGGCATCGTGCAGTACGTCCTGAAGCCGTTCACCTTCTCCACGCTGCGCGACCGGCTCACCCGCTACGCCGTCTTCCGCGCGTCGGCCGGCGAGGCCGCGGGCCAGGACGAGGTGGACCGGGCCATCGGCGCGCTGCGGGCGCCGCAGCCGGCCACCCTGCCCAAGGGGCTGACCCGGGCGACGCTGCGGGCGGTGACCGACGCGCTGCGGGCGGCCCCGGAGGGGCTGTCGGCGGGCGCGGCGGCCGAGACGGTGGGCATCTCCCGGATCACGGCCCGCCGCTATCTGGAGCACCTGGCCACCACGGGCCGCGCGGCCCGCAGTCCCCAGTACGGGCACGTGGGCCGCCCCGAGCTGCGGTACACCTGGCTGCACTGAGCCTGGCCCGGATTCGGACGCATGCCCGGCCAATAACAACGTTGTCACGGAACAACGCCCGCCCGACGCACGGGCATTGACCAGCCACGGAACGCCGCCTTACGTTCACCGGGCAGCCAACGAGGGCGGCCGGCCGGAGCCGCCAGTGCCGGATGGCTCGTAGGAGGTCGTGCCGTGCCCCGCCCCAGCACTCCCCTGCTGCTCACCGCAGCCGCCCTGCTCGCCGCTTCCACCCTGACCGCCTGCGGAGGCGGCTCCGGGAGCGACCCGGACGTCGTGAAGGTCTCGTTCAAGCAGTCCACGGACAACAAGATCCGCCAGATGGACACCTACCTGGCCGGGATCAAGAAGGAGTTCGAGCAGGCGCACCCGGGCAAGAAGGTGAAGCTGGTGCCGATCAAGGCACCGGACTCCGAGTACTACACGAAGCTGCAGCAGATGCTGCGCTCCCCCAGGACGGCGCCCGACCTCGTCTACGAGGACACCTTCCTCATCAACTCCGACATCACCAGCGGCTATCTGAAGCCCCTGGACCCCTACCTGGACAAGTGGCGGGACTGGGGGCAGTTCATCGACACCGCGAAGACCGCGGCCAAGGGCGAGGACGGCAAGACGTACGGCGTGCCGGACGGCACCGACACCCGCGGTCTGTGGTTCAGCAAGGACATCTTCAAGAAGGCGGGCCTGCCCGCGGACTGGCAGCCGAAGAACTGGGACGACATCCTCGAAACCGCCCGCACCATCAAGAAGAAGGTGCCCGGCGTCATCCCGCTGAACGTCTACACCGGCAAGCCGGCGGGCGAGATGTCCGCGATGCAGGGCTTCGAGATGCTGCTCTACGGCACGGGCGAGGACCCGCTGTACGACCCGGGCAAGAAGAAGTGGGTCGTCGGCGGCGAGGGCTTCAAGGACGCCCTGAAGTTCGTGGAGACCGTCTACAAGGAGAAGCTCGGCCCGGACGTCTCCGACGCGCTCGACCCGAACATCGGCACCCGCACCCGCGGCGAGCTGCTGCCCGAGGGCAAGCTCGCCATCAACCTCGACGGCTCCTGGCTGCCGCAGGACTGGATCAAGGGCTCCGGCCACGAATGGCCGGAGTGGTCCGAGGAGTTGGGCCTGGCGCACATGCCCACCCAGGACGGCGGGGCACCCGGGAAGGTGAGCATGTCCGGCGGCTGGACCTGGGCCGTCCCGGCCAAGGCGGCCAACCCCGACCTGGCTTTTGAGTTCATCAGGACGATGCAGACCAAGCAGAACGCGCGGAAGTGGTACATCGCCAACTCCGGCATCGCGGTCCGCAAGGACGTCGCCGAGGACCCGGAGTACGTGAAGGCGCAGCCCGGCATCAAGTTCTTCACGGACCTGGTCGCGCACACCCACTACCGGCCCGCCTACCCCGCGTACCCGAAGGTCTCCACCGCGATCCAGGAGGCCATGGAAGGCGTCACGACGGGCGACACCTCGGTGGCGGAGGCGGCGAGGACCTACGACGAGGAGCTGGACTCGATCACGAACGGCGCAGTGGTCAAGAAGTGAGCGCCCTTGGTACGCGCCCGCGCCGCACCCTGGCCCGGGCGCTGCCGGTGACCCCCGGCGTCGCCCTGTTGCTGCTCTTCCTCGCGGGGCCGATCGGCTACTGCGTCTATCTCGCCTTCACCGACCTGCAGTTGACCGGCCAGGCGGAGTCGTCCTTCGTCGGCCTGGACAACTTCGCCGAGGCCTTCGGCGACAAGGGCTTCCTCAACGCCGTCTGGCTGACGCTGGTCTTCACGGTCGTCTCGTCCCTGATCGGCCAGAACACCCTGGGCCTGACGCTCGCGGCCCTGATGCAGCGCGCCTCCGGGCCGGTGCGCACGCTGACCGGCGGCATCGTGGTGACGGCCTGGGTGCTCCCGGAGGTGGTGGCGGGCTTCCTGCTCTACGCCTTCTTCCGCCGCGAGGGCACCCTGAACGCGGTGCTCGACTGGCTGCACCTGCCGGCCCAGAACTGGCTCTACACCCTGCCGATCCTGGCGGTGTCCTTCGCCAACGTCTGGCGCGGCACGGCCTTCTCGATGCTGGTCTACTCGGCGGCCCTCAACGAGATCCCCAAGGAGATCACCGAGGCCGCGCAGGTCGACGGCGCGAGCGGCCGGCGCCGGATGTGGCACATCACGCTGCCGATGATCCGCCGCTCCATCGGCACCAATCTGATGCTCAACACCCTCCAGACCCTCTCGGTCTTCGGCCTGATCTGGGTGATGACCCGCGGCGGGCCCGGCAACCGCAGCCAGACGCTCCCCCTGTACATGTACGAGCAGGCGTTCCAGAACAGCATGATCGGCTACGCGACGGCGGTGGCCCTGCTGCTGCTCCTGGTCGGCTCCCTCTTCTCCCTCGTCTACATGCGCCTGCTGCGCACGGAGGTCTGAGTGCCCCGCTCCGTGACCCGCACCCCGGCCTTCCGCCGCGCCACCCGCCGGCTGACGGCGGACGCCGCGCTGCTGGTCGTCGCGGCGGCCTTCGTCCTGCCCCTGGCCTGGGTGGCCCTCTCGTCCGTCGACGCGCGGGCCGACCTGCGGGCGAAGCTCCCCGACGAGTTCACCTTCGGCAACTTCGACGCGGTGCTCGTCCCCGACGTCACCTTCACCCCGCTCCTCAACAGCCTGATCCTGTGCGGCGGGGCGACCCTCCTGACGATCGTCTGCGCGGCCCTGGCGGCCTATCCGCTGTCCCGCCACCGCTCCCGTACGGGCAGCGCGTTCCTGGCCACGATCCTCTTCGCCACCTGCCTGCCGATCACGGCGATCATGGTTCCGGTGTACGCGCTGTTCGTGCAGGTCGAGCTGATCGACACCATGCACGGCACGATCCTGTTCTTCGCGGCGTCCCAGCTCCCCTTCGCCGTATGGCTCATGAAGAACTTCATGGACGGCGTGCCGAAGGAGCTGGAGGAGGCGGCCTGGACCGACGGGGCCTCGCCCATGCAGTCCCTGCTCCGCGTCGTCCTGCCGCTGATGGGGCCGGGCATCGCGGTCGTGACCGTCTACTCCTTCGTCATGATGTGGGGCAACTTCTTCGTCCCCTTCATGCTCCTGCTCGACCCCGCGCAGATGCCCGCCTCGGTCAGCATCAACGACTTCTTCGGCAACCGCGGGACCGTGGTCCACGGCCAGCTCGCGGCCTTCTCCCTCCTCTACTCCACACCGGTCCTGGTCCTGTACGTCCTCATCGCCCGCCGCCTCGGCGCCGGCTTCGCGCTGGGCGGGGCGGTGAAGGGGTAGCCGAAACCTCTCTGGCCGGTACGTGGCGCGCGGCCTACCGTGCGCGGTAGCCATGACGCCGCAAGGAGGTCCGCCATGTCCAGCGTTCCCTCCGCACCGTCCGCAGCGCTGCCGTCCCGCGCCCGCGTCGTCGCCGTGCACAGCGGCAAGGTCGTGTGCGTGAGCGAGGCGTCCACCGCCGACGGTGCCCACGTGATCCAGTTCTCGCGCGGCGCGCACGGCAACGACAAGTTCTCCCTGGAACCCGTCGGCGACGGCTCCCACCGGCTCGTGGCCAAGCACAGCGGCAAGGTCCTGAGCATCGCGGACGCCTCGCCGAAGGAGGGTGCGGGGCTGGTCCAGTGGCGAGCGGTCGGCACCCCGAACGAGAAGTTCCGCTTCGAGCCACGGCCCGGCGGCGTCTACCGCATCGCCGTGGAGCACAGCGGCCAGTACCTCGACATCGAGGGCGGCGCCACGGGCAACGGGGCCCGCCTCGTCCAGTGGCCGCGCGAGGAGGTGGACCACCAGCTGTTCCGGCTGGAGCCGCTCGTCGACGCCGACTGGTGACGGGCGCGAGTCCCGGCTGAGCGAGCGCTCGGTCAATCGCGATGTTTGGCTGAGAATCCTCTCGCATATCGCTCACGGTCCGTGAGAAAATCACCCACCGTTACAAGATCACTCTCTGCAATCCGTATATTGCTACGAGTTTTCGAAGCAAAGAGCAGAACTACCCGCGTAGACATATCCCGGTCATTTACGGTGTGGCGGTGCACACGCCAGACAGGGGCGAGCGCCGCCCACCCTTCGACGCCCAGGCAGCCAAGCGCATGCGCGAGGCTCTCGGCATGACGCCCGCGCACGTTGCGTACGGAATCAACGCCGCCTACGGAAAACCGATTCAGCCACGGATGATCGCCGCGTGGGAGCGGGGCGAGGGCTCGCCGACGGAGAGCGAGCTGAACGCGCTCGCCGGCGCCCTCTGGTGCGCGCCCGGTGATCTGCTCGGCACCCCCGACACGCTGCGCGAGTACCGCATCGCCCGGGGCATCGCCGCCGACGACCTCGCGCTGCGCATCGGGATGGAGATCCCGGCGTACGAGCGGATGGAGGCCACGGGCCAGTGGCAGGGCAACGACCGGCAGGCCGCGGCCCTCAGGACCGAGCTGGACCTCCCGCTGCCCGCACTGGTCCGGCTGACCGGCCGCGACCGGCAGCTGGCGGAGATGCTGCGCAGCGCGGCGACCACGCGCTGGCAGGCATACACCCGGCCGGTGTGCAAGCTGCTGGGGCTGCCGAAGCCGGCGGTGCAGAAGGCGCTGGAGTTCCTGTTCGAGGAGTACCACCGCCGGATGGCCGGGACCCTGGGCTGGGGCGGCGGCGTGGAGTCCGCCGCGGAGTCCAGCGACGCGGGCCGGGACTTCCTGGCCGACGTCCTCGCCCACTTCTGGGAACAGGTCGGCGAGGCGTGAGCCGTGCCCGGCCCGCCGGGGCCGGGCACCGGAACGGATCAGAAGACCGACTCGGCCTCGTGCATGCGGTCGGCCGGGACGGTCTTGAGGTGGGTGACCGCCTCGGCGAGCGGCACCATCGTGATGTCCGTGCCGCGCAGCGCGGTCATCCGGCCGAAGTCGCCGCGGTGCGCGGCCTCGACGGCGTGCCAGCCGAAGCGGGTGGCGAGGACGCGGTCGTACGCGGTGGGGGTGCCGCCGCGCTGGACGTGGCCGAGGATGACCGGGCGGGCCTCCTTGCCGAGCCGGTTCTCCAGCTCGACGGCGAGCTTGGTGCCGATGCCCTGGAAGCGCTCGTGACCGAACTGGTCGATCTCGCCCTTGGCGTAGTCCATCGTGCCCTCGGCGGGGTGCGCGCCCTCGGCGACACAGACGACGGCGAACTTCTTGCCCCGGGCGAAGCGCTCCTCGACCATCTTGACCAGGTCGTTCACGTCGAAGGGGCGCTCGGGCAGGCAGATGCCGTGGGCGCCGCCGGCCATGCCGGACTCCAGGGCGATCCAGCCCGCGTGGCGGCCCATGACCTCCACGACCATGACCCGCTGGTGCGACTCGGCGGTGGTCTTCAGGCGGTCGATGGCCTCGGTCGCGACGCCGACGGCCGTGTCGAAGCCGAAGGTGCGGTCGGTGGAGGAGATGTCGTTGTCGATGGTCTTCGGCACACCGACCACCGGCAGCCCCGCGTCGGCGAGCATCCGGGCCGCGGTGAGCGTGCCCTCGCCGCCGATCGGGATGAGCACGTCGATGCCGTACTCCTTCGACATGTCCTTGGCGTCCTCGCAGGCCTGGCGGAGCCGCGCGCGCTCCAGGCGGGAGGAGCCGAGGATGGTGCCGCCGCGGGCGAGGATGCCGCCGACGGCGTCGAGGTCGAGCTTGCGGTAACGGCCGTCGAGCAGACCCTTGAAGCCGTCCTCGAAGCCGATGACCTCGTCGTCGTGGCCCGTGACGGCGCGGTGCACCACAGAGCGGATCACGGCGTTGAGGCCGGGGCAGTCGCCGCCCGCGGTCAGGACTCCGATACGCATCGTGCTGAGTCTCCTGTGCTCGATGTTGGTTCTGGTGAGCCGGTGCGATTGTTTCACGGGCCGGTGACCGGTGACCTCACGCGCCTCGGGTACTCCGTCCTCGGGTACCCGGCACAGGAGCCCTCACCCACCTCTTGCACCCGCCTTCGCCCACCGGCGCCGACCATGGACACTGGAGGAAGCGGCTTATCCACTGGCGCAGGTATTGTCAAGGGGGGCAAGGCCACCATAACGGGTAATTTTTCCCGGTCAGCAACGGAAAAGGACGGAGATCGCGCGTGACGCGGAGCGTGTACGTGACCGGCATCGGCCGCGGCGACGGACGCCAGGTGATCGAGCTGGGGGTCATGGAACTGCTGACCCGCCATGTGGACCGGGTCGGCGTCTTCCGGCCGCTCGTGCACGACGACGGCCCCGACCGGCTCTTCGACCTGCTGCGGTCGCGGTACCGCCTCACCCAGCCGGCCGACACGGTCTACGGCATCGGCTACGAGGAGGCGAACGCCCTCCAGGCCGAGCGCGGCACCGACGAGCTGGTCTCCCGGCTGGTGGACCGCTTCCACGACGTGGCCAGGGAGTACGACTACGTCCTGGTGCTGGGCACGGACTACGCCGACACCAGCCTGCCGGACGAGCTGAGCCTGAACGCACGGCTGGCGAACGAGTTCGGCGCCTCGGTCCTGCCGGTCGTCGCGGGCCGCGACCAGGAGCCGGAGTCGGTGCGGGACGAGGCGCGCAACGCCTACCGCGCCTTCGAGTCCATGAGCTGCGACGTGGTCGCCGTCGTCGTGAACCGGGTCGCCCCCGACGACCGCGCCGCCGTCGTGGAACAGCTGGCCGGGCACCTGCCGGTCCCCTGCTACGCGCTCCCCGAGGACAGCTCGCTCTCCGCCCCGACCGTCTCCCAGATCGTGCACACCCTGGGCGGCGAGGTGCTGCTCGGCGACGACTCCGGGATGGCCAGGGACGCGAAGAACTTCGTCTTCGGCGGCGCCATGCTGCCGACGTTCCTCAAGGCGCTGACCGACGGCGCCCTCGTGGTGGCGCCCGGCGACCGGGCCGACCTGATCATCGGGGCGCTCGCCGCGCACAGCGCGAGCGCCCCGCCCATCGCGGGCGTCCTCCTGACGCTCGGCGAGCGCCCCGGCCCCGACATCATGGCGCTGGCCGCCCGGCTCGCCCCCGGTACGCCGGTGATATCCGTGCCGGGCGGGTCCTTCCCGACGGCCGGTGAGCTGTTCGAGATCGAGGGCAAGCTGAGCGCCGCCTCGCCGCGCAAGGCCGAGACCGCGCTGGGCCTCTTCGAGCGGCATGTGGACACCGTCGAGCTGACCAAGCGCATCGCGGTCCTGAAGTCCGACCGGGTCACGCCGATGATGTTCGAGCACGAGCTGATCGAGCGGTCCCGCTCCGGGCGCCGCCGGGTCGTGCTGCCGGAGGGCACCGAGGAGCGCGTGCTGCGCGCCGCCGACGTGCTGATCCGCCGGGACGTGTGCGACCTGACGCTGCTGGGCGAGGAGGACGCCATCCGCAAGCGGGCGGCCGACCTCTCCATCGAGCTGGGCGACGCGCAGATCATCGACCCGCAGACCGCGCCGGTGCGCGAGCGCTTCGCCGAGCGGTACGCGGAGCTGCGCGCCCACAAGGGCGTGACGTACGAGCTGGCGTACGACGTGGTCGCGGACGTCTCCTACTTCGGCACCCTGATGGTGCAGGAGGGCCTGGCCGACGGCATGGTGTCCGGCGCCGTGCACTCCACCGCCGCCACCATCCGGCCCGCCTTCGAGGTCATCAAGACCAAGCCGGACGCGCAGATCGTCTCCTCCGTCTTCTTCATGTGCCTGGCCGACCGGGTGCTGGTCTACGGCGACTGCGCGGTCAACCCGGACCCGAACGCCGAGCAACTGGCCGACATCGCCATCCAGTCCGCCGCCACCGCCGCGCAGTTCGGCGTCGAGCCGCGGATCGCGATGCTGTCGTACTCCACCGGCACCTCCGGCTCCGGCGCGGACGTGGACAAGGTCCGCAAGGCCACCGAGCTGGTCCGCGAGCGCCGCCCCGACCTGCTGGTCGAGGGCCCGATCCAGTACGACGCGGCCGTCGACGCCGACGTCGCCCGTACCAAGCTGCCGGACTCCGAGGTCGCGGGCCGGGCCACCGTGCTGGTCTTCCCGGACCTGAACACCGGCAACAACACCTACAAGGCCGTGCAGCGGTCGGCCGGCGCGGTCGCCGTCGGCCCGGTGCTGCAGGGACTGCGCAAGCCGGTCAACGACCTCTCGCGCGGCGCCCTGGTCCAGGACATCGTCAACACCGTCGCCATCACGGCCGTCCAGGCCCAGGGCGGCGCCTCCCCCACCGGCCGCTGAGCCCGTCCCCCACCCCTCGCCCCGCCCGCATCCCGACCCGAAAGCCTTCTCCATGACTGCCGATGCCACCCGAGTCCTCGTCCTGAACTCCGGATCCTCCTCGCTGAAGTACCAGCTGCTGGACATGGACGGGGGTGCCCGGCTGGCGGTGGGGCTGGTCGAGCGGATCGGTGAGCCGGCCTCGCGGCTGGTGCACACCCCGCTGGCGGCCGGGGGCGAGAAGCGCGAGCGCGAGGAGCGGATGGCCGACCACGACGCGGCGCTGAAGGCGGTCGCGGACGAGCTGTCCGCCGACGGGCTGGGCCTGGACTCCCCGCAGCTGGCCGCGATCGGCCACCGGGTGGTGCACGGCGGGCTGCGGTTCACCGAGCCGACCGTGATCGACGACGTGGTGCTCAAGGAGATCGAGCGGCTGGTGCCGGTGGCCCCGCTGCACAACCCGGCGAACCTCACCGGCATCCGGACCGCCCAGCGGCTCCGCCCGGACCTGCCGCAGGTGGCCGTGTTCGACACCGCCTTCCACTCGACGATGCCGGAGTACGCGGCCCGGTACGCCCTCGACGTGGAGACCGCCGACGCGCACCGCGTACGCCGGTACGGCTTCCACGGCACCTCGCACGCGTACGTCTCGCGCGAGACCGCCAAGCTGCTGGGCAAGGACCCGTCCGAGGTCAACGTCATCGTGCTGCACCTGGGCAACGGCGCCTCCGCCTCGGCGGTGGCCGGCGGCCGGTGCGTGGACACCTCCATGGGCCTGACCCCGCTGGAGGGCCTGGTCATGGGCACCCGCTCCGGCGACATCGACCCGGCGGTCATCTTCCACCTGGAGCGCAACGCCGGGCTGTCCAGCGACGAGATCGACGAGCTGCTCAACAAGAAGAGCGGCCTGCTGGGGCTCTGCGGCGACAACGACATGCGGGAGATCCGGCGGCGGATCGACGAGGGGGACAAGCAGGCGGCCCTCGCGTTCGACGTCTACATACACCGGCTGCGGAAGTACATCGGCGCCTACACCGCGGTGCTGGGCCGGGTCGACGCGGTGGCCTTCACCGCGGGCGTCGGCGAGAACTCCGCCCCGGTGCGCGAGGCCGCGGTGCTCGGCCTGGAGGAGATGGGGCTCGCGGTGGACACGCGGCGGAACGCCGAGCGGTCCGGCGAGGCCCGCATCATCTCGCCCGAGTACGCCCGGGTCGCGGTGGCCGTGGTGCCGACCGACGAGGAGCTGGAGATCGCCAACCAGACATACGCACTGGTCAGCGCCTAAGTTTCGGCGCTTCCGCCAGGTGGAATATTCCGCTCTGAAACAAACCGATAGGATTCAGCCCATGCGCCGTTCGAAAATCGTCTGCACCCTGGGCCCTGCCGTTGACTCCTTCGACCAGCTGAAGACGCTGATCGAAGCCGGCATGAACGTGGCCCGTTTCAACATGAGCCATGGCACCCACGCGGAGCACGAGGAGCGGTACCACCGCCTCCGCAAGGCCGCCGAGGAGACCGGCCGGGCCATCGGCGTCCTCGCCGACCTCCAGGGCCCGAAGATCCGCCTGGAGACGTTCGCCGACGGGCCGGTGGAGCTGGTGCGCGGTGACGAGTTCGTCATCACCACCGAGGACGTCCCCGGCGACCGGACCATCTGCGGCACCACCTACAAGGGCCTGCCCGGCGACGTCTCCAAGGGCGACCCGGTCCTGATCAACGACGGCAACGTCGCCCTCCAGGTGGTCGAGGTCGACGGCCCGCGAGTGCGCTGCATCGTCATCGAGGGCGGCGTCATCTCCGACCACAAGGGCATCAACCTGCCCGGCGCCGCGGTCAACGTCCCCGCGCTGTCCGAGAAGGACATCGAGGACCTGAAGTTCGCGCTGAACATGGGCTGCGACATGGTGGCCCTGTCCTTCGTGCGGGACGCCAAGGACGTCCAGGACGTGCACCGCGTCATGGACGAGGTCGGCCGCCGGGTGCCGGTCATCGCCAAGGTGGAGAAGCCGCAGGCCGTCGCCAACATGGAAGAGGTCGTCGCGTCCTTCGACGGCGTCATGGTGGCCCGCGGTGACCTGGCGGTGGAGTACCCGCTGGAGAAGGTCCCGATGGTGCAGAAGCGCCTGGTGGAGATGTGCCGGCGGAACGCCAAGCCGGTGATCGTGGCGACCCAGATGATGGAGTCGATGATCACCAACTCCCGGCCGACCCGCGCCGAGGCGTCCGACGTCGCCAACGCGATCCTGGACGGCGCGGACGCGGTCATGCTCTCCGCGGAGTCCTCGGTCGGCCAGTACCCGATCCAGACCGTCAAGACGATGTCGAAGATCGTCGAGGCGGCCGAGGAGGAGCTGCTCTCCAAGGGCCTGCAGCCGCTGGTCCCGGGCAAGAAGCCGCGTACGCAGGGCGGTGCCGTGGCCCGTGCCGCCGCCGAGATGGCCGACTTCCTCAACGGCAAGGCGCTGGTGGCCTTCACCAAGTCCGGTGACACCGCCCGCCGCCTGTCCCGCTATCGCGCGGTGCAGCCGATCCTGGCCTTCACCACCGACGAGTCCACCCGCAACCAGCTCTCGCTGAGCTGGGGCGTGGAGACCTTCGTCGTGCCGCACGTGGACAACACCGACGCGATGGTCGACCTGGTCGACGCCGAGCTGCTCAAGCTCAAGCGCTACAACAAGAGCGACACGATGATCATCACGGCCGGTTCGCCCCCCGGCGTCCCCGGCACCACCAACATGGTCCGGGTGCACCACCTGGGCGGCGAGCGCGGCTGACGCTCCCCGTACGTACGCGAAGGCCCCGCTCCTCCGAGGAGGAGCGGGGCCTTCGTGGTGCGGCTCCCGGACGGGACTGCGGCGGGCCGGGCGGGCCCGGACCGGCGGCGGTGCCTCAGGTCATGTACTGGTGCAGGCCCGGGACGTGCAGGTTGCCGCCGAACTGGCCCGCCTGGTCCAGCTCCACCTTGGTGAAGTAGGCGAACGGGGTGTTGATGGGCGGCGGGTGCTCCGCGTCGAACACGATCGGGATCAGCCCGAAGAGGTTGCCCTGCAGGCGCTCGGTGTACATCGTCACCTTGCCGCCGCGGAAGGTGGACGTGGAGCCCTTGCGCGCCTCGACGTGGTACTTCTTCCCCGACGTCGGGTCGTCCACCGTCTGGTGCAGGTCGCCGATGTCCACGCTGTCCGCGGTGAACTTCAGTACCTGCTTGGTGTTGCCGCTCTGGGTGGTGACGTTGACGACGCCCTCGTAGTCCAGGCCGCGCAGGGTGAGCGCGGAGGACGTCAGGTGCCAGGGCTTGTCGGGCAGCGTGACGGGGGTCTGCTCGTCCTTGCCCTTCTGCTTGTTCTCGGTGACGCAGGGGTAGCCCTTCTTGCCGTTGGCGTCCTTGCCGTCCAGACCGCCGCCGGGCAGGGCGTTGTCCGCCATGCCCACGGCGCCGTGGACGGTGTCGCCGACGGTCTTCGAGCCGCCCTTGAGGGAGTCACCGGCCTTGCCGAGACCGTCGGTGACGCCCTTGACGGTGTCCTCGACGGGCTTGGTGGCCTCACCGGCAGCCGCGTCCGTGTCCCCGGTGTCCTTCGTGGACTCCTCGGACGCGGTGTCCTCGGAGGCCGACGGGGTCGGGCTCGGCGACTCGGTGGACTCCTCGTCGGACTTGTCGCCGCCCAGCAGACCGCCGAGGGCGTCACCGACGCCGCCCAGCAGGCCACCGTCCTTCTTCTCCTCCTCGGGGGAGGCGGACGGCGAGGGCGTCGCGGACTCCGACGGCTCCTCGCTCTCCGGGGTGGCCGACGGCTCGGTCTTCTTGTCCTCGTCCGTGCCGGAGGGCGAGGCGGACGGCTTCGCGGACGGCTCGGCGGTGTCCTTGCCGTCCTTCTTGTCCTTGTCCTTCGCCTTGGCGTCGTCCTCGGCCTTGGCGTCCTGCTCGTCCACCTTGTCCGGAGCGGTCACGCACGGACCGTCCCGGAAAGGGCTCTCCGGGGGCTTGGGCTTGGCCATGGCCAGCTGGGGCGTGAGCCCCATGCCCATGAGCACGGCGGAGGGCATGGCGGCAATGGCGATCGCCTTGCCGGCCGGCACGTGCAACCGCGTCAGCAGCGGCTTCCTCGGCGCCGCGTGCCGCCCGGATCTCGCCCCGGCGGCTGCGCCCTCGTCGTGCAGCTCATCACCCGGCACGGTGCCTCCCGTTCGTCCCGTTGGTCGGGCTCTTACCTGACAGGTCGTCCAGTACGCCGCGCGAACCGCCCGCTCCGGCTGCCGCGGGCCGCCCGCCGCCGAACGCGTCGAACCCGTCGCCGGCGCCGTCGTCCGCACGCCCGCGGGGACCGTCGGTGTCCTCGGCGGCCTCGGCCTTGCCCGGCTTGCCGGGGGCCCAGGAGACCGCCAGCGCACCGCCGATCAGCCCCAGCAGGAAGCCGACCAGGAAGGCGCCGAAGTTGGAGACGACCAGGGACACCAGCGACAGCAGGATCGCCGCGACACCGGCGAAGACCCGTGAAGCGGGCTGGAACCACATGGTCAGACCGAGTACGACCAGCAGCACGCCGATGATCAGCGAGCCCGCGCCCGCCGTCGTCGCCATGCGCACGGTCAGGGAACCGATCGTGAGGTTCGCGTAAGGGATGTACATGATCGGGATGCCGGCCAGCAGGGTCAGCAGCCCCGCCCAGTACGGGCGTTGTCCTCGCCAAGCCCGGAAGGAACGGCGCTGCCGGCCGATTGTCTCGCTCAGCCGTGGTCGCGTGTCGGCGCTCATCTCGTACAGCTCCTCGGGACTGGCAATTCGGTGGTACGTGAGCTGGTGGTGCTGGGTGCTGTCCGAAGGACCGGCGCACGGGCACAGGGATACGGCTCAGGGGCCTGGTATCGGCTCCCCCGTGCCCGCACGCTCAGTGCGTCAGTAGCACTCGTTCTTGCCCTTGGAGACCTTCATCTTCAGGCCGCTGAGCTTGAACGTGCCGGCCGTGGTCGCCCAGGCCGTCTGCTTGACACCGGTCAGGGTGGCCGTGTCGGCCTCCTGGGCGAACGAACCGGGGTCCGTCTTGTCGCCCTTCTTGATACCGGGGCCCTTGGTCGACGAACCCGCGGCAACACCGATGTTGATGTTGTTGAAGGTCGCGTCCGCCTCGAGCTGGTCCAGGTCGATGTAGAGGTTCTTCGCCTCGACCGGCGTGTCACCGCCGCCCGCCTGGAGCTTCATCGACACGTCGCCGAAGACCGGGACGGGCACGACGACGGACTGGCACAGGTTCTTGATCTTGGCGTTGGAGAACGCCGAGACCGCCACCGGGATCTGCTTGCCGCCCTTCTGGGCGTCAACGGCTCCGTACTGAACGAAGCCTTGGCCGTCCAGGCGGTCGGTGGCCACCTTGAACTGCTGGCCGGACACGCTGAACGACGCGGCCAGCGCACCCTGCGAAAGGGCCACGCCGATCGCGGCCGTCGCAGCGACGCTCGGCACCATGACGACGGCGAACCGCTTCCATCTGGTCCCGCCACGAGCCAGGGACTCCATGACTTTCCTCCTTCTCGGACGTACATCTCCGGCGCCGGCCGCCCGGTCATGGATACGGCCGCACCTGGGATGGGAGAAGTGCTACGTCCTCGGGAAGGAGAGCGCCGCTTCGGAGGACTTGCGTTTCCGAACCACCGGCGATCACCCCCGAGCGACAACCACTGGCCACGCTCTCGCGCAACCTCTCTGGACAGGCTCCGCCGGGACGGCGAAGACCCCCCTGCCCTCGACCGGCGGCACTGCCGCCGGCCCACTCGGTGGGGACCCACCTCCCGCGCGCCTCCCGGCCGGCTGCCGGACTGCTGGGTGATGGACCGAGCTTGGCTGATCGTGGTGCATTCTCAGCCGCCGCACAAGGGGCTCGTTACCTACGAGTAACAGAGAAATGATCCGTCGGGTACCGAGCGAGATCACCCCGGTACACAGGGTCGCCTTTGACACGGAAGAAACATCCGCAAATTACGCCCAAAACACGCCAAGCCATCCCAGCGCTCTTACTCCAAGTAACAGCGGCCACGATTACCAAGTTTTGGTAAAACGTGGCCGCTGTTCCGTTTGAGGAGGGAGGACTTGGCGAGCCGTCAGAACAGGACGCGGGCCAGCGCGGTGCGCGCGCTCACGACGCGCGGATCCTCGCCGCCGATGACCTCGAAGAGCTCCAGCAGCCGCAGTCGCGCGGCCTCGCGGTCGTCGCCCGCGGTGCGCTTCACGACGTCGACCAGCCGCCCGAAGGCGTCCTCGACGTGCCCCCCGACCAGGTCGAGGTCGGCGGCCCGGATCTGGGCCTGCACATCGGCGGGGCTCTCGGCCGCCTCCTTGCGCACGGCCTGCGGGTCGAGGTCCTGCACCCGGTTCAGCAGCTCGGCCTGCGCGAGACCCAGCTTGGCCTCCTCGTTGGCCGGCTCGTCGGAGAGCACGTTCTTGTACGCCTGGATGGCACCGGCGAGGTCGCCGGAGTCCAGCGCCCGGGTCGCGGCCTCCAGCAGCGCGTCGTACGGGCCGGCCGGCGCGGGCGCCTCGACGGGCTCCTCGTCGCCCTGCGCCGCCGGGTCGACGGGCGCGCCGACGATGCCGAACTGCTGCTCGGCGGCCTGGACCAGCTGGTCCAGCACCTGCCGGATCTGCCCCTCCGGGGCCGCGCCCTGGAACAGCGGGATCGGCTGGCCGGCGACGACGGCGAACACGGCCGGGATGCCCTGCACACCGAACTGCTGGAAGAGGGCCTGGTTGCTGTCTACGTCGATCTTGGCGAGCACGAACTTGCCGGCGTACTCCCCCGCCAGGCGCTCCAGCAGCGGACCCAGCTGCTTGCACGGCTCGCACCACTCGGCCCAGAAGTCGATGACGACCGGCACTTCATTGGAGCGCTGCAGGATCTCCTGCTGGAACCCCGCCTCGTCGACATCGACCACGAGCCGGCCGGCCGCCGGAGCGCGACCGGTGCGCGCGGCCTCGGCGCGCGCCTGCTCCGCCTTCTGCTTCGCTTCCCCGGCCGCCTTCACCGCGGCGAGGTCGACCACTCCACTCATGGACATATTGCGTGGCTGCATGGTCCCATCCTCCCCCCTGAGCGGGCCGTTCCGGAAAGCGGTGCGGAAAATCCAGGGCCCCCATGGCCCTGGACCCCGCGAGGTGAGCTCCGCACCCGGCCGCGCGTCCCGCCGGTTTGCCTGAAGCGGGCCGGGAACAGAGCTCTGTGGTGGTCCCGAGGAGGACCGGTCTGTGGGCACGGCCCCCGTGGAGGGCCGGCGTGTGCGGCCCCTTCCGGAGCCGGTCACGGTCCTGAGCAAGGACCGTCCTGCGGCGGCCGGGGTCCCCACCCGCGGCCAGTGTGGCGTCGCTCTTTCGCTACGAGTCGTAGCGTAACTCTCCGGTCCCCCGCGGCCGCAAGCGCGCGGCCCCGCCGCGTCCGTGATCTGCCTCACCCGCCACACGGTGCTCATGCCTACCGGCCGGTATCGTCAGCCGCATGCAGTGCTCTTCCCCCGGCCCCCGCAAGGGGCGCACCCGCCCCACCGGCCGCACGGGACGCCCACGCAGCGCCGAGGCCGACGCCGCGATCCTGGACGCCACCCGCGCCGCGCTCGTCGAGCTGGGCTGGGGGAAGCTGACGATGGGCGACGTGGCGGCGCGCGCCGGGGTCGCCAAGACGACGCTGTACCGCCGCTGGGCGGGCAAGAACGAACTGGTCGTGGACGCCGTCGCGGTCCTCTTCGACGAACTCGAACTGCCCGACCGGGGCTGTCTGAAGAACGACATCGAGGGCGTGGTGCTGCAGTTCGCCGCGCTGCTCGCCCGCCCCGAGACCAAGACGGCCCTGATGGCGGTGGTCGCCGAGTCCACCACGGACGACGCGCTGCGCAACCGCATCCGCTCGGCCGTCGTGGACCGCCAGAAGCGGCTGGTGGTGCAGGGCCGGGAGCGCGCCCAGCGGCGCGGCGAGCTGCCGAAGGACGCCGGCGGCCCCGAGGGCGCGGCGGCCGCGGCGCGCAGCGTGGACATGATCTTCGACGTGATCGCCGGCGCCGTGGTGCACCGCGCCCTGGTCAGCGGCGAACCGGTCGACGCGGCCTGGGCCGCCCGCTTCACCACCCTGCTGCTCGGCGGCCTGGGCGGCCTGGAGAGCAAGGACTGACCGCGGGCCGCCCGCCGGCCTCCGGCGCCGCGGCCCCGCGGCCCCGCGGCACGGCACCGGAGCGGGCGCGCTCAGACCTGGTACCGGTCCGCCGCGAACAGGTGCAGATGCCCGCCGACCCAGTCCGAGGTACGCCGCAGCCCGACCTTCAGCGGCACCCTCGGCTGCCAGCCGGACAGCTCCCGGGCCCGCGCGTTGTCCGACAGCAGCCGCTCCACCTCGCTGCCGGCGGGCCGCAGCCGCGCCCGGTCCACGACCACCTCCGCCTCCCGGCCCGAGGCCGCCATCAGTTCCTCCACGAGCTGCCCGATGGAGATCTCCTGCCCGGTGCCGAGGTTGACCACCTCGCCCACCGCCCGGTCGCACTCCGCCATCGCGAGGAACCCCTCGGCGGTGTCCGTGACATAGGTGAAGTCCCGGGTCGGCGTCAGCGAGCCCAGCTTGATCCGCCGGGCGCCGGAGTGCAGCTGCGCGAGGATCGTCGGGATCACCGCGCGCGCCGACTGCCGCGGCCCGTAGGTGTTGAACGGGCGCACCACGGTGACCGGCAGCCCGAAGGCGTGCCAGTGGGAGAGCGCCAGCATGTCGGCGCCGATCTTGGAGGCGGAGTACGGGGACTGCGGCTGCAGCGGGTGGTTCTCGCCGATGGGCACGGTGCGCGCGGTGCCGTACACCTCGCTCGTGGAGGTGTGCACCAGCCGCCGCACGCCGTGCAGCCGGGCGGCCTCGCACACGTTCTCCGTACCGACCACGTTGGTCTGCACGTAGGCGCCCGGCGAGTCGTAGCTGTACGGGATGCCGATCAGCGCGGCGAGATGGAAGACCGTGTCGCAGCCGGCCACCGCGTCCCGCACCCGGCCCGCGTCCCGCACGTCCCCCGCCATCATCTCCACGGGACCGCCCGGCCGCAGGTACCGGGCCAGATGGCCCTTCTCCGCGTACGGCTTGTAGTGGACGAGCGCCCGGACCCGGGCGCCACGCTCGACGAGCAGGTCGACGAGCGTGGAGCCGATGAACCCCTCGGCTCCGGTGACGAGGACGCGGCGGCCCTCCCAGGGGTTGTGCTGCGTGGTCATGCGTACTCCTTCGAAGAGGCGGAAGTGCGGGTGGAGGTGGTGCGGCCGGCCAGCCGGAGGACCTTCGCGGCCAGCAGGCCGGCGGCGCGGGCGTGGTCGCCCGGATCGGCGGCGGCGCCCATCGCCGCCAGCCGCGCCGGGTCGTCCAGGAGCGGGCCGACGACGGCGTCGAGCCGCTCGGCGGTGGTCTCGGCGTCGGGCAGCAGCAGCCCGGCCCCGGCGTCGGACAGCACCCGCGCGTTGTGCGTCTGGTGGTCGCCCGGGGCATGCGGATACGGGACGAGGACGGCCGGCATGCCGATCGTGGCCAGCTCCGCGACGGTCGCCGAGCCGGCCCGGCACACCACCAGATCGGCGGCGGCGTACGCGAGGTCCATCCGGTCCAGGTACGGGACCGCCGCCGCGACCGCGTCGCCGCCCTCGGCGGCCAGCCGCTCCCGCGCGGCGTCCAGCGCCGCGGGCCCTGTCTTGATCAGCAGCCGCAGGTCCGCGCGGTGGCGGTACCGGGCGGCCAGCCCGAGGGCCGCCTCGGTGAGCCGGGCGGCGCCGAGGCTGCCGCCGTTGACCAGCAGCAGCCGGGCCCCGTCCGGGACACCCAGCGCCCGGCGGGCCGGGCCGCGCAGCGCCGCCCGGTCCAGCCCCGCCAGCGGCCCCGACAGCGGCATGCCGACCGTCTCGGCCCGCTCCCCGCCCGGCAGGTGCGCCCGGCTGCGGTCGAAGGCGAGGGCGATGTGCGGGGTGAGCCGGGCGGCGAACCTGTTGGCCCGGCCCGGTACCGCGTTGGATTCGTGGATCAGGCTCGGCAGCCCCGCCAGCCGGGCGCCGACGATCACCGGCGCGCTGGGGTAGCCGCCCATGCCGACCGCGACCTGCGCGCCCTGCGCCCGCAGGATCGCCCGGCACTGGGCGCCGGACTTCAGCAGGTCGGCGGGGAGCAGAAAGCGCCGGGCGCCCAGCGCCGGATCGAAGGGGATCATGTCGACGGTGTGCAGCGGATAGCCGGCCCGCGGGATCAGCCGCGTCTCCAGCCCGCGCTCGGTGCCGACGAAGGAGATCACCGCGTCCGGCACGGCGCGGCGCAGCGCGTCGGCGAGGGCGAGCCCGGGGTAGATGTGGCCGCCGGTGCCGCCGGCCCCGATGACAACGGAGAGTGGTGTGCGCATGGCCGCCACGCTCGGCGCGCGCCCTAAGAACGTTCTAAGAGCGCCGTTTGGCAGCCTTGGCCCATGCCGCCGACCGGATCACCCCCGCCGCCCCCGCACACGGACCCGCCCGCGCCCCGCGTCCTGGTCGTCGACGACGACGCCGAGGTGCGCGCCGCCGTCGAGGACGGGCTGACCGTGGAGGGCTACCGGGTACGCGGCGCCGCCGACGGGCTGGCCGCGCTCAGCGCCGTCGCGGAGTGGCAGCCGGACGCGCTCGTGCTGGACGTGATGATGCCCGTCCTGGACGGCCTCGCCGTCTGCCGGCGGCTGCGGGCGCTGGACGACCGTACGCCCATCCTGGTGCTGACCGCCCTGGACTCGGTCAGCGAGCGGGTGGACGGCCTGGACGCCGGTGCCGACGACTACCTGGTCAAGCCCTTCGCGCTGGACGAACTGACCGCCCGGCTGCGGGCCCTGCTCCGCCGCGTCACCCCGGCGTCCGCCGGCGCGGCCCCGGCCGTCGCCGACCTGGTGCTCGACCCGGCCACCCGGACCGGCCGCCGGGCCGGTAGGCGGCTGGAGTTCAGCCGCACCGAGTGGGCCCTGCTCGACCTGCTCGCGCGCAACCCCGGGCAGGTCGTACCGCGCGAGGTGATCCTGGAGCGGGTCTGGGGCCGCGACTTCGGCCCGGACTCCAACTCCCTCGCGGTGTACGTCGGCTACCTGCGCCGCAAGCTGGAGGCGGGCGGCGAACCGCGGCTGCTGCACACCGTGCACGGCATCGGCTACCGGCTGGGGGGTGTCTGATGGGTCGCCGCGACGCCACGGAGACCCATCAGACACCCCCTCAACGAAGGATGAGCGGCCGGCGCGGGGCCGGCGCGCCCTGGCGTCGACGGCGGCCGCTGCGGACCCGGCTGGCGCTGGCCGCCTCCGCGGCCGTCGCGCTGGTCGCGGTCGGCGTGTGCACCGCCGCCTTCGTCATCATCCGGTACGCCATGGGCCACCAGCTGGAGCTGAACCTCACCCAGTCGGCGACCCTGGTGATGCAGCAGAACCAGGGCCCCCACGAAGCAGCTCCCGGCGTCGTGGCCGCCGAGTGCCGCTACCTGTCGGCCCCCGCCTGCTCCCAGATCGTCCCCGCCGACGCCGCCGACGACCCGTCCGGGACGTACGCGCTGCCGGTCACCGGCGCCGTCCGCGAGGTCGCGGCCGGGCGGCGCGCCCCGTACTTCAGCGCCGTCACCCTGCACGGCCACCCCGCCCGGATGCTCGTACAGCACTTCAAGGACGGCACGGCGGTGCAGGTGGCGCTGCGCGCGGACACCGTGGAGAAGGGGGTGCGGCAGGCCGCAGGGATGCTCGCGACGGTGGGCGGCGCGGGCGTACTGCTGGCCGCCGCGCTCGGCTACTGGGTCTCCCGCACGGGCCTGGCGCCCGTCACCCGGCTGACCGCCGCGGCGGAACGGATCGCCGCCACCCGCGACGCCGCCCACCGCATCGAACTGCCCGCCGGGCCGCCCGGCCGCGAGGACGAGCTGACCCGGCTCGCGGCCAGCTTCAACACCATGCTCGGCGAGCTGGAGCAGTCGGTCGCCGCCCAGCGCCGGCTGGTCGCCGACGCCTCCCACGAGCTGCGCACACCGCTCACGGCGCTCCGGACGAACGCCGAACTCCTCGCCCGCGCCGACCGGCTGACCGACGCCCAGCGCGACCGCGCCTCGGCCGCCCTGGGCCGCCAGCTCCGCGAGGTGACCACGCTGGTAAACGACCTGATCGAGCTGGCCCGCGACGAGGAACCGCAGCCGCTGGTCGAGCAGGTGCGCGCCGCGGCGCTGCTGGAGCACGCGGTGGCCGCGGCCCGCGGCCACTGGCCGGAGATCGGCTTCACCGTACGGACCGCGCCGGGCACGGAGGCGCTGACGGTGCCGGGCGTCCCCGCCCGCCTCGCCCGCCTGCTGTCGAACCTGCTCGACAACGCCGCCAAGTTCTCCCCGCCCGGCGGCCCGGTCGAGGCGGAGCTGACCGCCCCGCCGGGCGCGCTGGAGATCACCGTGCGGGACCACGGCCCGGGCATCGCCGACGAGGACCTGCCGCACGTCTTCGACCGCTTCTACCGCGCGCAGGCCGCGCGTACCCTGCCCGGCTCCGGGCTGGGCCTGGCGATGGCCCGGCAGATCGCCCGCGCGCACCACGCCGCGCTCGCCGCGGAGCGGGCCCCGGGCGGCGGGGCGCTGTTCCGGCTGCGCTTCCCGCGCGACCGGACGGAACTCCCGCCGGCCGGGGCGGAGTGACTGCCGGTCAGCCGGACTTCTGCCAGGCGCAGCTGCCCAGCGTGGCCCGCCCGCCGGCCACCAGCTTCTCCGCCGTACGGGCCGGCAGCATGCCGCTGTGCCCGTCCCGGCAGACGACCGTGCGGTCGGTGAACCCGGCCAGGTCGACCAGGATCTGGTCCCAGTGCCGGTACTGCACGTCGTGCCCGGAGTCGGCGTACGAGCGCACCAGCGGCTTGCCCGGCAGCTGTTGCTGCCACGTCTTGATGGTGCTGGGCGGCACGGTGGTGTCCTTCTTGCCGCTGTAGAGGACGACCGGCGCCGTCAGCTTCGAGAGGCCCGGGCCGGGCCGCCGGCAGTACAGCTTCTGCTCGTGCACCTGCGGGGCCGGGTCCGCCTTCTGGCCGCGCTGGTTGTAGGTCCGCGCGCCCTCCTCGTACGCGGTGTCCGCGAAGCCCGGGATCTTCTTCGTCGGGCTGTCGTCGGGGAACGCCCACCACTTCCGGGGATCGGCGATCGTCGGGGCCAGCTGCTTGCCCAGCTCCGCGTCGGACAGCCCGCAGTAGTCGGGCTTCTTGCCGTACGGGGGCAGCGCGGCGGCCAGGTGCAGCGCGTCGATGCGCTGCGGAGCGCGGCTCGCGAGCTCGGCGGCGTAGGGCCCGCCGCCCGAGATCGCGACCACGGCGGTCTTCTTGACGCCGATCCGGTCCAGGACCTCCAGCGCGTCCTTCGCGAAGTCGGCCTTGCCCAGGTCCTTGTCGTACGCGGTGTCCCCGAAGCCGTTGCGCTCGACCGAGATCAGCCGCAGGTTCAGCGACTCGCGCGTGGAGCGGAAGAAGTCGGTCATGTGCGCCGCCCGCGCGCTGGTGCCCGTACCGCCGATGAACAGCACCGGCCGGCCGTCCCGCGGCCCTTCGTCGATGTAGTGCGCGGTGCGGCCGGTGGACAGCTTCGTGGCCCGCACCTCCGGGCCGAGGGAGTCGAAGTCGTCCTGGATGCGGGCCTCGTGCGCCCGTGCCGCGTGCGGCTCCGGCGCGGGATCGGCGCCGGCGGGGGCGCCGACGACCGCGGAACCGGCCAGCAGGGCGGTGGCGAGGGCTGCGGTGCCGGCAGCGGCGAGAGCGGGTCTCTTCACGTACGTCTCCGGGGGAGGTAGATGGATGCAGACCGCACCCACCTACCCGGACCGCCCGGAAGAACGCCACGGATTCCGTTGTCTGCGCGCCGGCCGCGCCTGCCGTACCTGCTGCGCCTGCTCAGAATCCGGCCGGCTCCGTGTAGACGCCCCATTCGTCCCGCAGCGCGTCGCAGATCTCGCCGAGCGTGGCCTCCGCCCGGACCGCGTCCAGCATCGGCTCGATCATGTTCCCGCCGTCGCGGGCCGCGGCCAGCATGGCGTCCAGCGCCGTGCGCACCGCCGCGTCGTCCCGGGCCGCCTTGCGGTCGGCGAGGACACGCACCTGCTCGCGCTCCACCTCGTGGCTGACCCGCAGGATCTCCAGGTCACCGGTGACCGAGCCGTGGGCGGTGTTGACGCCGACGACCTTCTTGTCGCCCTTCTCCAGGGCCTGCTGGTACTGGAAGGCGGACTCGGCGATCTCGCCGGTGAACCAGCCGTCCTCGATGCCGCGCAGGATGCCGGAGGTGATCGGGCCGATCGGGTGCCGGCCGTCGGGCACCGCGCGAGCGCCGCGCTGCTTGATCTGCTCGAAGATCTTCTCGGCGTCCGCCTCGATCCGGTCCGTCAGCTGCTCGACGTACCAGGAACCGCCCAGCGGATCGGCGACGTTGGCGACGCCGGTCTCCTCCATCAGCACCTGCTGGGTACGCAGCGCGATCTCCGCGGCCTGCTCGCTGGGCAGGGCGAGGGTCTCGTCCAGCGCGTTGGTGTGCAGCGAGTTGGTGCCGCCGAGGACGGCGGCGAGGGCCTCCACCGCGGTCCGTACGACGTTGTTGTACGGCTGCTGCGCGGTCAGCGAGACGCCCGCGGTCTGCGTGTGGAACCGCAGCCACTGCGCCTTCTCGCTGGTCGCGCCGTACACGTCACGCATCCAGCGGGCCCAGATCCGGCGCGCGGCGCGGAACTTGGCGATCTCCTCGAAGAAGTCGAGGTGCGCGTCGAAGAAGAAGGACAGGCCGGGCGCGAAGGTGTTCACGTCCAGGCCGCGGCTCAGGCCCAGCTCGACGTAGCCGAAGCCGTCGGCGAGGGTGTACGCCAGCTCCTGCGCGGCCGTCGAACCGGCCTCGCGGATGTGGTAGCCGGAGACCGAGAGCGGCTTGTAGGCGGGGATGGAGCGGGCGCAGTGCTCCATCAGGTCGCCGATCAGCCGCAGGTGCGGCTCGGGCTGGAACAGCCACTCCTTCTGGGCGATGTACTCCTTGAAGATGTCCGTCTGGAGCGTGCCGTTCAGGACGCCGGGGTCGACGCCCTGCCGCTCGGCCGCGACCAGGTACATGCAGAAGACCGGGACGGCCGGGCCGCTGATCGTCATGGACGTGGTGACGTCACCGAGCGGGATGTCCTTGAAGAGGACCTCCATGTCGGCGGCGGAGTCGATGGCGACGCCGCAGTGGCCGACCTCGCCGAGCGAGCGCGGGTCGTCGGAGTCGCGGCCCATGAGGGTCGGCATGTCGAAGGCGACGGACAGGCCGCCGCCGCCCGCCTTGAGGATCATCTTGTACCGCTCGTTCGTCTGCTCGGCGTTGCCGAAGCCCGCGAACTGGCGGATGGTCCACGTCCGGCCGCGGTAGCCGGTCGGGTACAGGCCGCGCGTGAAGGGGTATTCGCCGGGCCAGCCGATCCGGTCGAAGCCCTCGTAGGCGTCGCCGGGCCGGGGGCCGTACACCGGGTCGACGGGGTCGCCCGAGAGCGTGCTGAAGTCCGCGTCGCGCTTGCGTGCGGAGTCGTACCGGGCCTGCCAGCGGCGGCGGCCCTCTTCGATCGCGTCAGCGTCCATGCTTCCAAATTTACTTGGACGTCCTACTAATTGTCGATGGCGAACGGCCGCGGAGCACCCCACCGGGGCCCGGAATCAGCCGCGCAGAGCCGCCAGGTGCGCTTCCCTGACATCCGCCGTCTGGCCCTGGACCAGCAGAAACATGCCTTCACGGGCGAGCCGCTGGGCCGGCCGGTCCAGGCCGACCGCCCGGCCACCGCCCGCCACGACAGCAGCCGTGGTCGCCGCCCGCAGCACGTCGTACGCCCGCATCTTCGCGGCCAGCCGGTCCGCGATCCGCTCAGCGGCCGGCACCTCGTCCAGCAGCGCGTACGCGTCCTTGCGCACGGCCACCAGCCGCTCGCGCAGCACGCCCGCGGTCCGCACCGCGGCCTCGTCGCCCGAGGTGTCCAGAAGATCCAGCGCGGCCCGGGTGACGCCCAGCACCGCCGGATTGACGTTGGTGTTCTTCGGCCGGTCGGCCGCCGCCCAGTCCTCGTACGGCTGCCGCAGCGCCACCGCACCGTCCGGCAGCACCAGACCGTCCAGCTCCAGGCCGACGGTACGGGTACCGGAGAGCGCGGCCAGCTCCAGCGGTCCGGTCGCCCGCAGGCCGGGCTGCTCACGGGCCTCGGTGACGGCGAAGACGACCTCGCCGTCCTCGGTCGCGCCGCCGAGCATCAGGACGTCGTTCAGGCCCCAGCCGGTGTACCAGGGCACCCGGCCGTCGAAGCGCCACCCCGCGTGCTCCCGGGTGACACGCACCGGCAGCCGGGGGAAGGCACGCAGGTGCGAGAAGGCGATGCCGGACAGCAGCGTGCCGTCGCACAGCGGGCGCAGCAGCTGCTCGCGGACGGGGGTGCCCTCGGGCGCGGCGGCCAGGGTGCCGACCGGCGTGTGGTGCTGGGCCTGGACGAAGAAGGTGGCGCAGCAGGCCCCGGCGAGGGTCTCGGCGATCTCCCGGACGACGGGGGCCGGTGCGGCCGCCCCGCCGTACGCGGCCGGACCGGCGGCGCCCAGCACGCCGGAGGCCTTGACCGCGGCGATCGTGGCGGGATCGACACCCTCGCGGTCGGCGCGCTCGGCGGCGGGCGCGAGGGTGTCCTCGGCGAGCCGCCGGGCGGCGGCGACCAGCGGATGGCCGTCGTACGGCGGGTCCTCGGCCGGGCGGTCGCCGTACGGCTCGCTCATGCGGGGCCCGTCAGACCTTGGCGGTCTGCGGGGCCGCGGTGCCGGAGACGAGCGGCTCCAGCTCGCGCGAGACCTTGCGCTCGACGAAGAAGGCGGCGGTGGGGATCGTGCCGGCGATCAGCACCCACAGCAGCTTGCCGACCGGCATCTTGGCCTTGGAGCCCAGGTCGAAGGCGAATACGAGGTACACGACGTACAGCCAGCCGTGGGCGATGCCCACGACGCTGGTGAAGCCGGCCGCACCGTCGATGTGCAGCAGGTACTTGGCGATCACGCCGAGAGTCAGGAGGACCAGCAGCACGCCCGTCACGTACGCCATCGTCCGGTAGCGGGTCAGCACGCTCTTCTTCATGGCATCGAGCGTAACCGCACGGGCGGGGGCGATCTTCGCCGCCCCCGCCCGTGGCGCACCGCTTATCGGCCCCTTATTGACAGGGCTTTTACTCGTCCTTGAAATCCGCCGCCGCCACCCGGAGCGGGCGGAGCAGGGCGAAGATCTCCTGGCACTCCTCGGCGTCGTACGCGCCGAGCCCGAAGTCCATGGCCATCAGGTCGCGGGTGGCCGCGTCGCACACCTCGCGGCCCTTGTCCGTGATGGAGGCGAGCGTGCCGCGCCCGTCGTTCGGGTTCGGGCGCTTGGCCACCAGCCCCGACTTCACCAGCCGGTCGACGGTGTTGGTGACCGAGGTGGGGTGCACCATCAGACGTTCGCCGATCTTGGACATCGGCAACTCGCCCGCCTGCGAGAAGGTCAGCAGCACCAGGGCTTCGTAGCGCGCGAAGGTGAGGCCGTACGGCTTGACCACGGCGTCCACCTCGCCGAGCAGGATCTGCTGGGCCCGCATGATCGAGGTGATCGCCGCCATCGCCGGGACGGCCCCCCACCGGCGCTGCCACAGCTCATCGGCGCGGGCGATGGGATCGAAGGGGAGACTGAGCGGCTTCGGCACATCTCCGACCCTACCGGTCGCCCACATGGTGGTCAGCCCCGTCTCAGGAGACGGGCGGGGAAGGGGCCGGGGCCCCCTCCGTTCCGGTCAGTCCCGATCCTCCGCGAGGTGCCGCTCGACCGTCTCGACCTTCGAGGTGAGCCCGTCGGTGACGCCCGGCCGGATGTCGGCCTTGAGGACCAGCGAGACCCGGCCCGCGCGCTCCTCGACGGCCGCGACGGCGCGCTTGACGACGTCCATGACCTCGTCCCACTCGCCCTCGATCGAGGTGAACATGGCGTCCGTGCGGTTCGGCAGCCCGGACTCGCGGACCACCCGTACCGCGTCGGCGACGTACTCCCCGACGTCCTCGCCGACCCCGAGCGGGCTGACCGAAAATGCGACGATCATGCGCCGACCCCTCCTACGACGCCTTCCTTCTCCTTGCGGGCACGCGCCGCGATCACGGTGGCCTCGGCCTCGCGCTTCAGCCGGCGCTCGGCGAAGAAGCCGCCGGTGGGCAGGACGGAGAGGACGAAGTAGAGCGCGGCGGTGCCGAAGGACCACTTCGTACGGTTCCAGGCGTCCAGCCAGAAGACCACGTAGAGCACGAACAGGAAGCCGTGGACGGCGCCCATCACCGGCACCGCGTTGAACTCCGTGGTCCGCTTCAGGACGGAGCAGATCAGCAGCAGGAGGAAGGAGACCGCCTCGGGGGCGGAGACCAGGCGGAGCCGGCGCAGGGCGGATGCGGTCTTGATGTCCACGGGAACCTCGTTCGGGTGGGAGGGGTGCAGCCTTTAGCTTGTGCTTACATTCACAAGCACCGCTCCATTGTGACAGCAGCGCGGCGGTCCCCCGTCGCCGGGCCCGTTCCCGGCCGGTCCCCGCGGGGCCCTCTGCCCGTGGGCGCCGCGGCGGACTACGGTCTGGTGCCGTGGCTCAGTTTCGGCTCCAGGGGAGCAAAGTGCTCGCCGTCGACATGACCGGCGATGCCGTGAAGGCGAAGAACGGCGCGATGGTCGCCTACGACGGCCGGATGGCGTTCAAGAAGATGAGCGGCGGGGGCGAGGGCCTGCGCGGCATGGTGACCCGGCGGCTGACCGGGGAGCAGATGGAAGTCATGGAGGTGAAGGGCGAGGGCACCTGCTATTTCGCGGACCGTGCGAGCGAGATCAACCTCGTGAACCTGCACGGCGAGAAGCTCTACGTGGAGGCCAGCAACCTGCTCTGCACGGACGCGGCGCTGCGTACGGGGACGACGTTCACCGGGCTGCGCGGCGCCTCGCAGGGCAACGGGCTGTTCACCACGACCGTGGAGGGCACGGGCCAGGCGGCGCTCACCTCCGACGGCCCGGCGGTGGTGCTGCGGGTGACGCGGGACGCCCCGCTCCAGGTCGACCCGGGCGCGTATGTCGCCCATACCGGTGATCTGCGGCAGCACTTCCAGTCCGGTGTGAACTTCCGCACGTTCGTAGGAGAGGGCTCGGGCGAGGCCTTCCAGATCCGCTTCGAGGGCGAGGGCCTGGTGTACGTGCAGCCCAGCGAGCGCAACACGATCGGCGGTGAGGTCTGATGCCGTTCACGGTGCTCAACTCGCGCATGGTCCGGGCGGAGATCGGCCCGGGGCAGCGGCTGTTCAGCCAGCGCGGCGCGATGCTCGCGTACCAGGGCGAGGTGACCTTCACCCCCAACGTGCAGGGCGGCCAGGGCGGTCTGGGGTCGATGATCGGCCGCCGGATCGCGAACGAGGCGACGCCCCTGATGACCGTGGAGGTCCCCCAAGGTCTTCATGACCAGGGAGGTGCCCCCACCGCCTCGGTCATGTTCGGGCACGGCGGCCACCACGTCCACGTCGTCGATCTCACCGGCGACACCCTCTACGTGGAGGCCGACCGGCTGCTGGCGTTCGACGGGACGCTGCGCCAGGGCACGATGTTCATGGGCGCGCAGGGCGGCGTGATGGGCATGGTGCGCGGCCAGGTGACCGGCCAGGGCCTGTTCACCACCACGCTCGAAGGGCACGGCTCGGTGGCGGTGATGGCGCACGGCGGGGTGATCGAACTGCCCATCCGCCAGGACCGCGCGGTGCACGTGGACCCGCAGGCGTACGTGGCGCACCGCGGCAACGTCCGCAACAAGCTGTCGACGGCGCTGGGCTGGCGGGACATGGTCGGGCGCGGCTCGGGCGAGGCGTTCCAGCTGGAGCTGTCGGGCCAGGGCACCGTCTACGTACAGGCGTCGGAGGAGAAGCTGTGAGCGGTCCGGTCATTCACGATGTGCACTCGCTACCGGTGGACGACAACGTCAATCCGTACGCCTTCAGCGTGGATCTGAACGGCCAGTGGTTCCTGCAGAAGGGAAAGATGGTCGCCTATTACGGGCAGATCGAATTCCAGGGAATCGGGCACGGCGCGCTGGACCGGCTCATCAGGACCAGTTTCCATTCCCCGTTGCACGCGGCGGACTGGGTGGTCGCGCAGGGCCGCGGGAAAATGGTGCTGGCGGACCGCGCTTTCGATGTGAATTCCTACGACCTGGAGGACGGCAATCTCACCATCCGGTCCGGGAACCTGCTCGCTTTTCAGCCGTCCCTGTCGCTGAAGCAGTCGATCGTGCCGGGCTTTTCGACCCTCATCGGCACCGGGAAATTCGTCGCCGCGTCCAACGGTCCGGTGGTCTTCGCGGAGCCGCCGATCCGGGTCGACCCGCAGGCGCTGGTGGGCTGGGCGGACTGCCCCTCGCCGTGCCATCACTACGATCACCAGTACCTGCGCGGCTTCCTCGGCGGGCTGCGGGCGCACACCGGGATCGGCGGAGTCTCCGGCGAGGAGCACCAGTTCGAGTTCGTGGGGGCCGGCACCGTCCTGCTGCAGTCGACCGAGCAGCTGATGCCGGAGGTTCCGGCGGGGACAGTGGCGGCGGAACCCGGCGTACCGGGCGGGTCCGCTGGTCACAGCGGTGGCTCACAAATGCCGCAGCTGCCGGGTTCCCTCGGGGGGCTCCAGCGCCGCTTCGGGCTGTGAGCGGTAGTCTGCGGAGGGTGACCTCGAACGTCTGAGCCCTCCCGGCGGTCTGACCCCCGGCGGGAGGGAGCGGTGAGGGCATCATCACGGGGCATGACTAATTTACTATTCAACTTTCACGGGTAGAATTCATTCATGACGACCGACAGCGACACTCCCTGGCTGACCGACCAGGAACAGCGCGCCTGGCGCACCCACCTCGACGTCAGCAGGCTGCTGACGCACCAGCTGGAGCGGGACCTCCAGCCGTTCGGGCTGACCTACAACGACTACGAGATCCTGGTGAACCTCTCGGAGGCCGAGGAGCGCAGGATGCGCATGAGTGACCTCGCGGCCTCCACGCTCCAGTCCAAGAGCCGGCTCTCGCACCAGATCACCCGGATGGAGAACGCCGGGCTGGTACGCCGCGAGAGCTGCGAGTCCGACCGGCGCGGGCTGTACGCGGTGCTCACCGACGAGGGCTGGGAGACCATGCGCCGGGTCGCCCCGCACCATGTGGCCTCCGTGCGCAAGCACTTCATCGACCTGTTCTCGGCGGACGACCTGGCCGCGCTGCGCGCCTCGCTGACGCCGGTCGCCGATCACCTGCGGGGGCACCGCGGCAAGTACTGACCGGCCGGGCGCCGTGCGGGACGCGGGTGGGGGAACACCGTCGCACCCGCGCGGCGCCGCGGACGGCCGGTCCGGCCGTGTACGGCCTCAGTCCCGGTCGTCGGCCAGCGGCAGCCGCAGTTCGAACGCCGCGCCCTCGCGTACCTCCAGCGTGCCGCCGTGCCGTTCGGCGATGTCCCGGGCGATGGCGAGGCCCAGCCCCGCACCGCCCTCGTCACGGCTGCGCGCGTCGTCCAGCCGTACGAAGCGCTCGAAGATCCGCTCCCGGTCGGCCGCCGCCACCCCGGGCCCGTCGTCGTCCACCCGCAGCACGGCCCAGCCGCCGTTCCGGCGGACGTCCACCGAGACCTGCGTACGGGCGTGCCGCTGCGCGTTGTCCACGAGGTTGCCCAGGATCCGGCTCAGCTGGCTCCGCGAGCCCGACACCGCCACGCTCGGCAGCTCGCCGGCGCACACCGGCAGCCGGTCGGCGACCCGTTGCGACAGCTCCTCCCGGGCCAGCGCGCCCAGGTCCACCTGGGTGTCCTTGGGCCGCTCCCCCGCGTCCAGCCGGGCCAGCAGCAGCAGGTCGGCGGCGAGGTGCTGGAGCCGTACGGTGTCCTCCACCGCGCCCGGCAGGTCCAGCAGCTCCGGGTGGGCCTCGGCCACCTCCAGCTGGGTGCGGAGGCTGGCGATGGGGCTGCGCAGCTCGTGCGAGGCGTCCGCGATGAAGCGGCGCTGGCGCTCGACGGACGACTCCAGCGCGGCCAGCGTCTCGTTGGTGGTCCGGGCCAACCGGGCGATCTCGTCGCGCGTCGCGGGCTCCGGCACCCGCCGGGACAGGTCCGTACTGGCGGTGATCGCGGCCATCTCCGCGCGGATGCCCTCGACGGGGCGGAGCGCCCGTCGGGTGACCAGCCAGGTGACGCCCCCGACGACCAGGAGCAGCAGCGGCAGGCCGACCAGCATGGCGTTCCGCACCGAGCCGATGGTCTTCTCCTCGGCGCCGAGCGGAGTGCCGGCCATGACGGTCACGGTGCGGTCGCGGGTGTCGGTGGCGTCGACCTCCGCCCAGCGGTAGTCGGCGCGCTTGCCGTCGACGACGGCCGTGCCGTCGGAGCTGTCGACGTCGTCGTCCACCTCGCCGGGGCGGGGGGTGTCGCCGTCGTCATCGTCGTCGCCGTGGCGGCCGGCGCCGGGCGGCGTGCCCCGGGTGACCTTGTAGCCGTCGACCTCCTGGAGGTCCTCGCCGGCCGCAAGCACGCGGCCCCGCTCGTCGTCGACCAGCACGGGGTGCTCGTCGGCGTCCGGGAGGTCCAGGTCCTTGTAGGCGGTGCCGGTGGCGATCTCGGAGGCGACCTCGCGCGCGGTGACCTCGGCGTGCAGATCGGCCTGGGAGACCAGGTTCCCGCGCAGCACGATGAGGACCGCTATGCCGACCCCGACGAGGGCGAGGGCCACCACGGCCGTGGCGCCCGCGGTCGCTCTGGCCCGTACCGAGCCCAGCGCCCTAAACACCGGGCACCATCCGGTACCCCGCGCCGCGCACGGTCTGGATCGCGGCCGCGCCGAGCTTGCGGCGCAGCGCGCTGACGTACACCTCGACGATGTTCGGGTCGCCCTCGTAGGCGAAGTCCCAGACGTGCTCCAGGATGTCGGACTTGGAGACCACCTCGCCGGCGCGCAGCGCGAGCTGTTCCAGCACGGCGAACTCCTTGGTGGTCAGCGGCACGTCCGCGTCCCCGCGCCGTACCGTGCGGGCGCCCTGGTCGATGGTGAGGACGCCGACGGTCAGCACGGGCAGCGCGGTGCGGCCGCGGCGGCGCAGCAGCGCCTTCACACGGGCGACCAGCACGACGTAGCTGAAGGGCTTGGTGAGGTAGTCGTCGGCGCCGGTGTCCAGGCCCTCGGCCTCGTCGTACTCGCCGTCCTTGGCGGTGAGCATGAGGATGGGCACGTCGTTGCCGGCGGCGCGCAGGGCGCCGCAGACCCGGTAGCCGTTCATGCCGGGCAGCATGATGTCCAGGACGAGCAGGTCGTAGGCGCCCTCGCTCGCCATGTGCAGACCCTCCAGGCCGTCGTGCACGACGTCCACGGCGTATCCCTCGGCGGTCAGGCCGGCGGCGAGGGAACGGGCCAGCCGCTTCTCGTCCTCCACGATCAACAGGCGCATGCGACAAGAGTGCCACCGGCTTGCTGAAGGCGGCTTCAGGCTGGGTTCCTGAAGACCGCTTCAGGCTCCTTCAGGGTGGCTTCAGGAACGGGTCGGCAGTCTGTGGACATCACCTCGGGGGCCAGTCCCGGCCCCCTCCGGGCGACCCCCGGCCCCCAGGTGATCCTGCCGAACAGCAATCCGTTTTGGAGGCTTCACCATGAAGCGCAATGTCGTCATCGCCACCGTCGCCGCGGCCGCTCTGATCGCCGGCGGCACCGCGACCGCAGTCGCGATCGGTAACGAGGACGGGACGGCGACGGCATCCAACCCCGCGCAGTCTCAGCAGGCCAACGGCGTGGCGTCGTACGACGGGCAGGGGACCGGCGACGACAGCGACGGCGACGACGCCCGTGAGGCGCGGTCCGCCACGGTCACCGCGCAGCAGGCCGCGGCCGCCGCGCTGAAGGCCGTGCCGGGGACGGTCACCGAGGTCGACCTGGACGACGACGAGTCCGGTGTCGCCTGGGACGTGAACGTGCTGGGCAAGGACGGCAAGTGGCACGACATCACCGTCGGCGCGGACAAAGCCGAGGTGCGCGGTCAGCACGTCGACCAGGACGACGACGGCGACGAGGGCAAGGACCGGGTCCGCTCCGCCCTGAACGACGCCTCCGTCGACATCGCGCAGGCCGCCGGCAAGGCCGCCGCGCACGGCACGGTCGTGTCGGTGGAGCTGGACGGCCCGGACCACGGCAAGAAGCTCGTCTGGGAGGCCGAGACGGTCACCAAGGACGGCGCCGAGCACCACGTGAACGTCGACCCCAAGGGCGGCGCCGTGACCCAGGCGCACTCGGACGACGACGACCACGACAACGGCGACAACGGCGACGACGACTGATCCCGTACGTCGCACACCCCGAGCCGGCGGCGCCCCCCGCCGCCCGCCCGGCCGGCCCGCTCCTCGCCCCCCGAGGAGCGGGCCGGCCGGCCATGTGCGTTCAGGCCTGTTCCGTCAGGCCCGCCACCAGCTCGTCGGCGGCGGTGTACGGGTCGAGCGTGCCGTCCATGATCCGCCCGGCCAGGGCGCCGAGCCGGCGGTCGCCGTGCAGGTCGCCGATGCGTTCGCGGAGGGTCGTGACGGCGATCGTCTCGACCTCGCGGGCGGCCCGGGCGGCCCGGCGCTCGGCGAGCACGCCGTGCTCGTCCATCCAGGCGCGGTGCTTCTCCAGCGCCTCCACGACCTCGTCGACGCCCTCGCCGCGGGCCGCGACGGTCTTCACGATGGGCGGCCGCCAGTCGCCCGGCGCCCGGGACTCCCCCAGGCCCAGCATGTGGTTCAGCTCGCGGGCCGTGGCGTCGGCGCCGTCCCGGTCGGCCTTGTTGACCACGTAGACGTCACCGATCTCCAGGATGCCCGCCTTGGCGGCCTGGATGCCGTCGCCCATGCCGGGCGCCAGCAGGACCATGCTGGTGTCGGCCTGCGAGGCGATCTCCACCTCGGACTGGCCCACGCCGACGGTCTCCACGAGGATCACGTCGCAGCCCGCCGCGTCCAGCACCCGGATGGCCTGCGGGGCCGCCCAGGCCAGGCCGCCGAGGTGGCCGCGGGTGGCCATGGAGCGGATGTAGACGCCCGGGTCGGAGGCGTGCTCGCTCATCCGGACCCGGTCGCCGAGCAGGGCACCGCCGGAGAACGGCGAGGACGGGTCGACGGCCAGCACGCCCACCCGCTTGCCCGTCTTCCGGTACGCGCTGACCAGCGCCGAGGTGGACGTGGACTTGCCCACGCCCGGCGAGCCGGTGAGGCCCACGACGTACGCCCGGCCGGTCAGCGGGGCCAGCGCCGCCATCACCTCGCGCAGCTGCGGCGAGGCGCCCTCCACCAGCGAGATCAGCCGGGCCACCGCACGCGGCCGGCCCTCCCTGGCCTGGGCGACCAGGGTGGGGACATCTGCCATTGCTCAGCGCTCCGTTCTCGGTCCCTGCGGGATGTACGTACGGGCCTGCCGTACGGGTGCCCCGGCGGACACCCGTACGGTCACCTGCCCGGTCGGGTCACTTGCCGGGTACCCGCACGATCAGGGCGTCGCCCTGGCCGCCACCGCCGCACAGCGCCGCGGCGCCCACGCCGCCGCCACGCCGCCGCAGTTCCAGCGCCAGGTGCAGCACGATACGGGCGCCGGACATGCCGATCGGGTGGCCGAGCGCGATGGCTCCGCCGTTGACGTTCACCTTTTCCGGGGAAACCCCGAGGTCCTTCATGGACTGCACGGCGACCGCGGCGAACGCCTCGTTGATCTCGATGAGGTCGAGGTCGGCGACCTTGAGGCCCTCCTTGCCGAGGGCGTGCTCGATGGCGTTGCTGGGCTGGGACTGCAGGGAGTTGTCCGGGCCCGCGACGTTGCCGTGCGCGCCGATCTCCGCGATCCACTCCAGGCCCAGCTGCTCGGCCTTGGCCTTGCTCATCACGACCACGGCGGCGGCGCCGTCGGAGATCTGCGAGGCGCTGCCGGCGGTGATGGTGCCGTCCTTGGCGAACGCCGGGCGCAGCTTGCCGAGGGACTCGGCGGTGGTCTCGCCGCGGATGCCCTCGTCCTGGCTGAAGACGACCGGCTCGCCCTTGCGCTGCGGGATCTCCACGGGGGTGATCTCGGCCTCGAAGAGGCCGTTCTTCTGGGCGGCGGCGGCGCGCTGGTGGGAGCGGGCGGCGATCTCGTCCTGCTCGGGGCGCCCGATGCCCAGCCGGGTGTTGTGCTTCTCGGTGGACTCGCCCATCGCGACGTTCTCGAAGGAGTCGGTGAGCCCGTCGTGCGCCATGGAGTCCAGCATTTCCACGGCGCCGTACTTGTAGCCGCCGCGCGACTTCGGGAGGAGGTGCGGGGCGTTGGTCATCGACTCCTGGCCGCCGGCCACGACGACGTCGAACTCGCCCGCGCGGATGAGCTGGTCGGCCAGCGCGATGGCGTCCAGGCCGGAGAGACAGACCTTGTTGACGGTCAGGGCCGGGACGTTCATGGGGATGCCGGCCTTCACGGCCGCCTGGCGCGCGGGGATCTGGCCCGCGCCGGCCTGGAGCACCTGGCCCATGATCACGTACTGCACCTGGTCGCCGCCGATGCCGGCCCGGTCCAGTGCGGCCTTGATGGCGAAACCACCGAGGTCCGCGCCGGAGAAGGACTTCAGGGAGCCCAGCAGGCGCCCCATGGGAGTGCGGGCCCCCGCGACGATCACGGAGGTGGTGCTGCCGTTCGATGAGGACATCAGCGCGGCCCTTCCTGTGCAGGGAAGTTAACGAGGGTTTTCATCAATGTACTGAGCGGTACCGCGCCGGGTCACCGGGCTGTGGATGTGATCGCGCGCACGTTGCGTAATCATGCGTGCGAGCGGTGCACTGGAGAAATGCTGACGCGAATCGACCACATCGGGATCGCCTGTCATGACCTCGACGCGACCGTCGAGTTCTACCGGGCGACGTACGGGTTCCAGGTCTTCCACGAGGAGATCAACGAGGAGCAGGGCGTCCGTGAGGCCATGCTCAAGATCAACGATACGTCGGACGGCGGTGCTTCGTACCTCCAGCTGCTGGAACCGACCCGTGAGGATTCAGCCGTGGGCAAGTGGCTGACGAAGAACGGTGAGGGGGTGCACCACATCGCCTTCGGCACCGCGGATGTGGACGGTGATGCTGCTGACATCCGGGAGAAGGGCGTACGGGTCCTCTACGACGAGCCGCGGACCGGTTCGATGGGCTCCCGGATCACCTTCCTGCACCCCAAGGACTGCCACGGCGTGCTGACCGAACTGGTCACGGCCTCCCAAGAGCACTGACCTTCGCGTTCCCCGGCCGGTAGAGTGCTGCTTCGGCCGGGGTCCGGATCGGGGCTCGGTCCAATCTCCGCCGATGATCTGACACCATTTCTTCGGAAGGGTCAGCTCCACGCACGACGGAGCCGGCCGCCACCATGACCAGGGGACGGATGGGACCGCGCAGTGCGGGGCAACGACCGCTACGAGGCTGACGATCACCTCTCGCAGTTCGAGGCCGAGATGGAGCGGCTGAAGACGGAGCGGGACAAGGCCGTCCAGCATGCCGACGACCTCGGGTATCAGGTCGAAGTTCTGCGTGCCAAGCTGCACGAGGCACGCCGTACCCTCATGACGCGTCCGGCGTACGACAACGTCAGCGCCCAGGCCGAGCAACTGCTGCGCAATGCGCAGATCCAGGCCGACCAGCTGCGTGCCGACGCCGAGCGCGAGCTGCGCGAGGCACGGGCCCAGACGCAGCGCCTCCTCCAGGAGCAGGCCGAGCGCCAGTCGCAGCTGGAAGCCGAGCTGCACACCGAGGCGGTGGAGCGCCGCCGGCGGCTGGACGAGGAGCTGAACGAGCGCCGGGCCACCGTCGAGAGCCACGTCAACGAGAACGTCGCCTGGGCCGAGCAGCTGCGCGCCCGTACGGAGTCGCAGGCCCGCCGGCTCATGGACGAGTCCAGAGCCGAGGCCGAGCAGGCGCTCTCGCACGCCCGCGCCGAGGCCCAGCGGCTGGCCGAGCAGGCCCGCGAGCGGCTGGGCGCCGAGGCCGAGCAGGCCCGCGCGGAGGCCGACGCGATCCTGCGCCGCGCCCGCACGGACGCCGAGCGGCTCCTGAACGCCGCCTCCACCCAGGCCCAGGAGGCCACCGACCAGGCCGAACAGCTGCGTACCTCCACGGCGGGCGAGTCCGAGGAGGCCCGCCGCCGCAGCGCCGAGCTGACCCGCACCGCCGAGGAGCGGATGCAGGAGGCCGACACCGCGCTGCGTGAGGCGCGCGCCCGGGCCGAGAAGCTCGTCGAGGAGGCCGAGGCGGACGCCGCCAAGCGGCTGGCCGCGTCCGAGTCGGCGAACGAGCAGCGCACCCGTACGGCCAAGCAGGAGATCGCCCGGCTGGTCGGCGAGGCCACCAAGGAGTCCGAGGCGGCCAAGGCCGAGGCCGAGCAGCTGCGGGCCGACGCCAAGGCCGAGGCCGAGCGGGTGGTCTCCGAGGCCCAGGAGGCGGCCCGCGCCAAGGCCGCCGAGGACTCCGCGGCCCAGCTGGCGAAGGCCGCGCGGTCCGCCGAGGAGATGGTGAGCAAGGCGTCGGAGGACGCCAAGGCCACCACGAAGGCCGCCGCCGAGGAGGCCGAGCGGATCCGCAAGGAGGCCGAGGCCGAGGCGGACCGGCTGCGCGAGGAGGCGCACGAGACCGCCCAGCAGCTCAAGGGCGCCGCCAAGGACGACACCAAGGAGTACCGCGCCAAGACCGTCGAGCTGCAGGAGGAGGCGCGCCGGCTGCGCGGCGAGGCCGAGCAGCTGCGGGCCGAGGCGGTCGACGAGGGCGAGCGGATCCGCGGCGAGGCGCGCCGCGAGGCCGTGCAGCAGATCGAGGAGGCCGCGGCCACCGCCGAGGAGCTGCTGGCCAAGGCCAAGTCCGACGCCGAGGAGACCCGTTCGGGCGCGGCCGCGGACAGCGAGCGGCTGCGCACCGAGGCCGCCGAGCGTGCCGCGCAGCTGCGTACGCAGGCCGAGGAGGCGCTGGACCAAGCCCGCCAGGAGGCCGAGGACCTGCATGCCGCGGCCGAGGAGGCCGCGGCCGCCACCCGTACCGAGGCCGAGGAGGCCGCCGCCGAGCTGCGGGCCGAGGCCGAGCGCAGCGCGGACGAGCGCCGCGAGCTGGCCCAGGCCGAGCTGGACCGGCTGCACTCCGAGGCGGAGGAGCGGGTCACCGCGGCCGAGACGGCGCTGCGCGAGGCCCGCGAGGAGGCCGAGCGGCTCCGCAGGGAGGCCCAGGAGGAGACGGCCCGGCTGAAGGCGGAGTCCGCCGAACGCCGCCGGGAGAAGGAGCAGCAGGCCGAGGAGGAGGCCGAGCGGCTGCGCACCGAGGCCGCAGCGGACGCCTCCGAGGCGCGCGCCGAGGCCGAGGCCACCGCGGCCCGGCTGCACAGCGAGGCCTCCGCCGAGGCCGAGCGGCTGAAGGCGGAGGCGCAGGAGACCGCCGACCGGGTGCGCGCGGAGGCCGCTGCGGCCGCCGAGCGTACGGGTACGGAGGCCGCCGAGGCGCTGGCCGCCGCGCAGGAGGAGGCGGCCCGCCGCCGCCGGGAGGCCGAGCAGCAGCTGGGCGAGGCCCGCGAGGAGGCCCACCAGGAGCGCACGGCGGCCCGCGAGCAGAGCGAGGAGCTGCTGGCCACGGCCCGCGCACGGGTCTCCGAGGCGCAGACCGAGGCCGAGCGGCTGGTGGAGGAGGCGGACCGGCGCGCCGAGGAGCTGGTCGCCACCGCCGAGCAGACCGCGCAGCAGGTGCGGGACGCGGTCGCCGGGCTGCACGAGCAGGCCGAGGAGGAGATCGCCGGACTGCGGTCGGCCGCCGAGCACGCGGCCGCGCGCACGAAGGAGGAGGCGCAGCAGGAGGCGGACCGGGTCCGCTCCGACGCGTACGACGAGCGCGAGCGCGCCTCGCAGGACGCCGGCCGGGTCCGGCAGGAGGCGCAGGTCGAGGCCGAGGCCGCCAAGTCCCTTGCCGAGCGTACGGTTGCGGAGGCGATCGCCGAGGCGGAGCGGCTGCGCGTGGAGGCCAACGGCGTGCTGGACGAGGCGCGCGAGGCCGCGAACCAGCGCCGCGCCGAGGCCGCCGAGCAGGCCGACGAACTGCTGGGCGAGGCCCAGCGGGAGGCCGAGCGGACGGTCACCGAGGCGGGTGCCGAGGCCGAACGGCTGCGCGGGGAGGCGAACAGCGCGCTGGACGAGGCGCGCGAGGAGGCCAACCGGCGCCGCAGCGAGGCCGCGCAGCAGGCGGACGAGCTGCTGAACGAGGCCGCCGCGCAGGCCGAGAAGCTGGTCGCGGACGCCACCGAGAAGGCGCAGCAGCTGCGGACGAACGCCTCGGACGCGCTGGCCGCCGCCGAGCAGGACGCGGCGCGCGCCCGTGCCGAGGCCCGCGAGGACGCCAACCGCATGCGGTCGGAGGCCGCGGAGCAGGCGGACCGGCTGATCGCCGAGGCCCGTACGGAGGCCGAGCGGATCGTCAACGAGGCCACCGAGCTGACCTCGTCGGCCCAGGCGGACGCCGACCGTTCGGTCCGCGAGGGCCAGGAGACGGCCGACCGGTTGCGGGCCGAGGCCGGCGAGCAGGCCGAGCGGCTCGTCGCGGACGCCACGGCGCAGGCCGAGCGGCTCCGTACGGAGGCCGCCGAGACGCTGGAGAACGCCCGCACCGAGGCCGAGCGGACGGCGGACGAGGCGCGCCAGGACGCGGCGAAGCGCCGTGCCGACGCCGCCGAGCAGGCGGACAGCCTGATCTCGGAGGCCGGTACCGAGGCCGAACGGCTGCGCACGGAGGCGGCGGAGGCCACCGCGGCGGCGGAGCGGGAGGCGGACCGCGCCCGGGCCGACGCCCGCGAGCAGGCCGACCGGATGCTCGCCGAGGCTTCGGCCGACGCGGACCGGATGCGGGCCGAGGCCGCGGAAACGGTCAGTTCGGCGCAGCAGCACGCGCAGCGCACGCGGGCCGAGGCGGACCAGGTCAAGGCGGACGCCGAGGCCGAGGCCGAGCGGTTCCGCAACGACGCGCTGGAGGAGGCCGAGCGCACTCTGGACGAGGCGCGCAAGGACGCGGCCAAGCGGCGTGCGGACGCCGCCGAGCAGGCGGACCAGCTGGTCGCCAAGGCGCAGGAGGAGGCGCTGAAGGCGGCCACGGCGGCCGAGGAGCAGGCCGACACGATGGTCGGCGTGGCCCGCAAGGAGGCCGAGCGGCTCGTCGCGGAGGCCACGGCGGACGGCAACGCCCGGGTGGAGAAGTCCCGTACGGACGCCGACACGCTGCTCAGCGAGGCGCGCGGGGACGCGACCGCGATCCGGGAGCGCGCCGAGGAGCTGCGGGCCCGTATCGAGGCCGAGGTCGAGGAGTTGCACGAGCGGGCCCGCCGGGAGTCGGCCGAGGCGATGAAGTCGGCGGGCGAGCGCGTCGACAAGCTCATCGCGCAGGCCGAGGCGCAGCGCGTGGAGGCCGAGGAGCAGGCCAAGGAAACGCTCTCGGACGCGAGCAGCGAGGCCAGCAAGGTCCGCATCGCGGCGGTGAAGAAGGCCGAGGGCCTGATCAAGGAGGCCGAGCAGAAGAAGGCGCAGGCCGTACGGGAGGCCGAGGCGCTGCGTACCGAGGCCGAGCAGGAGGCCCAGCGGATCGTGGACGACGGGAAGCGCGAGCTGGAGGTGCTGGTCCGCCGCCGGGAGGACATCAACACCGAGATCTCGCGGGTCCAGGATGTCCTGGAAGCGCTGGAGTCGTTCGAGACGCCGGGTGGCGCCGGGGGCGGCGGTAAGGGAGGCTCGTCGCAGGGTTCCGGTTCGGGTGGCGTCAAGGCCGCGGCGGGCGCGGGGGCAACTCGTTCGGGTGGCAAGCAGTCTGATGGTTAGCCACTCAAATGAGGGGTCATTCTCCACTTCAAACGGTCAATGACTCGATGACACGCCGCTCGGGCCCCTAGGATTCCCCTTATCACCTCACCGGTCTCTTTCGACAGGAACCCCATGAGCGACACTTCCTCCCCCTTCGGTTTCGAGCTCGTGCGGCGTGGGTACGACCGCGGTCAGGTCGACGACCGCATTACGAAGCTCGTCGCCGACCGCGACAGCGCGCTGGCCCGTATCACCTCGCTGGAAAAGCGCATCGAGGAGCTCCATCTCGAAACGCAGAACGCCCAGGCCCAGGTAAACGACGCCGAGCCGTCCTACGCGGGCCTCGGTGCCCGGGTCGAGAAGATCCTCCGTCTCGCCGAGGAGGAGGCCAAGGACCTGCGCGAGGAAGCGCGCCGGGCCGCCGAGCAGCACCGCGAGCTGGCCGAGTCGGCCGCCCAGCAGGTCCGTAACGACGCCGAGGCATTCGCCGCCGAGCGCAAGGCCAAGGCGGAGGACGAGGGCGCCCGGATCGTCGAGAAGGCGAAGGGCGAGGCGCAGACGCTGCGGTCCGACGCGCAGAAGGACGCGCAGTCCAAGCGCGAGGAGGCGGACTCCCTCTTCGAGGAGACCCGCGCGAAGGCCGCCCAGGCCGCGGCCGACTTCGAGACGAACCTCGCCAAGCGCCGCGAGCAGTCCGAGCGCGACCTCGCCTCGCGTCAGGCCAAGGCCGAGAAGCGCCTCGCCGAGATCGAGCACCGCGCCGAGCAGCTCCGCCTGGAGGCCGAGAAGCTGCGGACGGACGCGGAGCGCCGGGCCCGCCAGACGGTGGAGACCGCGCAGCGCCAGGCCGAGGACATCGTGGCCGACGCGAACGCCAAGGCGGACCGTATCCGCAGCGAATCCGAGCGCGAGCTGGCGGCGCTGACGAACCGCCGCGACTCCATCAACGCCCAGCTGACCAACGTCCGCGAGATGCTCGCGACGCTGACCGGCGCGGCGGTGGCTGCCGCCGGCAACCCGGGCGAGGAGGACTCGTCCCGCGGTGTGCCCGCCCAGCAGGGCCGCTGACGCGGCTTGGCTCCGACGATCCGCCCCGTGCCGTTTTCCGCGGTGCGGGGCGGACGCGTGTTCGGGGTGCGGGCTGCGTGAGAGCGCGGCGCCGTATCCGGCCTGGCGGCCGCTCGTCCTCAATCTCCCCCGGCCAACGCTGGGAGGTACCCCCAGGACGGGCTGAATTGGATGCGTTCAGGCGGCGGAGAAGCACCACCGCGCCTAGCGTGGGTGCATGATCGAGATTGAAGGGCTGACGAAGCGGTACGGCGAGAAGCTTGCCGTCGACCGGCTGACCTTCACCGTCCGGCCCGGCATCATCACCGGCTTTCTCGGCCCCAACGGCGCCGGAAAGTCGACCACCATGCGGATGATGCTCGGCCTGGACAACCCCACCGCCGGCACGGCCCGTATCGACGGCAAGCACTACCGGCAGCTGAGGGACCCGCTCAAGTACATCGGCGCCCTGCTGGACGCCAAAGCCATGCACGGCGGCCGCAGCGCCTACCACCACCTGCTCTGCCTGGCGCAGAGCAACGGCATTCCGCGCGCCCGCGTCCACCAGGCGCTGGACACGGTGGGCCTGACCGCGGTCGCCAAGAAGCGCGCCAAGGGGTTCTCGCTCGGCATGGGACAGCGGCTCGGCATCGCCGCCGCGCTGCTCGGCGACCCGCGGATCCTGATGTTCGACGAGCCGGTCAACGGTCTCGACCCCGAGGGCATCCACTGGATCCGCAACCTCATGAAGAGCCTGGCGTCCCAGGGCCGTACGGTCTTCGTCTCCTCGCACCTGATGAGCGAGATGGCGCTGACCGCCGACCACCTGGTCGTCATCGGGCAGGGCCGGCTGCTCGCCGACACCTCCATGGCCGACTTCATCCGGCGCAACTCGCGCAGCTACGTCAGGATGCGCTCGCCGGAGCACGAGCGGCTGCGGGACGTGCTGACGGAGGCCGGGCACACCGCCGTACCGGCGGCGGACGGGGCGCTGGAGATCGACGGGGTGAGCGCCGACCACCTGGGCGAGCTGGCCGCCGGGCACGGCCTCGTCCTCCACGAACTCAGCCCGCAGCAGGCGTCACTGGAGGAGGCGTTCATGCAGCTCACCGCGGAGTCGGTGGAGTACCACGCGCACTCGGGAACGACGGACCCGGCGGCCCCGGCGGGCACCTCGGCGCCGGCTCCCGGTGCGGGTGCGGCCCCGCAGGCGGGTCCCGCGCCCGGCTGGGGCGAGGACTGGCGCCGGAAGAAGGGGCGCTGACGATGGCGGTGGTCTCCCAGGTCATCGGTTCGGAATGGACCAAGATCAGGTCGGTGCGCTCCACGGTGTGGACGCTGGGCATCGCCGTGGTCGTCACGGTCGCGCTGGGCGCGTTGATCTGCCTGCTCGTCAAGAACGACTTCGGGTCCATGCCGGCCCGCGAGCGGCTGACGTTCGACCCGACCAACACGGCCTTCGCCGGGATGGGGCTGGGCCAGCTCGCGATGATCGTCTTCGGGGTGCTGGTGGTCTCCAACGAGTACAGCACCGGCATGATCCGTACCTCGCTCGGCGCCGTGCCGCAGCGCGCCACCTTCCTCACCAGCAAGATCGTCGTGGCCACCGTGCTCGCCTTCGTCGTGTCGCTGGTGACCGCCTTCCTCGCCTTCTTCATCGGCCAGGCCATGCTCGGGCCCGACCTGCGGGTGGCACTGGGCGACCCGGGCGTGCTGCGCGCGGTCTTCGGCGGCGCGCTCTACATGACGCTGATCGCGGTGTTCTCCATGGGCGTGGCCTCGATGCTGCGCAGCCCGATGCTTTCGCTGGGCATCCTGATGCCGTTCTTCTTCCTGATCTCCAACATCCTGGGCACCGTCTCGGCCACCCGGAAGATCGGCCGGTACCTCCCCGACCAGGCGGGCCAGCGGATCATGAAGGTGGTGCTCACCGACGACGTCCCGTACGGGCCCTGGGGCGGGCTCGGCATCATGGCCCTGTGGGTGGTCGCCGCGCTGGCCGGCGGCTACCTCCTGCTCAAGAAGCGGGACGCATGACCTCGGTACGGGCCGCCGGCCTCGGCGCGGTACCGGCCCTGGAACCGCTCAGCTATCCGGGCCGCCCGGTCGCGGCGCCCGCCCTCCTGGACGGCGAGGCGCTGCTGCCGCTCACCGCCGTCCCCGGCCGGCACCGGGTCGGCGGCTGGCGCCTGGGCCCGGACCCCGACCGCACGCTCGACGACGTGCTGCGCACCCGCGGCCTGCCGCTCACCGGACGGCGCCACCCCGTCCTCGCCGTCGGCTCCAACGCCTCCCCCGCCCAGGTCGCCTACAAGCTCGCCCGGAGCGAGGTGCCGGTGGCCGTGCCGATGGTCCCGGTACGGGTCGGGGGCATCGGCGTGGGCAGCTCCGCGCACGTCGGGACACCGGGCTACGTGGCCGCCGCGCCCTTCGCCGACCCGCAGTCCGAGGTGACGCTGGTGGCGGGCTGGCTGGACGCCGCGCAGCTGGCGGTCGTGGACGCCACCGAGGCCCGCTACCACCGGATCCTGCTGCCCGGCGACCGCTTCCCGATGACGCTGCCGTCCGGGGAGCGGCTGGGCGGCGCGTATCTCTACGTCAGCCGGTACGGCGTGCTCGCCGGGCCGGACGGCCGGCCGCGGCCCTCCGGGGCACAGCCGGCGCTGCTCGCCGCGCTGCTGGCCGGCTCGGCGGCGCTGCGGCGACTCCTCGGCCCCGACCCGCGGACGTGGGTGAAGCGGGCCTCGTCGGACGCGGCGGTGCGCGCGGCGGCCCGGCAGGTCTTCCGCGCGGAGGGCCGGGTGGTGCCGCAGCCGGAGTTCACCCCATACGTGGACGACGACGCGGAGGTCCTGACGTACGACGATCTTCCGCCCATCGGGGGCGACGCGGGACTTCGTGGGTCACCGACACGCGGGGATTGAGTGGAACCGTCAATGGCTCGATAGCCTCCTAACCCTCACGGGGGCATGAGGTCACTTCGGCATGCCGTGCCCCACACCATCTCGCGAGGGGCGGAGAATGATCGAGGCAGTCGGCCTGACGAAGCGCTACGGCGCCAAGACGGCCGTGCACAACCTGTCGTTCCAGGTACGGCCGGGCACCGTCACCGGCTTCCTGGGGCCCAACGGGTCCGGGAAGTCCACCACGATGCGCATGATCCTGGGGCTGGACACCCCGACGGCCGGGCACGTGACGATCGGCGGCCACCCCTTCCGCAAGCTGCCGAACGCGCCCCGCCAGGTCGGCGCGCTGCTCGACGCCAAGGCCGTGCACGGCGGCCGCAGCGCCCGCCAGCACCTGCTGTCGCTGGCCCAGCTCGCCGGCATCCCGGCAAGCCGGGTGGACGAGGTGCTCGGCCTGGTCGGCCTGCAGGACGTGGCGAGAAAGCGGTCCAAGGGCTTCTCGCTGGGCATGGGGCAGCGCCTCGGCATCGCCTCCGCGATGCTCGGCGACCCGCAGGTCCTGCTCTTCGACGAGCCGGTCAACGGCCTGGACCCGGAGGGCATCCTCTGGGTCCGCAACCTGATGAAACAGCTGGCGTCGGAGGGCCGTACGGTCTTCGTCTCCTCGCACCTGATGAGCGAGATGGCGCTGACCGCCGAGCACCTGATCGTGATCGGCCGCGGCCAGCTGCTCGCCGACATGAACGTCAAGGACTTCATCGCCGCCAACTCCGCCGGCTTCGCGCGGGTCCGCACCCCGGACACCGAGCCCGGCCAGGCCGAGAAGCTGACCGCCGCGCTGGGCGAGGCGGGCGGCCAGGTCGCGCCCGAGCCGGACGGCGCACTGCGCGTGACCGGGCTGGCGCTGCCGCGGATCAGCGATCTGGCGCACGAGGCCGACGTCCGGCTGTGGGAGCTCTCGCCGCACCAGGCCTCCCTGGAGGAGGCGTACATGCAGCTGACGCAGAGCGCCGTGGACTACCGCTCGGCGGTGCCGCCGCAGGTCCCGCACGGTGCGGTGCCGCCGCAGGCGGTCGCACAGCCGCCCGGGATGCCGCCGCAGGGGATGCCGCCGCAGGGGTACGCGGGTGCGCCGTACGCCGGACAGCCCGGGCCGCAGGCCGGGATGGCGGGGCCGTACGGGCAGCCCGGCCCGTTCGCCGGTGGGCCGCCGCAGGGCGCGCCCGTGCCCGGCCCGTACGGAGCGCCGCCGCAGGCCCAGCCGCAGCCGCAGGCTCCGCCGCAGCAGGCCCAGCCCCAGCCGCAGGCCCCTGCCGGGCCGCCGCACGCCGCCCCCGCCGACCCGACCCAGCAGCACAGCGAGGACGCCCGATGACCACCCCCGACCAGCCGCAGCAGCAGCCGCAGCAGCCGCGCCAGGACGTACCGCCCCGTCAGGACGAGGGCACGATGATGCTGAACGCCGTCGGGGCGCGGGGCGGACAGCAGCCGGGCGCCCAGCCGCAGGCGCAGCCTCAGCCGCAGGGCCAGCAGCCTCCCCAGGCCCCGCCGCAGCAGTACCAGCACCCCCAGCAGCCTCCGGTCCCGCACCAGCCGCAGCCGCAGCCCGGGCAGCACGCCGCCGGTCCCCCGCAGTCGCAGCTGCCCGGGTCCGGCTACGTCTCCCCCATTCCGGTGCGGCGGGCCCACCTCGGCCACGCGCTGGCCTCGGAGTGGACGAAGATCAAGTCGGTCCGCTCCACGGTGTGGACGCTCGGCGTGATGATCCTCCTCGTCGTCGGCATCGGCGCGCTCACCGGCATCGGCATCTCCGCGAGCGGCACGAACCTGGGTGGCGAGTCGCCACTGGGCTTCGGCATGTTCGGCATGCTGCTCGGCCTGATGTGCGTGATCACCCTCGGTGTGCTGTGCGTCTCCTCCGAGTACGGCACCGGCATGATCCGTACGACGCTGACCGCCTGCCCCAGCCGGGCGCGGGTGCTCGCGGCGAAGGCGATCGTCTTCTTCCTGCTGTCCTTCGTGGTCACCGCCGTGACCACGGCGGTGGTGGCGCTGCTGCTGACCGGCATGCTCGGCGGCCAGGGCGGCGCCACGCCGGACGGCTCCGAGTGGTTCAAGGCGACGATCGGCGTCAGCCTCTACGTCGCGATGATCGGCCTGCTCGCGCTGGCCGTGGGCGCGCTGCTGCGGCACTCCGCCGGCGCCATCACCATCATGATCGGCCTGGTGCTGCTGCCGCTGGTGCTCGCACTGTTCATGATGGCGGAGAGCCTGTCGGACCTGCGGGAGTGGCTGTTCGAGTACTCCATCCCCAGCCAGCTGGGCGTGATGTACAGCAACGCCGTGGCCTCGTCCGGCCCGTCGGGCTGGGAACCGCTGTGGATCATGACGGGGCTGACGGCCGTCGTCCTCGGCGGCGCCTTCGTGGCGCTCAACCAGCGGGACGTCTAGGGCCTCTCGTTCGGATCTTGCTGGGCTCGCGACGCCTGGACACCGCACCTCGCGGCGTTGTCGTCACTCTCCCCCACGCCTGAACGGCGCGGGGGGACCCCCCTCGCTCCGCAGTGGCTCCCTCCTCCGCCTTGCGATGCACGGCACCAGACGCCGCTCACTGATCCAGCCTGATCCAAACGACAGACCCTGGGCCCGCACCGGAAGGCCCGGCCGAGAGGCCGGAAAGCGCTGCTCCGAGGGTCAGTATCGGGGCGCGTTACGGGACCGCTGGAGCCGGGCGCTCCGGCGGTCCCGCGCGTTCCAGCAGGCCTTGTGCCAGTGCCTGCGGTCGTCGCCGTCGCTGTGCTGCGGCCAGGCCACCACGTGCGGCACGCCGGGCGGGATCTCCTGGTCACAGCCCGGGCAGCGGTAGTGCTTGGCGGCCGCGCCCCCGCCGATGTGGCGGACGTACCACTCCTCGCCGCGCCACTCCGCCGTACTCTCCAGTCCGTACCGGCTGCCGCCCACGCGGTCCGAGGGATTCTCACCGCCGCGTGGACGGTTTCGACGGGGGGACACTGGGCACCTCGGGACTTCTCTGGGGGAGTAACGGCCTGTTACCAGACTACGGTGCGGGGCCGGCGTCCCGGGCCCCCTGTCGTAATGCTGCGATCATCAGGAAACTTCGCCGTGAGCCGTGCCTTTGGCACGTGTCAGCCGTTGTTGCCTGTAAGGGGGATGTCGCGTCGGCTGCGAGGAGGCAGAAGAGCGATGCGCGTTGGGGCATTCATCCTGGCCGCCCAGTTTCCGGGCCAGGGCGAGGGGGAGACACTGCATCGGGCCGTCCGGTCCGCCGAGGTGGCCGAGGAGGCCGGGCTCGACGACGTCTGGGTGGCCGAGCATCATTTTGTGCCGTACGGCATCTGCCCGTCGGCGGTGACGCTGGCGGCGCAGCTGCTGGGGCGTACGCACCGCATCGGCGTCGGCACGGCCGTCAGCGTACTGCCGACGGCGCATCCGGTCGCGGTCGGTGAGCAGGCGGCACTGCTGCATCTGACGTCCGGCGGGCGGTTCACGCTCGGCGTCGGGCGGGGCGGGCCGTGGGTGGACCTGGAGGTCTTCGGGTCCGGCCTCTCGGCGTACGAGGAAGGCTTTCCGGAATCCCTGGACCTGCTGCTGCGCTGGCTGCGCGAGCCGCGGGTCGGGGCCGCCGGGGCGCGGTACGCCTTCCGGGACGTGGCGGTGGTGCCGCGGCCCGCCGAGGAGCCGGCCGGCCGGGACGGCCCGCCGGTGGTGGTGGCCTGCACCTCTCCCGGGTCCGTGCGGCTGGCGGCCGAGCGCGGTCTGCCGATGCTGCTCGGGATGCACGCGGCGGACGAGGAAAAGGCCGAGATGGTCGCCTGTTGGCGGCGTACGGCGCTGGCAGCGGGGCGGGATCCGGACGAGGTCGCCGCGGTCGGGCACGTCTCGGCGGGCGTCGCGCAGATCGCCGACACCCGGCAGGACGCCACGGAGATCCTGCTGAAGTCGATGCCCGGCTGGCTGCGCCAGGGGCTGGCGGCCCATGTCACGGTCGACGGCCGGCACCGCGCCATGCGGGATCCGCTGGCCTACACCGAGCTGCTGTGCGGGCTCCATCCGGTCGGGACACCGGAGAGCTGCGCCGACCGGCTCGCCGCGTCGGCCGAGAAGACGGGGATCAGGCGCTACGCCCTGCTGGTCGAGGGCTCCGGCGACCTGGCCACGACGGAGGAGAACATCCGCCGGCTGGGCAAAGAGGTCCTTCCGGTACTGCCCTGAGCGCGCCGCCGGGCGAGAGACCCCAGGGGCCGGGGGGTCCGGAGAGAACGTTCATGTGCCCGGTGGACGGACCGCCCGTCGGCGGGGCCGGGTGGCCCCGCCGGCGGACTGTCATCCGATGCCGCCGCTGCGTACTGACGTCAGGCGCCACATCCCATGTACGCGGCGACGGCAACTCCGATCAGCAGTCGCGCAGTTCGGGCGACTGGTTCAGCAACTGGCCCCGTATGGAGGTGAAGCGGGCCAGACGGTCGTCCACCGCCGAGTCGAGCGGGAAGACCGCGACCCGGTGGCAGTTCTGGAACGCCAGCCGCACACCGAAATGGCGTTCAAGCGACCCGCGTATCGCGTCACTCGCCAGCGCTCGCAGCAGTTGGCCGCGCGCCTGCTCGTCGGGCGGCGGGGTCTGGTTGTCGGCGAACTGTCCGCCGTCCACCTTCAGCCGGGCCACCAGCGAGCTGATCATCTCCCATGCATAGGGCAGAGAGGTCCGGACGCAGTCGACAAATGCGGCTTCGTCGACCTCGCCTCGCTCGGCCTGTTCGAGGAGGGCCGGTGAGACGTCGAGCGACATGAGGTTCTCCTCTCGCGGCTCCATATGGGGCGGAGCCTCAGGGATAGGGCAGAGAGCCGCCACGCAGCGTGTCCGCGTCACGACCCCCCGCGTCAACGGTATTCCGCCTTTCTTGACCGCACCAGGAGATTGCGCACACAACCGGCCACGGGAGTCCGCCGGAGCTGCGCCGGTTTCGGCCGCAACGTCGCGTGCGTACCGGACCCGCCGCCTTCCGGTCCTCCCGGGCGGACGGTACGGGCGAATCGCGTGCACCACCCGCCGTCGAGTAGCGTGGCGCACCATGCGTCTCGTCATCGCCCGTTGCTCCGTGGACTACGCCGGCCGGCTCACCGCCCACCTGCCCTCCGCCCCCCGTCTGATCCTGGTCAAAGCAGACGGCAGCGTCTCCATCCACGCTGACGACCGGGCCTACAAACCGCTGAACTGGATGTCCCCGCCGTGCACCCTCAAGGGTGGCGACAGCGACGTGTGGACCGTGGAGAACAAGGCGGGCGAGAAGCTCATCATCACGATGGAGGAGATCATGCACGACTCCTCCCACGAACTGGGCGTGGACCCGGGGCTCATCAAGGACGGCGTGGAAGCGCACCTTCAGGAGCTGCTCGCGGACCGGATCGACACCCTCGGCGAGGGCTACTCCCTGATTCGGCGTGAATACCCCACCGCGATCGGCCCGGTGGACATCCTGTGCCGGGATGCGGACGGTGCGACCGTGGCTGTGGAGATCAAGCGGCGCGGCGAGATCGACGGTGTCGAGCAGCTGACCCGCTACCTCGAACTCCTCAACCGCGACCCGCACCTCGCCCCGGTGAAGGGCGTGTTCGCGGCGCAGGAGATCAAGCCGCAGGCCCGGGTGCTGGCCACCGACCGCGGCATCGGCTGCGTCGTCCTGGACTACGACGCGCTGCGCGGCATCGAGGACGACAAGCTGCGGCTGTTCTGAGGGCCCGGCCCCTCCCCCGTACGCATGCGACGGCCCGCCCGCGAGGAGATTCGCGGGCGGGCCGTCGTGCGTCGTGACAGGGGCCGTCAGGCCGTCGGCTCGCCGGTACCTGTCGCGGTGCCGTCGGTGCCCTCGGTCATCGGGCTGCCGGCGTTCTGCGAGGGGCTCTGCGAGTCGCCGGTGGTCGGGTCGTCCATCGGATCCGGCGTGGTCGGCTCCTCCGTCGGCTCGGTGGGCTCCTCCGTCGGCTCGGTGGGCTCCTCCGTCGGCTCGGTGGGCTCGCTCGTCGGCGGCGTGGGCTTGTGGGTCGGGGGCGTGGGTTTGTGCGTGGGCGGCGTCGGCCTGCCCGGCGAGGTGGTCGGGCCCGTGGAGTCGGAGGGCTCCTCGCCCGGCTCGGTGGTGCCCGGGGTGCCGGGCTCGCCGCTGGTGGCGGGGTCGCCGGGCCGGGTGGTGCCGGACTTCGCGGGTTCGCCGGTGGGGGCGCCGTTACCGCTGTTCCAGCGGCCGGAGTCGCTGCTCGTCCCCTGGCTGGGCTCGTCGGCGGTGAGGCCGCCGTCGTCCTTGCCCTCCTCCGCCGACTGCTCGGACTTGACCTTGTCGGCGGGGCTGTCACCGCCGGAGGTGGCGCCGAGCGTGACGATCGTGCCGAGGACGGCGGCGAGCAGGGCACCCGCGCCGGCCGCGACCACGTTGCGGCGCGCGCCGGAGAAGACCGCCCGCTTCTTCTTCGCCGGGGCCGAGGGGGCCGAAGCGGCGGTGACGGCGGGGGTGACCACGGTCGCCGCGGTCTCGTCCACCCGCGGCACGGGCGTGGTGATCGCGGTCGGCGACCCGGGCGGCGAGGCCGACTCGTCCGTCCCGACCAGCGGCACCTCCTCCCCGGCCGCCGCCACCGCGGCGGCGGTGACCTCGGCCGACACGGGCACACCGGTACGGTCGGCGACCAGGGCGAGGGCGCGCCGCCCCGCGACGGCGCCGCGCCGGTCGGCGAGCGCGCCGCGCAGCCCTATGGACGCCTCCAGTTCGGCGCGGGCCTTGTCCAGGTTGCCCAGGCAGAGCGCGAGGACGCCCAACTCGTGGTGGAAGTACGCCTCTTCGCCGACCTCGCCGGCGATCCTGGCGGCCTCCTGGCCGTGCCGGAGGCTGCGTTCCCAGGCGTTCCACTGGAGGGCGGCGGCGAAGGCGGGAGCCGCGGTGCGGGCGAGCAGCACGGCGGCGCTGGCGTGCCCGGACTCCCGGCTCGCGGTCAGCCGGGCCATCGCGGCGAGCAGCGCGTCGGCCTCGGCAGCGGCCCGCTCGGGGGCGACGGAGTGGTGCCCGGCCCACCAGGAGTAGTGCTGGGCGGCGGCGTGCGCGCGGCCGGCCGCGCCCTCGGCGTACCCGGCGGCGGTGAGCTGGTCCAGCACGGTCGCGGCGAGGCGGTGGTGGGTGCCGGCGGGGCTGATGAGCCCGCAGGCCAGCAGGTCGCCGAGGACGGCGTCGGCGTGCGGGTCCTTGAACAGCGCGGGCAGGTGGGTGGGGTGCGGGAGGTCGCCGCCGAGGGCGACGGCCAGCCGCAGCGTGTCCTGCGCTGCCGGTGCCAGCCCCTCGGCGATGAGCGTGGCGAACGAGCCGGCCTGCGGGATGCCGGGCAGCGGCGGTACGTCGTCGGAGCCGGCCGGCTCACCGCCGTCCGCCGTACCGTCGGCGGGCGCCGCGGCGCGCAGCCGGTCGCGCTGCCGCAGGACGGCGCCGGCCTGCAGGAAGCGCAGCGGGAGCCCTTCGGACTCGAACCAGAGGTCGCCCGCCCAGGCGGCCTCCTCCTCGGTGAGCGGCCGGCCGGCGGCGCGCTCCAGCAGTTCCTGGCAGGCGGCACGGCCGAGGCCGGAGACGAAGACCTCTTCGATGTGCGAGGCGGCGGAGGGCGCGGGCACGTCGGGCGTGGCCGAGAGCAGGAAGGCGCACTCGGGGGTGGCGGCCAGCAGCTCCTCCAGCGGCTCGCCGCCGAACTCCAGGTCGTCCACGATCACCACGGCGCCGATGCCGGCCAGCGCGGTGAGCAGCTCGGGGCGGCCCGGGCGGTACGTCGGCGTGCGGTGCACGGCGGCGAACAGGTCGTACATCACGTCGGTGGCCGTACGGCGGTACCCGGAGAGCCGGACGACGCCGTCGGGCGCGAGCCCTGCGCAGGCGGTGGCGACGGCGTCCAGCAGCCGCGTGCGGCCGGCGCCGGCGGGGCCGGTGAGGCGTACGGAGCGGCCGCGGGTGAGCAGCCGGGTCAGCCGCTCGGTCTCCTCCTGGCGCTCCAGCAGCGGGAGCCGGTCCACGGGGTGTGCGAGGCCGCCGGGCGGCACCGGCGGCGCGCTCGTGGCCCGGGTCCGCTCGGCGCGCTCCTTGGGCGTCTGCTTCTGGGGCGTGCCCGGCTCCTCGCCCGGCGGGGTCGGCTCGATCTCGCTGCCGTCGACGGGGTTGACGGTGAGCAGGTAGTCGCCGGTGACCAGGCGGACGGTGCGTGCCCGGCCGTCCGGCGGCACGAACTGCCGGCTTCCGGTGCCGGACGGGAGCGGGCCGGCAGGGTGCTCCTGCGCGCCGTGCTCCTCCGGCCGCCGGCCGTTGTGCGGATCCATGGAATCGAGCCCCCCAGATGCGTGGCGTGCCGAACTGCTCTCCCGGCCGTCCGCACTCCCCGACCGGGCCGGGACGGGTCGCCCCGGCCGCCGCTCCTGGTCCGGTGTCCGCCGCGGCCGTCCGGGACGCGACGAAACCGAACATTAAGCCTCGGACAGTATCTATGATGCGCCGGGGTCCTGCTCTGACCGGTACGTCACGGATTCGCGAGGATCACTGCGGTATGTACCACTTCCGCCTCTCACTTCCCGGCGGCCGTACGGCTCCTCGCAGGTCACCCGGTCCTCAGACGCGGGGCAGCGACTCCGCTTCGATACCGCCCTCGATGGCGAGAATGCGATGCAACCGTGTGGCCACCAGCAGGCGCTGCATCTGGGGCGGCACCCCGCGCAGTACGAGCCGTCGGTTCACCCGGCCCGCACGGCGGTGCGCGCCCATGATCACGCCGAGTCCGGTGGCGTCCCAGGAGTCCAGTTCGGTCAGGTCCAGGACCAGGTCGCCGCGGCCGGAGTCGACTGCGGTGTGCAGGGCCGTACGGGCGTCCGCCGCGCTGCGTACGTCGAGGCGGCCCCCGACGACCAGCTCGGCGTGGTCGCCCTTGATGTACATATGCGCTCCCCGTGATGCGAAATGTTTTTTGCGTCTACAGAACTGACTGCCTCTCACACGACGAAGTTGCCGCCTGTAAGCGAACCGATACCGAAACCACTCGGCCGAGTGACGGCTGAACGGGTGTTGGCATCGGGCCGTGCGGGACCCCCGGCCTTCCCGAGCCGGGGTCCGGGGCGCGGGCTTCCGGAGTCCGCGCCCGTGGTCGGGCCCGGACTTCTCAGTGCTCGTAGAATCCCTGCCCGCTCTTGCGGCCGATATCGCCTGCGTCCACCATGCGGCGCATGAGCTCCGGCGGCGCGAACTTCTCGTCCTGCGATTCGGTGTAGATGTTCTCGGTGGCGTGCAGGAGGATGTCGACGCCCGTGAGGTCGGCGGTGGCCAGCGGGCCCATCGCGTGACCGAAGCCCAGCTTGCAGGCGGTGTCGATGTCCTCGGCGGTGGCCACGCCGGACTCGTAGAGCTTGGCGGCCTCGACGACCAGCGCCGAGATGAGCCGGGTGGTGACAAAACCGGCCACATCGCGGTTGACGACGATGCAGGTCTTGCCGACCGACTCGGCGAACTCCCGCGCGGTGGCGAGCGTTTCGTCGCTGGTCTTGTAACCGCGCACCAGCTCGCACAGCTGCATCATCGGCACCGGCGAGAAGAAGTGCGCGCCCACGACCCGCTCAGGGCGGGAGGTGGCCGCCGCGATCTTGGTGATCGGGATGGCGGAGGTGTTGGAGGCCAGTACGGCGTCCTCCCGGACCAGCTTGTCCAGCGTCGAGAAGATCTCCCGCTTGATCTCGATCTTCTCGAAGACGGCCTCGACGACGATGTCGGCGTCGGCGGCCGCCTCCAGGTCGGTGGTGGTGGTGATGCGGGCCAGCGCCTGCTCGGCGGCGGCCGCCTCCAGCTTGCCCTTGGCGACGAACTTCTCGTACGACGCCTCGATACCGCTGCGGCCGCGGGCCAGCGCGCCGTCGGTGACGTCCCGGAGGGTCACGTCCCAGCCGGCCTGGGCCGAGACCTGTGCGATGCCGGAACCCATGAGTCCGGCCCCGATGACGGCGAGCTTCCTTGCCACTGAACGACCCCTCACACGCTGTGCACTTCACGACTTCTCCCGGGCGACGTTAGCGCCCGTTCGCCTCGGTTGGGAGGTCTGACGAGTGCGTCCTGTCTCACATGACGGACATCACACCGGAACGGCCCCCGCCCACCACGCCGGGCACCCGGTGCCACACCGGGCCGCCGACGGGCGCCTGCTCACTCCGGCGCGCGCACCGCGTAGTTGAGTACCCGTTCGCTGAGCAGGTCCTCCAGCTCGTCCAGCAGCGCCAGCGCCTCCCGCGACACCTCGGTCGCCTTGCGCCCCGCGGTCATCTCGCGGCCGATGTGGGCCATGAGCGTGCCGTGCGCCCAGTTCAGCTGCCCTGCCACGAGGACCGGCAGCAGGTCGCCCTCCTCGGCGCCCACCTCCTCGCACAGCGTGCGCTCCAGGTGCTCGGCCGTCTCCTGCTGGATGTACCACAGCCGCGCCTTCAGGGCCGCCGAGCCATGGATGACCCGCATGAACCGCTCGTACCCCTCGAACAGCCCCACCCGCGGCGAGACCGCCTCGACCTCGTCGCGCAGCTCGCGCAGTACCGCGGCGGCGGCCGACTCCCCGGCGCCCCGGCCGCGCACCCAGCGCGAGAGCCGGTCCACGACCCCCTTGCTGCGGTCGAAGAAGAGGTCCTCCTTGGCCGGGAAGTAGTTGTAGACGGTGTTCACGGAGACCTCGCAGGCCTCGGCGATCTCCGCGACGGTCACCGCGTCGAAGCCGCGCTCCAGGAAGAGCCCGGTGGCGACGTCCGACAGGTACTGCCGGGTCTGCCGCTTCTTCCGCTCGCGCAGCCCTTCCTTCTTCGGCCCCTCACTCATGGCCCCATCCTAGGCGCGCTTGCATGGTCTGAAATTTTGGGGCCATTGCAAAATTGCTGTCTCTCTGCTTTTCTTGCCGCCATGCCCGCCATCACCGCCACCGGCCTGTCCCGGACCTTCACGACCAAGCGCGGCCCCGTCGAGGCGGTCCGCTCCGTCGACCTCACCGCCGAGCGCGGCGAGATCGTCGGCCTGCTCGGCCCCAACGGCGCCGGCAAGACCACGACCCTCCGCATGCTCACCACGCTGCTGCCGCCCACCGGCGGCACCGCCACCGTCGCGGGCCGCGACCTCGCCCGCGACCCGGCGGGCGTCCGCGAGCGGACCGGCTACGTCGCCCAGTCCGGCGGCGTCGACCCGTCCGTCTCGGTACGCGAGGAGTTGGTCACCCAGGGCCGGCTGTACCGGCTCACCAAGGCCGACGCCACCGCGCGCGCCGCCGAACTCGCCGCCGACCTGGGCCTGGAAGGGCTGCTGGACCGGAAGTCCGCCGCGCTCTCAGGGGGCCAGCGCCGCCGGCTCGACCTGGCCATGGGACTCATCCACCGGCCCGAGGTGCTCTTCCTCGACGAGCCGACCACCGGGCTGGATCCCGGCAGCCGCGCCGGCCTGTGGGACCTGGTCCGCCGGATCCGCGCCGAGCACGGCACCACCGTCGTGCTGACCACCCACTACCTCGACGAGGCCGACGCGCTCGCCGACCGGCTGGTCGTCGTCGACCACGGTGTCGTCGTCGCCGAGGGCCGGCCCGCGGCGCTCAAGGAGCGCTACGCCGGATCGGCCGCCGCCTCCCTCCAGGACGCCTTCCTCGCCCTCACCGGCCGCTCGGTCACCGCCGAGGACGCCGCACCCCTCTCCGTCTGAGGAGCCCGACCCGATGTCCGCACTGCTCTCCGACACCGCGCTGGTCTTCGGGCGATACGCCCGCCAGACCCTGCGCTCGAAGTTCCAGATCCTCTTCGGCATCCTGATGCCGCTGCTCTACCTGCTCTTCTTCGGCCCGCTCCTGACCGGCCTGCCGCTCGGCTCCGCCGGCAGCTCCTGGCAGGTGCTGGTGCCGGGCCTGCTGCTCCAACTCGGCCTCTTCGGCGCCTCGTTCTGCGGCTTCGCGATCATCATCGAGAAGAACCACGGAGTGGTGGAGCGGATGCGGGTCACCCCGGTCAGCCGGCTCGCGCTGCTTCTCGGGCGAGTGCTGCGCGACGCCCTCCTCTTCGTCTTCCAGGCGGTGCTGCTGGTCCTCGTCGCGCTGGCCATGGGCCTGCGCGCGCCCGTGGGCGGCATCCTGATCGGCTTCGGTTTCGTCGCGCTGCTGGTCGTCTCGCTCGCGTCACTGTCGTACGCGCTGGCCCTGAAGGTCCGTACGCCGCAGGAGTTCGGCCCGGCCATCAACGCCCTGGCCATGCCGTCCATGCTGCTCTCCGGCCTGATGCTGCCCATGGCGCTGGGCCCCGGCTGGCTGGACGCCCTCTCGCACCTCATGCCGCTGCGCTATCTGGTGGACGCGGTACGGGACGCGTACGTGGGCCGGTACGCCACCGCGCACATGCTGTACGGCGTCCTCGTCGCGCTCGGCCTCGCCGCGCTCGCCGTGACGGTCGGCACACGTGTCTTCCGGCGGGCCGGGGCATAACTACGCTGGCGGAATGGTCAATCTGACGCGCATCTACACCCGTACCGGCGACCAGGGCACCACCGCCCTCGGCGACATGAGCCGGACCGCCAAGACCGATCTGCGGATCGCGGCCTACGCCGACGCCAACGAGGCCAACGCCGTCATCGGCAGCGCCATCGCCCTCGGCGACCTCCCCGAGGAGGTCGTCAAGGTCCTCGTCCGCGTCCAGAACGACCTCTTCGACGTGGGCGCCGACCTCTCGACGCCCGTCGTGGCGGACCCGGAGTTCCCGCCGCTGCGGGTCGAGCAGGCCTACATCGACAAGCTGGAGGCGGACTGCGACCACTTCCTGGAGCAGCTGGAGAAGCTCCGCAGCTTCATCCTGCCCGGCGGCACGTCCGGCGCGGCCCTGCTGCACCAGGCGTGCACGGTCGTCCGGCGCGCCGAGCGGTCCACCTGGGCCGCCCTGGAGGTGCACGGCGAGATCATGAATCCGCTCACCGCCACCTACCTCAACCGCCTCTCCGACCTGCTCTTCATCCTGGCCCGCACGGCGAACAAGGAACTGGGCGACGTGCTGTGGGTCCCGGGCGGCGAGCGCTGACCACCGCTTCGCCACATCCGGCCCACCACACGTCGCCTCAGCCCGGCCGGGGGCCCGGGGGTCGCCCCCGAAAAACACAGCATCCTGGCCCGCACGGCGAACAAGGAACTGGGCGACGTGCTGTGGGTCCCGGGCGGCGAGCGCTGACCACCGCTTCGCCACATCCGGCCCACCAC
>NZ_JBEYUN010000004.1:0-104435 GCF_040643545.1 Streptomyces sp. NPDC047117 | reverse complement strand
ACACGTCGCCTCAGCCCGGCCGGGGGCCCGGGGGTCGCCCCCCGAAAAACACAGCATCCTGGCCCGCACGGCGAACAAGGAGCTGGGCGACGTGCTGTGGGTACCCGGCGGCGAGCGCTGATCAGGGCTTGGTCAGGGTCCGGGGCCGCTCCCCCGCGTCGGCCCCGGACGCCTCCCGTGCCGCGTCCGGCTCCCGCTCGCCCTTCTTCGGCTGCTTCGGCCAGATCGTGTACGTGAGGGCGATCAGCCCGTGGATGCCCACGATGCGGGCCGCGGTGGCCTGCCAGGACCGCAGCGAGGCGGTGTCGCCGTCGCCCACGTACCAGACCGCCGCCTGGAGCAGCCCGGCCGCGACCGCGCCCATCACCACCGTGCGCAGCCACAGCTTCCACTCGTGCACCGCACGCGCCCGGCCGTACCCGGCACCCGGCGGCTTCGGCCCGCCCGCGAAGCGGTACGCGAACTGCCCGTCCGCCCACCGGATCGTGTAGTGGCCGTAGGCGACCGTGAAGCCGATGTAGACCGCGGCCAGCCCGTGTTTCCAGTCCGCCTGCGCACCGTTGCGCAGGTCGATCACCGTCACCACGAGCAGGACCAGCTCCAGCAGCGGCTCCATCAGCAGCACCGCGGCCCCGGTGCGCGGCATCCGCGCCAGATAGCGCAGCGCCAGCCCCGCGGCCAGCAGCACCCAGAACCCGACCTCGCACAGCACGACCAGCGTCACGATCACGGTTCGCTCCTCTCCCTCCCCTCCAGCCTCCGCGCCCCGCGCCCCCGATTCGTCGTCGCCCGTGACGATCCGGCACTGCATCCTTCGATGTACGCGGCGCCGGCGGCGGATCGTCGCCGATAGGGAGGCCCGGACCGGCGCAGCCGTGTTGGATGGCAGGGTGAGCCCCTTCGCCGCCCCCGGCCGCCCGCACCGCGACGACGTCCTCATCGCGGTGTCCGGCCTGCTCGGGGGCGTACTGCTGTGGTTCCTCGGACTGCACGGCGGCCCGCCCCTGCTGCCCGCGCAGCTCGCGCTCGCCGCCCTCGCCCTGATGTCCGGCGCCGAGCTGCTGCGCCGCACCGCGCCCGGCACGGCCCTGGCCGTCGGCGTGGCGGCGATGGTCCTCGACGTGCTCAGCGGCACGGTGATCGCCACCGTGCTGATGTTCACCGACGTGATCTACGCGGCCGTCATGTACGGCACCCCGGCCGCGGCCCGCCGCATCCCCCGCGCCTGCGTCCTGGTCACCGTCCTCGCCACCCTGCTGCCCGTCGCCCTGCTCCGCGACCCGCAGGCGCTGCTCATCGGCGTCGCGGTCGGCGTCGGCACGATCGGCCCGGCCTGGACCGCGGTCATCATCCGCAGCCATCGCGAGGCCGCCCAGGCCGCCCGGCTGCGCGCCGAGCAGACCGCGCTGCTGGCCGAGCTGGACCGCCGGGAGGCCGTCCTGTCCGAGCGCGCCCGGATGGCCCGCGAGCTGCACGACATGGTCGCCAACCACCTCTCGGCCATCGCCATCCACGCCACCGCCGCCCAGTCCCTCGACGACCCGGGAGCGACCGGCGACGCGCTCGGCGTCATCCGCGAGAACAGCGTGCAGGGCCTGGCGGAGATGCGCCGCCTCATCGGCCTCCTGCGGGACGCCGGGGCCCAGGACGCGCCGGCCGCCACGCCCCGGCTCGACGCCCTGGACGCCCTCCTGGAGCGCGCCCGCGGCCACGGCGCCGGCAGCGGCCTCACCTTCACCCTCGCCGACGAGCGCCCGCCCGACGGCTCCGCGCTCGCGGCCCCGGTGGAGCTGGCCGCGTACCGGATCGTCCAGGAGTCCGTGACGAACGCGCTCAAGCACGCGGCGCCCGGCGAAGTGACCGTACGCCTCGCACGCGCCGACGGCGCCCTGTCGCTCGCCGTCACCAGCCCCTACGGCCGGCGCCCGGGCCCGAGCGCGCCCGGCTCCGGCTCCGGACTGGTGGGCATGCGGGAGCGGGCCGCCCTGCTGCACGGGACGTTCGACGCGGCCCCCGACGGAGACGTATGGCGCGTACGGGCGACACTGCCCGCCGACGAGAAGGAGCACCCCCGATGACCGACCGCACCGACCGTCCGATCCGGGTCCTGGTGGCCGAGGACCAGTCGGCCGTCCGCGCGGGCCTGGTCCTCATCCTGCGCTCGGCGCCCGACATCGAGGTGGCCGGGGAAGCGGCGGACGGCGAGGAGGCGGTCCGGCTGGCCGCCGGGCTCCGCCCGGACCTGGTGCTGATGGACGTCCAGATGCCCCGGCTGGACGGCGTCTCGGCCACCCGCGAGATCACCGCTCGGGGCCTGGCCGACGTCCTGGTGCTGACCACCTTCGACCTGGACGAGTACGTCTTCGGGGCGCTGCGCGCGGGCGCGGCCGGATTCCTGCTGAAGACCAGCGACGCGGCGGAGCTGCTGGCGGCGGTCCGCACGGTGGCGGCCGGCGAGGGGATCATCGCGCCCGCCGTGACCCGGCGGCTGATCGCGGAGTTCGCGGCGCCGCGCCCGGCCGCCGCGGCCCAGGACACCGCCGTCCTCGACGTGCTCACCCCGCGGGAGCGCGAGGTGCTGGGCTGCCTGGGCGAAGGGCTGTCCAACGCGGACGTCGCGGCCCGCCTGGACATGGCGGAGGCGACGGTGAAGACGCACGTCAGCAGGTTGCTGAACAAGCTGGACCTGCGCAGCCGGGTGCAGGCCGCCGTGCTCGCCCAGGAACTGGGCCTCGGCCGCGAGCACGCCTGACGCGGGACCGGGCCCGCGGCACCTACCGGAACGCGTTCCCCGGAGGAGCGGCCCCCGGAAAACAGAAAACCCGGACAGTCGTCAAGCCACGTTGACTCTCTGTCCGGGTGGTGCCGCCTCCAGCCAGGCGAGGAAGCCCGTGAGCGCGTCCTCGCTCATCGCCAGCTCCAGGCGCGTGCCCCGATGCCGGCAGGCGAGGACGATGGAGTCGGAGAGCAGGGCCAGCTCCTCCTCGCCCTCCGGGCTGCGCCGCTCCAGTACCTCGATGGAGGCCCGCTCCAGGATGCGCCGTGGGCGCGGCGCATAGGAGAAGACCCGGAACCACTCGACGCGGTCACCGTTGTACCGGGCCACGCCGTAGATCCAGCCTTTGCCGCTGGGCTCGCCGTCCGGCGTCGTGACGGCCGCCGCGGCGGGCACGTCCCAGCGCAGACTGCAGTCGAACGTGCCGCCGGACCGCTGGATCAGCCGCCGTCGCAGTCCGAAGACGAAGAGCCCCAGTAGTACCAGGACGACGACCGCGGCACTCACACACAGAGCGAGGACCATCTCCACCGACCTCCTCGCCTCGAATACGGTTACGCACCTGCATCGGCTCAGCCGCGGACCGCTCTGGAGAATTCCAGCGCAGCCCGCGGCTGAGGGTAAAGCTCGTCTGTGACAGGGTTCAGTGAACGCCTGCCACCGCACGCAGCCGGACATCGGCGCGGCGCTCGGCGGCCGCGTCGGCCTCCGACTTCGCCCGCTCCAAGGCCCGCTCCGCGCGCTGGACATCGATCTCGTCCGACAGCTCGGCGATCTCCGCGAGCAGAGAAAGCTTGTTGTCGGCGAACGAGATGAAGCCGCCGTGCACCGCGGCAACGACGGTGCCGTCGCCGCTCTCGCCGGTCGTACGAATCGTCACCGGACCGGACTCCAGCACGCCGAGCAGCGGCTGGTGACCGGGCATGACGCCGATGTCGCCCGACGAGGTGCGCGCGACGACCAGGCTGGCCTCGCCGGACCAGACCTGACGGTCCGCGGCGACCAACTCGACGTGCAGCTCAGCCACGATGGCTCCTCGGGTCTTCACCTGCCGGGATCAGCAGATGTCGGGTCAAATACTAGTGGGCGTCGGCGCCGGGGGCGGCCACGGCCGCCCCCGGAACCGGAAGCCGGGGTCAGGAGACGCCCAGCTCCTTGGCGTTGGCCTTGAGGTCCTCAATGCCACCGCACATGAAGAACGCCTGCTCGGGGAAGTGGTCGTACTCACCGTCGCAGATCGCGTTGAAGGCCGAGATGGACTCGTCCAGCGACACGTCCGAACCGTCGACACCGGTGAACTGCTTCGCCACGTGGGTGTTCTGCGACAGGAAGCGCTCGACACGACGGGCACGGTGGACAACGAGCTTGTCCTCCTCGCCCAGCTCGTCGATACCGAGAATCGCGATGATGTCCTGCAGGTCCTTGTACTTCTGCAGGATCGTCTTCACGCGGGAGGCGCAGTCGTAGTGCTCCTGCGTGATGTACCGCGGGTCCAGGATGCGGGACGTCGAGTCCAGCGGGTCCACCGCCGGGTAGATGCCCTTCTCCGAGATCGGACGCGACAGAACGGTCGTGGCGTCCAGGTGCGCGAAGGTGGTGGCCGGCGCCGGGTCGGTCAGGTCGTCCGCGGGGACGTAGATCGCCTGCATCGAGGTGATCGAGTGACCACGGGTCGAGGTGATGCGCTCCTGCAGGAGGCCCATCTCGTCCGCCAGGTTCGGCTGGTAACCCACCGCGGAGGGCATGCGGCCCAGCAGGGTGGACACCTCGGAACCCGCCTGGGTGTACCGGAAGATGTTGTCGATGAAGAAGAGGACGTCCTGCTTCTGGACGTCACGGAAGTACTCCGCCATCGTCAGACCGGCCAGCGCGACCCGCAGACGGGTGCCCGGGGGCTCGTCCATCTGGCCGAAGACCAGCGCGGTCTTGTCGATGACGCCGGAGTCCGTCATCTCCTCGATGAGGTCGTTGCCCTCACGGGTGCGCTCGCCGACGCCCGCGAACACCGACACACCGTCGTGGTTGTTGGCCACACGGTAGATCATTTCCTGGATCAGAACGGTCTTGCCGACACCGGCACCACCGAACAGACCGATCTTGCCGCCCTTGACGTACGGGGTCAGCAGGTCGATGACCTTGACGCCGGTCTCGAACATCTCGGTCTTGGACTCGAGCTGGTCGAAGGTCGGGGCCTTGCGGTGGATGGGCCAGCGCTCGGTGACCTCGGCAGCCGCCTCCGGCTTGTTGAGGATCTCGCCGAGGGTGTTGAACACCTTGCCCTTGGTGACGTCACCGACGGGGACGGTGATGCCCGTGCCCGTGTCGGTCACCGCGGCCTGGCGGACCAGACCGTCGGTGGGCTGCATCGAGATCGCGCGGACCATGCCGTCGCCCAGGTGCTGGGCGACCTCGAGGGTCAGCGTCTTCTTGACGCCGGCCTCGGCCGGGTCGTCGACCTCGACGGTCAGCGCGTTGTAGATGTCCGGCATCGCGTCGACGGGGAACTCCACGTCGACGACCGGGCCGATGACCCGCGCGACGCGGCCCGTCGCCGTGGCCGTCTCAACAGTGGTGGTCATAGTTGTCAGTCACTCCCCGCGGTCGCGTCGGCCAGTGCGCTCGCGCCACCGACGATCTCGCTGATTTCCTGGGTGATTTCGGCCTGGCGGGCCTGGTTTGCAAGCCGCGAGAGCGACTTGATGAGCTCTTCCGCGTTGTCCGTCGCCGACTTCATCGCGCGCCGGCGGGCGGCGTGCTCGGAGGCGGCGGACTGCAGCAGCGCGTTGTAGATGCGCGACTCCACGTACCGCGGCAGCAGGGCGTCCAGGACGTCCTCCGCCGACGGCTCGAAGTCGAACAGCGGCAGCAGCTCGTTCGAGGCCGCGGCACCGTCCTCGTCGTCCTTCGCGTCGAGGCTGAGCGGCAGCAGCCGGTCGTCGACCGGCGTCTGCGTCATCATCGAAACGAACTCGGTGAAGACGATGTGCAGCTCGTCCACGCCGCCCTCGGCCGTGTCCTTCCGGACGGTCTCGATGAGCGGTGCGGCGACGGCCTTGGCGTCCGCGTACGTCGGGCTGTCGGTGAAGCCGGTCCACGACTCCTCGACCTTGCGCTCGCGGAAGCCGTAGTACGACACACCCTTGCGGCCGACGATGTAGGTGTCGACCTCCTTGCCCTCGCCCTTGAGCCGCTCGGTGAGCTGCTCGGCGGCCTTGATGGCGTTGGAGGAGTAGCCGCCCGCGAGACCGCGGTCGCTCGTGATGAGCAGCACCGCGGCCCGGGTCGGGTTCTCCGCCTCGGTCGTCAGGGCGTGGTTGGTGTTCGAGCCGGTAGCAACCGCCGTCACCGCGCGGGTCAGTTCACTCGCGTACGGCGTCGATGCCGCCACCTGGCGCTGCGCCTTGACGATGCGCGAGGCGGCGATCATCTCCATCGCCTTGGTGATCTTCTTGGTCGCGGTGACGGAGCGGATGCGACGCTTGTAGACCCGGAGCTGGGCTCCCATGGATCAGGTCCCTTCCGTCGTCACTTGGCGGCGCCGGCCGAAGCGTCCTCACCGAGCAGCTTGCCGTCCGAGGTCTCGAACTGCTGCTTGAAGGTGGAGACCGAGTCGGTGAGGGCCTGGATGGTGTCGTCGGACATCTTGCCGCCCTCGACGATGCTGGTGAGCAGCTCCTTCTTCTCGCGGCCCATCCAGTCCAGGAGCTCGCGCTCGAAGCGGCGGATGTCCTCCACCGGGACGTCGTCCATCTTGCCGGTGGTACCGGCCCAGATGGAGACGACCTGCTCCTCGACGGGCATCGGCTGGTACTGACCCTGCTTGAGCAGCTCGGTCATGCGCTGACCGCGGGACAGCTGGGCCTTGGAGGCCGCGTCCAGGTCGGAACCGAAGGCGGCGAACGCCTCCAGCTCACGGAACTGGGCGAGGTCCACACGGAGGCGGCCGGAGACCTGCTTCATGGCCTTGTGCTGGGCGGAGCCACCGACTCGGGAGACGGAGATACCGACGTTCAGCGCCGGGCGCTGGCCCGCGTTGAACAGGTCGGACTCCAGGAAGCACTGACCGTCGGTGATGGAGATGACGTTGGTCGGAATGAACGCCGACACGTCGTTCGCCTTGGTCTCGACGATCGGCAGACCGGTCATCGAGCCGGCGCCCATGTCGTCCGACAGCTTCGCGCAACGCTCCAGCAGACGGGAGTGCAGGTAAAAGACGTCGCCCGGGTAGGCCTCACGGCCCGGCGGACGGCGCAGCAGCAGCGACACGGCACGGTAGGCGTCGGCCTGCTTCGACAGGTCGTCGAAGATGATCAGGACGTGCTTGCCCTCGTACATCCAGTGCTGGCCGATGGCGCTGCCGGTGTAGGGGGCGAGGTACTTGAAGCCGGCCGGGTCGGACGCCGGAGCCGCGACGATCGTCGTGTACTCGAGGGCGCCGGCCTCCTCCAGGGCACCGCGCACGGACGCGATGGTGGAGCCCTTCTGGCCGACCGCGACGTAGATGCAGCGGACCTGCTTCTTCGGGTCGCCCGAGCGCCAGTTGTCGCGCTGGTTGATGATGGTGTCGACGGCCAGCGCGGTCTTGCCGGTCTGGCGGTCGCCGATGATCAGCTGACGCTGACCGCGGCCGATCGGCACCATCGAGTCGACGGCCTTGTAGCCGGTCTGCATCGGCTCGTGGACCGACTTACGGACCATGACGCCCGGAGCCTGCAGCTCCAGGGCGCGGCGGCCCTCGGACTCGATCTCGCCGAGGCCGTCGATCGGGTTGCCCAGCGGGTCGACGACGCGGCCGAGGTAGCCCTCGCCCACGGCGACCGAGAGCACCTCACCGGTGCGCTGCACCGGCTGGCCCTCCTCGATACCGCTGAACTCGCCGAGGACGACCGCACCGATCTCGCGCTCTTCGAGGTTCAGCGCGAGGCCGAGGGTGCCGTCCTCGAACTTCAGCAGTTCGTTCGCCATCGCCGAGGGAAGTCCCTCGACCTTCGCGATGCCGTCACCGGCCTCGCTGACCGTCCCGACCTCCTCGCGCGAGGCCGCGTCCGGCTTGTACGCCTGGACAAAGTTCTCCAGCGCGTCCCGGATCTCCTCCGGCCGGATCGTGAGCTCCGCCATCTGGGTTCCCTGCTCTCCTTGTTGGGCCCGAAGTCTTGTTGCGGGGTATGGGGCTCCCCCCGCCGCAGGCAGAGGGCGGGTTCGCCCCCTGTTGCTGTCCCTGCGTTACGGCCCAACTCGGGCCGCTGCTCATGCTGTTGAGTTGGTTGGCTGTTTCAGCCGGCCATCCGCCGGGTCGCCTCGTCCAGGCGCTCGGAGATGGTCCCGTTGATGACCTCGTCACCGATGCGCACCTGCACGCCGCCGAGGACCTCGGGGTCCACGTCGAGGTTCAGGTGGACCCGCCGGCCGTACAGCGAAGTGAGGGCAGCGCCCAGGCGCTGCTTCTGGCTCTCGCTGATCGGCACCGCGGAGGTGACCACCGCGACCAGCCGGTCCCGGCGGTGCGCGGCCAGCTTGGACAGGGCATCCAGCCCCGCCTCCAGGCTACGGCCCCGCGGCTGTGCGACGAGTCGCACGACCAGGCGCTCGGTGACCGGGTTCGCCCGGCCGCCCAGCAGCGAGCGAATCAGCTCGGCCTTGGCCGAGGCGTCCGCCCGGCGGTCGGTCAGTGCGGAGCGCAGCTCGGCCGAGGAGGACACGATCCGGCCGAACCGGAACAGCTCGTCCTCCACGTCGTCGAGCGCCCCGGCCCGCTGCGCGGCGACGAGGTCGGCGCTGAACGCCAGCTCCTCGATGCCGTCCACCAGGTCGCGCGACTGCGACCAGCGGGAGCGGACCATGCCGGAGACCAGATCGACGGTCTCGCCGCCGACCTGGCTGCCCAGCAGGCGCCCGGCCAGCTCGGCCTTCGCCTCGCCGGCCTGCGCCGGGTCGGTGAGGACCCGACGCAGCGACACCTCGCGGTCGAGCAGCGCGGTGACGGCAGCCAGCTCCTCGGCGAGCTTCGCCGCGTCGACGGAGGCGTTGTCCGTCAGTGCGTCGAGACGCTCGCGTGCGGAGGCCAGTGCCTCGCGGCTCGCTCCATTCATCGGCCGGCCTCGGCCTTCGCCGTGTCGGTCGCCGCCTTGGCCTCGAGCTCGTCGAGGAAGCGGTCGATGGTGCGGCTCTGCCGGGCGTGGTCCTCGAGGGACTCACCGACGAGCTTGCCGGCCAGGTCGGTGGCGAGCTTGCCCACGTCCTGACGCAGCGTGTGCGCGGCCTGCTTCCGGTCCGCCTCGATCTGGGTGTGACCGGCGGCGATGATTTCCTCACGCTGCCGCTGGCCTTCCGCGCGCATCTCGGCGATGAGCGCGGCACCCTGCTCCTGCGCCTCCTGGCGCAGACGAGCGGCCTCGTGGCGGGCGTCGGCGAGCTGGGCCCGGTAGTCCTCCAGGACCTGCTGGGCCTCGGCCTGGGCGGCCTCCGCCTTCTCCATGCCACCTTCGATCGCCGCGCGGCGCTCGTCCAGAACCTTGTTGATGTTCGGGAGGAGCTTCTTGGCGAGGAAGCCGAAGACGATGAAGAAGGCGATCAGGCCGATGACAAGCTCTGGGATCGGCGGGATGAGGGGGTTCTGCGGAACCTCTACCTCACTCGCCAGGCTGACCAGGGTCACGTCAATGCCTTCCGTCTATAAGGGTCGTCGTAGTGCTTCGGCTTACTTGTAAACGAAGCCCATGACGATGCCGATGAGGGCGAGCGCCTCACAGAAGGCGAAACCCATGATCTGGTTGGTGCGGATCAGGCCGGCGGCCTCGGGCTGGCGGGCCAGGGCCTGGGTGCCGTTACCGAAGATGATGCCGACGCCGACGCCGGGGCCGATGGCGGCCAGGCCGTAACCGATCGCGCTGGCGCTGCCGGTGAACGCGTCGGCGGAGGCAAGGGTCTGGAGAGCGGACATGCCGGTTCTTCCTTCTCTTTCAAGGACCGATGGGGGTTGGCCACCGGACGTCTGGTGTGTATCGGGGAGGCGGGGTGCTCAGTGGTGCTCGGCGAGCGCGCCCTGGACGTAGTTGCAGGCCAGCAGCACGAAGACGTACGCCTGGACGGCCTGGATGAACAGCTCGAAGGCGGTCATCACAAGGGTCATCACGAAGGACGCGCCCGCGTAGACGAAGCCGACGCCGTTCGCGAGGTAGAAGCTGGCGATGGTGAACATCACGATCAGCATGTGGCCCGCGAACATGTTCGCGAAGAGCCGGACCGCGTGGGTGAAGGGCCGGATGATCAGGTTCGAGAAGAACTCGATGACCATCAGCAGCGGCAGGACCCAGCCGAGCGACTTGTCGTAGCCCGTGAAGTTCTTGAGGGCGCCGACGAAACCGTGCTTCTTGAAGGTCAGAGTCACCCAGAGCAGCCAGACCATCAGGGCCAGGCCGGCGGGGAACGCGATGACCGAGGTCACCGGGAACTGGGCGACCGGAATGATCGACCAGATGTTCATGACCCATACGAAGAAGAACAGCGCGACCATGAAGGGGACGTACTTGTCGCCCTCCTTCTTGCCGAGCGCGTCGTACACGAGCCCGCGGCGCACGAAGTCGTAGCCGGCCTCCGCGATCATCTGCATCTTGCCCGGCACGACCTTGGCCCGGCCGAAGGCAGCCCAGAAGAACCACACCACGACGACGGTGCTGACCAGGGCCAGCAGCATCGGCTTGTTGAAGTTGAAGCTGCCGATCGAGAAGAGCGGGTCGAAGACGAACGAGTGCAGGCCGGGAGCCTCGAAGCCACACCCTGGAATGAAGAGGTGGCACTCGGTGTTAAAGGCGAGCGTATTCATGTCAGCACTCACCGCGAGCTCCTTCAGCGTGGCGCATAGGTACGGCAACCTCGTTGTGTCGGCGCGGCGTTGATCCGCGGAACGGCACTGGACTGGTCTTACGGATTTGGGGGCGGCACATCGGCACTGGGCCGGTTCGCATCACAGGCGGGGGCCGCAGGATTCGTACTTCCTGCCCCGGGGGACTCGGGAGCCGCGCCGCCTGCGCCAACTGTGCCGCAGATGGCACCGGACGATAGCAGGCTCTCACGGCTGCGTTTATCCCGGCCCTACGTCTCACGGCGCGGACCCCGCCGTTTCCGCGCGCTTGGCTTCCGCGGCTTCGGGGTCGACGTAGAGAATCTTCGCCTTCATGTAGCCGCGGGCCTGTGCGGCGATCCACACGAGGGTCGAGGCGAGCAGGGTGAACGCGAAGGCCTTCGTATCAAAAAGAGACGTGTCCTTGAACGCGAGCAGAAAGACCCCGACGAACAGGATCTGCACCGCGTACAGCAGCAGCCCCATCATCTGGAACAGCGCGGGGTATTTCTTCGCGGTCTGCTGGAGGACGACGAGGCTGATGCCCATCACGAAGAGCACCAGCGCCACACCGAACACGGCACCGATCGCGCCCTTGCCGCCGGCGACCAGCGCACTGACGACGACGGCGAGAGCGCCGACGACAAGCGTGGGTACGAGGGCACGAAGAAACAGGCGAGCGTCATGTGACTGCATGGCGGCGCTCCGGCGGGGTGGGGGCGGGTGTGCTCGCGGACGAGCGTAGACCCGGTACGACGGTGGTCAGCCGAGCCGAGCGGCCCGATCGATTCGGGACTTACGGCTCTATCACCGGGTCTCGTGAACGGTATCACAAACTATTTGATGAGGTCTTTACCTACTTCGTGTGCTACCTGTCACACGTGAGCAGTACTCCGCGCGTTGGTGCACTGACGGCCGCCACTTTGTGTGCTATGAGCACGGAATAGTCCGATTTTCAGTGTGGCGAACATAATCTCGAACCCGTTCCGAAGAAGTTTCCGGAACCTCTCGTTCAGTGCCGGCTGCCGACCCGTCGCCAGTCCTGGAAACGGGACCGGTCGCCGATCGCGGTGGCGCCGTTGATCCCGGCCGGCACCGCTTCCCGCGGCTCCTCCCCCGACTCCGCATCGGCGGAACCGGCTTCCGGAGCCACGCCCTCCGCGTCGGTCGCGACGGCCCGGCGCCGGTACCGCGGGGGCACCATCCGCTCCGCCCAGCGCGGCGCCCGCGGCGTGAACCGCGGCAGCAGCAGGAGGCCCAGGCCGACGGCGCTCAGGGCGACGATGCCCAGGACGATCCAGACGCTGGCGTTGTTCACCGAGTACGCCACCGCGCCGAACGCGATCAGCGCCGACCAGAAGTACATGATCAGCACCGCGCGGCTGTGCGAGTGCCCGATCTCCAGCAGCCGGTGGTGCAGGTGGCCGCGGTCGGCGGTGAACGGCGACTGGCCGTTCCAGGTCCGCCGCACGATCGCCAGGACCAGGTCGGCGAAGGGCACCGCGATGATGGTCAGCGGCAGCAGCAGCGGGATGTAGACGGGCACCATCGTGTGCACCGCGGCCCGCTCCGAACCGGCGAACAGCTGCATCGCGTCCGGGTCCACCTGACCCGTGACGGAGATCGCGCCCGCCGCCAGCACCAGCCCGATCAGCATCGAGCCCGAGTCGCCCATGAAGATCCGCGCCGGGTGCATGTTGTGCGGCAGGAAGCCCAGGCACATGCCCATCAGGATCGCCGCGAAGAGCGAGGCGGGCGCCGCCGCCTCCAGGCCGTAGCCGTACCAGATGCGGTACGCGTACATGAAGAACGCCGCGGCCGCGATGCACACCATGCCGGAGGCGAGGCCGTCCAGGCCGTCGACGAAGTTCACCGCGTTGATGGTGATCACGACCAGCGCGACGGTGAGCAGCGTGCCCTGCATCGGGGTCAGCGAGACCGTGCCGACGCCGGGCACCGGGATCCACAGGATGGTCAGACCCTGGAGGACCATCACGCCCGCGGCGATCATCTGCCCGCCGAGCTTGATGAGCGCGTCCACGCCCCACTTGTCGTCCAGGACGCCGAGGATCCAGATCAGCGCGGCGCCCGAGAGGAGCGCCCGCGGCTCGTTGGAGAACTCGAAGACGCTCTTGATGTTCGTGAAGTGGGCGGAGACGAGCAGACCCGCGCACAGACCGCCGAACATCGCGATGCCGCCGAGCCGCGGCGTCGGTTCGCGGTGCACGTCGCGGGCGCGGATCTCCGGCATCGCGCCGGCCGCGATCGCGAATTTCCGTACCGGCCCGGTCAGCAGGTAAGTGACCGCGGCCGTGACGCACAGCGTCAGCAGGTATTCACGCACGGGCTGCCCCATTGGTATCGCTGGCCATCACAGCCACACACCATATGCGTGTCCGCCCCTCAGCCGTGAATGTAGGTAACGACGTTCCTCGCGCGCGAACGGTTCCCCGATTCAGGCCTGTGGGGGATATGGCGGGAAGTTCCGGACCAGTTCCGTGGTCCCCGCACGAACCGTGCCGTCCTCCCGCAGCGCCGCTCCGATCAGTGCCCCGATGCGTGTCATCTCTGCTTCCCCCATCCCCTGCGTGGAAACGGCGGCGGTGCCCAGCCGGATGCCGGTCCTGCGCGTCGTGGCGTCCGCCGGACCGGGCAGCGCGCAGGTGTCCAGGACGATGCCGGCCGCGGCCAGCCGCCCGCGCGCCGTCCGGGCGTCCAGCCCCAGCGGCGCGGTGTCCGCGGTGATCAGGTGGGTGTCGGTGCCGCCGGTGGTCACCGTCAGCCCCTCGGCCTGCAGCGCCGCGGCGAGCGTCCGCGCGTTGCCCGTCACCCGATGGGCGTACGCCGCGAACGCCGGCGTCGACGCCTCCCCGAAGGCGACGGCCTTCGCCGCGACCGTGTGCATCTGCGCACCGCCCTGGGTGAACGGGAACACCGCCCGGTCGATCCGCTCGGCCAGGTCGGCGCCGCACAGGATCATGCCGCCGCGCGGGCCGCGCAGGACCTTGTGGGTGGTCGCGCACACCACGTCGGCGTACGGCACCGGGTTCGGCGCCGCTCCCCCGGCCACCAGCCCGATGGGGTGCGCGGCGTCCGCGATGAGGTACGCGCCCACCTCGTCGGCGATCTCCCGGAAGGCCGCGTAGTCGATGTGGCGTGGATAGGAGATCGAGCCGCAGACGATGGCCTTGGGGCGGCGCCGCGCCGCCAGCTCCCGGATGGCGGCGTAGTCCAGCAGCCCGGTGTCGGGGTCCACGCCGTACCCGGCGAAGTCGAACCAGCGGCCGGAGAAGTTGGCGGCCGAGCCGTGCGTCAGATGACCGCCGTGCGGCAGCGCCATGGCCAGCACGCTGTCCCCGGGGCGCAGCAGGGCTGCGTAGGCGGCCAGCACGGCCGAAGAGCCGCTGTGGGCCTGCACGTTGGCGTGTTCGGCGCCGAAGAGGGCCTTGGCGCGCTCCACCGCCGTCCGCTCGGCGAAGTCCACCAGCTCGCAGCCGCCGTGGTGGCGCGCGCCGGGGTAGCCCTCGGCGTACTTGTTGGCGAGCGGGGAGCCGAGCGCGGCGAGCACGGCGGGCGAGGTGAAGTTCTCCGCGGCGATCAGCTGGAGGCCCGACGCCTGCCGGGCGCTCTCGCCGAGCAGCGCGTCGGCGATCTGCGGGTCCTGGGCGCGCAGCTGGTCGAAGCCGGGCCCGCCCCAGGGCGCAGCGGCCGGGCTCCCGGGCGGCCGGCCGTCGCTCTGCTGCCGGACCGGCCGGGCGTGCGGGGTGGCGCTGCGGGTGGACGCGGGAGTCGCTGACATCGCTCGCTCCGGGCCTCGTACGGGGGACGTACGTCCAATGTAGGCGCGGAACGGCGCTCAGGCGCGGTGTACGGCGTGACGGGGCGGCCGGGCGGGTGGTTGGGGCGCTTTACGGCCACCGGGCGGGCAGGGCGGCTACAGGGGCGTGTGAGGACGACTGGGGCTCGGACCGGGTCGTTACGTAACGACCTGCCTCACATCGCCGCTCAGGCGCGTGCGGGGACTCCTGTGAGAGCGGTGACGACCGGGTCGAGGGCCTGGTTGATCTCGTCGCCGATGGAGCGGAAGAACGTGATGGGCGCGCCGTAGGGGTCGTGCACCTCGTCGGCCTCGGCGTTCGGCGCGAGGAGCCAGCCGCGCAGCGCTGCCGCCGCGCCCACCAGCGCGCGGGCGCGGTCCACCAGGCCGCCGTCGGGCAGCGCCGGATCGGGCTCGGGAAGAGTGGCCGGATCTATGGCCTTCACCAGCCGGTTGAACTCCTTGAGGGTGAAGGTGCGCAGCCCCGCGGAGTGGCCCATGGAGATGACCTGGGCACGGTGGTCGCGGGTGGCGGTGAGCACCAGGTCCGCGCGGATGACGTGCTCGTCCAGCAGCTCACGGCCGATGAACCCGTCGGGGTCGGCGCCGTAGTCGGCCAGCACGGTGGCGGCGTGGGTCTCCATCGGGGCGCCCTCGTGGCCCCAGGTGCCGGCGCTCTCCACCACGATGCCGCTGGTCAGCTCGGTACCGAGTCTGCATTGCAGGCCATGGCGGTGCAGCCGCTCGGTGATCGGCGAGCGGCAGACGTTGCCGGTGCTGACGTGGAGGATGCGGAAGGTGTAGTCGTCCTGCGTTCCCGCTATGCCACGCCCCTGCGGGGCCATCAATTGGCCACCTCGAGCTCGGGTACGACCTTGCGGAGCTCGTCGGCGTCGATCGCGCCGGCCCGCAGCAGCCGCGGGATCTTCCCGGTGACGTCGACGATGGAGGACGGCACGGCGGCCGGGGTGGGCCCGCCGTCGAGGTACACGGAGATGGAGTCGCCCAGCATCTCCTGGGCCGCGTCGCAGTCCTGCGGGGACGGGTGTCCCGTGAGGTTGGCGCTGGAGACGGCCATCGGGCCGAACTCGGTCAGCAGATCGATGGCGACCGGGTGCAGCGGCATCCGTACCGCCACCGTGCCACGGGTCTCCCCCAGGTCCCAGGTCAGCGACGGCTGGTGCCGGGCGACCAGGGTCAGCGCGCCGGGCCAGAAGGCGTCGACCAGCTCCCAGGCCTGCTCGGAGAAGTCGGTGACCAGGCCGTGCAGGGTGTTCGGGGAGCCGACCAGGACCGGCGAGGGCATGTTGCGGCCGCGGCCCTTGGCCTCCAGGAGGTCGCCGACGGCCTCCGAGCTGAAGGCGTCCGCGCCGACCCCGTAGACGGTGTCGGTCGGCAGCACGACCAGCTCCCCGCGCCGGACCGCCGAGGCGGCCTCACGCAGGCCGGTCGCGCGGTCGGTCGCGTCGCTGCAGTCGTATCGCCGTGCCATTAGCGGGCCTCCTGGTGCGGAACGGTGGTGGGGTGGGAGCGGCGGCGCCCGGCGGCGGCCGGGGCCCGGTCGGGAGCTGCGGGTACGGTCACGGCGTCGCCCTGCGGGCGGTCGCGAAACGCGGGCGGTTGTTCAGGTCGGGGTGGTCGGCCGCGTCCGCCCAGCCGCGCTCCTCGGTGAAGATCCACGGCACCTGGCCGCCCTGGGTGTCGGCGTGCTCGATCACGACGACGCCGCCGGGCCGCAGCAGGCGGTGTGCGGTGCGCTCGATGCCCCGGATGGTGTCCAGGCCGTCCTCGCCGGAGAAGAGCGCGAGCTCGGGGTCGTGGTCGCGTGCCTCCGGTGCCACGTGCTCCCACTCGGTCAGCGGGATGTACGGGGGGTTGGAGACGACCAGGTCGACCTGGCCGTCCAGCTCGGGCAGCGCGGTCAGCGCGTCGCCCTGATGGAGAACGACGCGGGACCCCTCGACGTTCTTGCGTGTCCACACCAGGGCGTCCTCGGACAGCTCCACGGCGTGCACCCGCGAGCGCGGGACCTCCTGGGCGAGCGCGAGGGCGATGGCGCCGGAGCCGGTGCACAGGTCGACGATGAGCGGCTCGACGACGTCCATCGCGCGGACGGCGTCTATGGCCCAGCCCACCACCGACTCGGTCTCCGGCCGGGGCACGAACACCCCGGGGCCGACGTGCAGTTCCAGGTACCGGAAGAAGGCGCGCCCGGTGATGTGCTGGAGCGGCTCGCGGGCCTCGCGGCGGGCGATCGCCTCCCAGTACCGGGCGTCGAAGTCCGCGTCGCCCACCATGTGCAGCTGGGACCGCTTCACGCCGTGCACGTGGGCGGCGAGCTCCTCGGCGTCGAAACGGGGCGAGGGCACGCCGGCGTCGGCCAGCCGCTGGGTCGCCTGGGCCACCTCGGCGAGCAGCACAGACCGGGCCTTGGGGGGACGGCCCCCGGGAGACTGCTGCACTGGTCCTCCAGCCGGTACGTACTTCGGTCGTGCGGTGTGAAGCGGGCGCCGGGCGCCCGCCCGCGGCTTACTGGGCGGCGGCGAGCTTGGCCGCCGAGTCGGCGTCCACGCAGGCCTGGATGACCGGGTCGAGCTCGCCGTCCAGCACCTGGTCCAAGTTGTACGCCTTGAAGCCCACCCGGTGGTCGGAGATCCGGTTTTCCGGGAAGTTGTAGGTCCGGATCCGCTCGGAACGGTCGACCGTACGTACCTGACTGCGGCGGGCGTCCGACGCCTCCCGCTCGGCCTCCTCCTGCGCCGCCGCGAGCAGCCGGGAGCGCAGGATGCGGAGCGCCTGCTCCTTGTTCTGCAGCTGGCTCTTCTCGTTCTGGCAGGAGACGACGATGCCGGTGGGCAGGTGGGTGATGCGCACCGCGGAGTCGGTGGTGTTGACCGACTGGCCGCCAGGGCCTGAGGAGCGGTAGACGTCGATCCGCAGGTCGTTCGGGCCGATCTCGACCTCGACCTCCTCGGCCTCGGGCGTGACGAGCACGCCGGCGGCGGAGGTGTGGATACGGCCCTGGGACTCGGTGGCGGGCACGCGCTGCACGCGGTGCACCCCGCCCTCGTACTTCATCCGGGCCCACACGCCCTGGCCGGGCTCGGTCTGGCCCTTGGTCTTCACGGCGACCTGGACGTCCTTGTAGCCGCCGAGGTCGGACTCGTTGGCTTCGAGGATCTCGGTCTTCCAGCCGAGGCGCTCGGCGTAGCGCAGGTACATCCGCAGCAGGTCGCCGGCGAACAGCGCGGACTCCTCGCCGCCCTCGCCGGCCTTGACCTCGAGGATCACGTCCTTGTCGTCGCTGGGGTCGCGCGGGACGAGCAGCAGCCGCAGCTTCTCGGTCAGCTCCTCGCGCCGGACCTCGCCCTCCTTCACCTCGTCGGCGAAGTCGGGGTCGTCGGCGGCGAGTTCGCGGGCCGTCTCGATGTCGTCCCCGGTCTGCTTCCAGGCGCGGTACGTGGCGATGATCGGGGTCAGTTCGGCGTAACGCTTGTTGAGCCGCATCGCCTCGCGCTGGTCGGCGTGGACCGCGGGGTCGGCGAGCCGCTTCTCGAGGTCGGCGTGCTCGCCGATCAGTTCCTCGACCGCCTCGAACATCGTGGTGTTCCTCTGCTGGCTGGGATGTACCGGGCGCCCGCGGCCGGAGGGACCGGCGGGCCATTGACGGCAAAACGCCGGTCCGGTCGCCCCCGCGCAGGGGCGACCGAGAACCGGCGCCTTGTGGGTCGCTACTTCTTGGCGGACCCGGCGTTCTTGCCGAAGCGGGCCTCGAAGCGGGCCACGCGGCCACCGGTGTCGAGGATCTTCTGCTTGCCCGTGTAGAACGGGTGGCACTCGGAGCAGACGTCGGCACGAATGGTGCCGTCCGCAACGGTGCTACGGGTGGTGAACGAGGCGCCACAGGTGCAGCTGACCTGGGTCTCGACGTACTCCGGGTGGATGTCGCGCTTCAAGGGATTCTCCTATGTATCGGGAGGGCACCGGGTCGTGCTCGCGGGATGCGTCACGTGAACCGGGGCCGACGGTCCAGTTTGCCAGTACTGGCCGCATCTCCCCAAACCGGGGGGCGACTGCCGTTATTCCCGGCCCGGGTGCGGGCCGGGAGACGGAGCCACCCCTCTCACCGTACGTAGTCGGACGTGCCGCCCTTGTCGCCGGCCGAGTCCTTCAGGGCCGACTTCGGGATGGCCCTGTCCTCCCGCAGCGCCTTCCAGACCTGCTTGTTCTGGGCGTCCAGCGGCAGCACCCGGTTGGGATTGTTCGGGTCGTAGGTGACCGGGAGCGTGGCCATGTTGATGTGGTCCGAGCCGATACCCCCGACGCTCTTGGCCAGGCCGACCAGCGAGTTGACCGAGTTCAGCCGGGTGTCGGTGGTGATCGCCTTGGTGGCGGTGTCCCCGATGTCGTACAGCTTCGTCGGGCTCGACAGCACGCCGACGTCCTTGACCTGGTCCATCAGCGCCTTGATGAAGGTCTGCTGCAGCTGGATGCGGCCCAGGTCACTGCCGTCGCCGCCGGGCACGCCGTGCCGGGTGCGGACCAGGCCGAGGGCCTGCTCGCCGTCCAGGGTGTGGGTGCCGGGGTTCAGGTCGAGGTGGCTGTCCGGGTCGTGGATCGCCTTCTTCGTGGTGATCTCGACGCCGCCGAGGGCGGTGATGAGCTTCTTGAAGCCACTGAAGTCGACCTCGACGAAATGGTCCATACGGATGCCGCTCATGGACTCCACCGTCTTGACGGCACAGGCCGGACCGCCGACCTCGTACGCGGTGTTGAACATGACGTGCTGCGCGCCGGGGGTCTGCTGCCCGCCCTTGGTGCACGAGGGCCGCGAGATCAGGGTGTCCCGGGGGATGGAGACCACGCTGGCCTTCTTGTGGCCCTTGTAGACGTGCACCACCATCGCGGTGTCCGAGCGGGCGCCGCCGCCGTCCGAGCCGTACTTGGCGTTGTCCCCGGCCCGGGAGTCCGAGCCGAGCACCAGGATGTCCATCGAACCGTTGTCGACGTCGTCCGGGCGGTCGGCGCCCAGTGCCGCGTCGATGTCGACGCCCTTGAGGTTGCCGTTCAGCTGGTAGTAGACGAACCCGAGCCCCGCGCCGCCCAGCAGCACGCAGCTCACCAGTGCGCAGAGTGTGATCGTCAGCGCCCTGCGGCGCCTCGTGGGTCCCTTGCGCCGGCGGCCGGTGGCGCGTATGCCGCGGGAACGGCCCTCGGCCGTCCGCGCGGCCCTGCTGCTGTCCGCCATCTGCTCCTCAGTCCTTGCTGCTCGGCTGGCCTCGCCGTCCCCGGCTGTCACGTCCTCTCACCGGTGGTGTCCCGCACCTTGTCAGACGGGAGGCATCCGGGAAGGGTTGCACAGACAGTGGGGCCGCCCCGGTCGCTCCGGCCGGGCGTGCCGGACTCGGCGTACAGCCGTTCGCACCTCGCTCACCAGGGCTTTTGTCCGGTCTGCCGTATACGGGACAGGACGTTTGCGGACTTTATGTCTGTGCCGAAGGTCTCAGGGCGCAGCCGTCGGACGCGGTATGCGTCACAGCATTTTCACGGCCCGGACGCGCCGGTGACAGCACGACGAAGCCCTCCCCGCCGGGTGGCGGGGAGGGCTTCGCTCGACGGTACCGGCGGGCGTCAGTCGTTGCCGTTGCCCGCGGTCGGCGTCGTCTTCTGGATCTGCAGCAGGAACTCCGCGTTGGACTTCGTCTGCTTCATCTTGTCCAGCAGCAGCTCGATGGCCTGCTGCTGGTCCAGGGCGTGCAGCACCCGGCGCAGCTTCCACACGATCGCCAGCTCGTCGCTGCCGAGCAGGATCTCTTCCTTACGGGTGCTGGACGCGTCCACGTCCACCGCCGGGAAGATGCGCTTGTCCGAGAGCTTCCGGTCGAGCTTGAGCTCCATGTTGCCGGTGCCCTTGAACTCCTCGAAGATCACCTCGTCCATCCGCGAGCCGGTCTCGACCAGCGCGGTGGCCAGGATGGTCAGCGAGCCGCCGTCCTCGATGTTGCGCGCGGCACCGAAGAATTTCTTCGGCGGGTACAGCGCGGTCGAGTCGACACCACCGGACAGGATGCGGCCGGAGGCGGGCGCCGCGAGGTTGTACGCGCGGCCCAGACGGGTGATGGAGTCCAGCAGGACGACGACGTCGTGGCCCAGCTCCACCAGGCGCTTCGCGCGCTCGATGGCGAGCTCGGCGACGGTGGTGTGGTCCTCGGCCGGGCGGTCGAAGGTCGAGGAGATGACCTCGCCCTTGACCGACCGCTGCATGTCGGTGACCTCTTCCGGACGCTCGTCGACGAGGACGACCATCAGGTGGCACTCGGGGTTGTTGCGGGTGATCGAGTTGGCGATCGCCTGCATGATCATGGTCTTGCCGGTCTTCGGCGGGGCCACGATCAGACCGCGCTGGCCCTTGCCGATCGGCGACACGAGGTCGATGATCCGCGTGGTCAGCTGGCCGGCCTCGCCCTCCAGGCGCAGCCGCTCCTGCGGGTACAGGGGGGTCAGCTTGCCGAACTCCGGGCGGCCGCGGCCCTGTTCGGGGGCGACGGAGTTGACGGAGTCCAGGCGCACCAGCGCGTTGAACTTCTCGCGGCGCTCGCCCTCGCGGGGCTGGCGGACCGCACCGGTGACGTGGTCACCCTTGCGGAGGCCGTTCTTGCGGACCTGGGCGAGGGAGACGTACACGTCGTTCGGGCCCGGGAGGTAGCCGGAGGTCCGGATGAACGCGTAGTTGTCGAGGATGTCCAGGATGCCCGCGACGGGGATCAGGACGTCGTCCTCGGCGACCTGCGGCTCGGCGCCGAAGTCGTCACGGCCCCGACGGCCACGGCGGTCGCGGTAACGGCCCCGGCGACCGCGGCGGCCGCCCTGGCCGTCGTCGTCGAAGTCGTCCTGGCGGTTGCCACCGCCGCCGCCACCGCCCTGCTGACGGTTGCCGCCGCCCTGCTGGCCACCGCCCTCGTTGCCGTCGTTGTTCTTACGGCGGTCACGGTCCCGGTCGCGGCCCCGGCGGTCGTTCTTCTGGCCGCGGTCCTGACGGTCACCGCGGTCCTGGCGGTCACCCCGGTCCTGACGGCCCTCGCCGCCCTTGCGGCCCTCGCCGTCCTGGCCGGAGCCGTCCTTCTGACCGTCCTTGACCTCGGTCTTCGACTCGGCCTTGGCCTCGCCTCGCGCGCCGTCCTTGGCCTCGCCGGCGGACTCGGGGCTGCCGGCCGCTGCGGTGGCACGGCGCCGGCGGCGCTCGCCGGCCGGCTGCTCGTCGCTGGCACCCTGGCCGGGGATGTCGATCTGCTGCTGGCCGGCGGCGGTGTCCGCGGCCTTCTCCGCCTTGGCGGGCTTCTCGGCGGTCTTTTCGGCGCTCTTCTCGGCCGCGGCCTCGCCGGTGCGGGCCTTGGAGGTGGCCCGGCGCTTCGGCTTGGCCTCGGCGGGAGCTTCGGTGGACGCGTCGGCGCCCTTGGCCGCACCGGCTCCGCCGGCGGCCTGCTTCTCCTTGATGACCTCGATGAGCTGGCTCTTGCGCATCCGCGCGGTGCCCTTGATGCCGAGGCTGGAGGCTACCTGCTGCAGCTCGGCCAGGACCATGCCCTCGAGGCCGGTGCCGGAACGGCGTCGCCGCGAGGCACCAGTGGCGGCCCCGGTGGCAGGCGCGGCGGGAGCGTCCGTGGCGGGCGCTGCGGCATCGCCATCGGTGCGTACGCCCATCAGATCGGTGGTGTCGCTCACGAAGGGTCCTTCCCTGGAGCGGGCGTCGGCCTGTCTGGCTCGGCGACCGGTTGTGCTGTCCGACCGCGGTCCCTCGACATTCACGGGCCGGGCCGGGGCGGTGGTCCCGCCGGATTCGGCGGAGAGATCAGTTCATGGTTCCGACGCGAAAGATGCTGCGCATTCATGCAGGTCACGCTTCATGCACATCACGCCGATTTCCGGAGCATGCTCGCTTCTGCTTTAGGCAGTCGCTCCAAGCAGGTTGGGAGGCTCCCGGAAGAAAGGTGGTCCCGACTGGGGACACGAAGTACCTCGCCGCTGCGGCGTCGAGTACTCACTTGAGGTTAACACTACCGGATCCAACAAACATTCCCCCTCTCTCAGACCGGCAATCCGTCGGTCACCCGGCGAGCGGCAGCACGCTCGTTCCTGCTGCGTCGAGGGACAGCCGGTTTGCCGCCCACCCCTCGCCCGCCAGGGTCGCGACCTTGTCGGCCGCTCCCTCCTCGACCAGCGCGAGCACCGTCGGGCCCGCGCCGGAGACGACCGCGGGGACACCGTCCGCACGCAGTCGGTTCACCAGGGCCACGCTCTCCGGCATCGCCGGCGCCCGGTACTCCTGGTGAAGTCGGTCCTCGGTCGCGGCGAGCAGCAGCTCGGGGCGCCTGGTCAGGGCCTCGACGAGCAGTGCGGCGCGACCGGCGTTCGCCGCGGCGTCACCGTGCGGGACGGTGCGTGGCAGCAGGCCCCGGGCGGTCTCGGTGAGCACGGGCTTACCCGGTACGAAAACCACCGGAACGACGGAATCGGCGGGGTCCATCCTGATGGCGCGGGCTGCGCCGGCGTCCATCCAGGACAGGGTGAATCCGCCGAGCAGACAGGCGGCGACGTTGTCGGGGTGGCCCTCGATCTCGGTGGCCAGTTCCAGCAGTGCGGCGTCGTCGAGCTTCTGCTCGCCGCCTATCGTCACGGCGCGCGCCGCGACGATGCCGGCGCAGATGGCCGCGGAGGAGGAGCCGAGGCCCCGGCCGTGCGGGATGCGGTTGGCGCAGACGACCTCCAGGCCGCGCGGCTGCCCGCCCAGCAGGTCGAATGCGGTGCGCAGGGACCGTACGAGCAGGTGGCTCTCGTCGCGCGGCAGGGTGTCGGCACCCTCACCCGCGATGTCCACGTGCAGTCCGGAGTCGGCGACGCGTACTACGACGTCGTCGTACAGACCCAGGGACAGGCCGAGGGCGTCGAAGCCGGGACCGAGATTGGCGCTGGTGGCGGGGGTGCGCACCCGGACGGCGGCGGCGCGGAACGCTGGACCGGCCATCGCTCGATGACTCTCCTTGATGTGAAACTGCGGTACTGCCCCGGAGCGCCGCGGTGCCGAGGCACCTGATCGGCTCATGGGGTCCGTTCTGACCTGCCCTGCACACCACTGCACTATGCCGCGGGGAGGGGAGTTGGCTGCCAGCCTATCGAAGGAAGGTTCAGTGGCGACATAGGGCGCACGGGAGGCGCACGATGCGTGTCGCGCGCCCTCTCATGCCACACCACTCACTTTGCAGCCTTTGCAGGATTTGCCCTGCGGGCCCCACGGGGCCGGTGCGACACGCGCGCCGACCCCGCCCGGACCGTTCCGACCGGCTGTTTCCGGTCGAATTTTTGTCTTACGACAGATGCCTTACGCCAGGCCCAGCCGCTCGGCGGCGGCGTCCGCGTCGACCGGGACCGTCACCGGCTGCGGCGCGCCGGCCACCGCCCAGTCCGGGTCCTTCAGACCGTTGCCGGTCACGGTGCACACGATCTTCTGGCCCGGGTCGACCCTGCCCTCTTCGGCGGCCTTCAGCAGACCGGCCACCGAAGCGGCCGAGGCAGGCTCCACGAAGACGCCCTCCTGCGAGGCCAACAGGCGGTACGCAGCGAGGATCTGACGGTCGGTCACCTCGTCGATGGCGCCGCCCGACTCGTCCCGCGCGGCCTCCGCGAAGGACCAGGAGGCCGGGTTGCCGATACGGATCGCGGTGGCGATCGTGCTCGGGTCCTTGACCACCTCGCCGCGCACGATCGGCGCGCTGCCGGACGCCTGGAAGCCCCACATGCGCGGCGCGCGGGAGGAGATCCCGTCCGCCGCGTACTCCTTGTAGCCCTTCCAGTACGCGGTGATGTTGCCGGCGTTGCCGACCGGCAGCACGTGGATGTCGGGCGCGTCGCCCAGCATGTCCACGATTTCGAAGGCCGCGGTCTTCTGGCCCTCGATGCGGACCGGGTTGACGGAGTTCACAAGTGCGACCGGATACTTCTCCGAGAGCCCGCGGGCGAGCGTCAGACAGTCGTCGAAATTCCCGTCGACCTGGAGAATCTTCGCCCCGTGCACCAGGGCCTGACCCATCTTGCCCAGGGCGATCTTGCCCTGCGGGACCAGTACGGCGCTGACCATACGGGCACGCACGGCGTACGCCGCGGCGGAGGCCGAAGTGTTGCCGGTGGAGGCGCAGATGACGGCCTGCGCACCCTCCTCCTTGGCCCGGGTGATGGCCATCGTCATGCCGCGGTCCTTGAAGGAACCGGTGGGGTTGGCCCCCTCGACCTTGAGGTGCACCTCACAGCCGGTGCGCTCGGAGAGCACCTGCGCCGGCACGAGCGGCGTACCGCCCTCGCGCAGGGTGACGACCTCGGTCGTGTCCTTGACCGGCAGGCGGTCGCGGTACTCCTCGATGATGCCGCGCCACTGGTGGGTGGTACCGGCGCTGGTAATGGCAGACATGGGTTCCTTTACTCCCCTTCGACCCGCATGATGCTGGCGACGCCCCGGACGGTGTCCAGATTGCGCAGCGCCTCGACGGTCGAGGACAGCGCCGCGTCGGCGGCGCGGTGGGTGACGACGACGAGGGACGCCTCGCCGCCTCCGTCCGGCCGGCCTTGCTGGCGCACCGTATCGATCGATACGCCGTGCTCGGCGAAGACCATGGCGACCTGGGCCAGGACGCCGGGTTTGTCGGCCACATCGAGGCTGATGTGGTAGCGGGTGATGACCTCGCCCATGGGGCCGACCGGGAGCTGTGTGTACGCGGACTCGCCCGGCCCGGTGGCCTCGCTGAGCTTGTTGCGGCAGACCGCGACCAGGTCGCCGAGGACGGCCGAGGCGGTCGGCGAGCCGCCGGCGCCGGGACCGTAGAACATCAGCTGCCCGGCGGCGTCCGACTCCACGAAGACGGCGTTGTACGCCTCGCGCACGGACGCCAGCGGGTGGGTCAGCGGGATCATCGCGGGGTGGACCCGCGCGGTGACCGAGGCGCCGTCCGCGGCCCGCTCGCAGATCGCCAGCAGCTTGACCGTGCAGCCCATGCGCTTGGCGGAGGCGATGTCGGCCGCGGTGACCTCGGTGAGGCCCTCGCGGTGCACGTCGTCGATGGTCACCCGGGTGTGGAAGGCGATGCCCGCCAGGATCGCGGCCTTGGCGGCGGCGTCAAAGCCCTCGACGTCCGCGGTCGGGTCGGCCTCGGCGTACCCCAGCGCGGTCGCCTCGTCCAGCGCCTCGCTGTACCCGGCACCACTGCTGTCCATCCGGTCCAGGATGAAGTTCGTCGTCCCGTTCACGATGCCGAGCACCCGGTTGACCTTGTCCCCGGCCAGCGACTCGCGCAGCGGGCGGACCAGCGGGATCGCACCGGCCACCGCGGCCTCGTAGTACAGGTCCGCGCCGTGCTCCTCGGCGGCCGCGTGCAGCGCCGCGCCGTCCGCCGCGACCAGCGCCTTGTTGGCGGAGACCACGCTCGCGCCGTGCTCGAAGGCGGTGGTGATGAGCTTCCGGGCCGGCTCGATGCCGCCGATGACCTCGATCACCACGTCGATGTCGCCGCGCTTGACCAGCGCGGTCGCGTCGGTGGTGACCAGCTCGGCGGGCACGCCCTCGCGCACCCGGTCGGGACGGCGCACGGCGATGCCCGCGAGCTCCACGGGCGCGCCGATCCTGGCTGTGAGGTCGTCCGCGTGCGTCGTCATGATGCGCGCCACCTCTGAGCCGACCACACCACAGCCCAGGAGCGCCACCTTCAGCGGACGCGTACGCATCATTCGACCTCTGCTCTTCCGTGTTGCGGCCCCGAGGGAACGGGGCCTGTTCGCAATGGACCAGTCTCACCCACCGGACCGGAATTCTTGCCCTTGGTCCAGATGGCGAGACATCTATTTCACTTATCCGACATCGAGCCGCAGGAGATCTTCCTCCGTCTCGCGCCGCACGATCACCCGGGCCTCGCCCTGGCTCACGGCCACGACCGGCGGCCGCAGCGCGTGGTTGTAGTTGCTGGCCATCGACCGGCAGTACGCACCGGTCGCCGGCACGGCCAGCAGGTCACCCGGCGCCAGGTCCGACGGCAGGAACGCGTCCCGCACGACGATGTCACCGCTCTCGCAGTGCTTGCCGACCACCCGCGAGAGCATCGGCGCGGCGTCCGAGGTCCGCGAGACCAGCGCCACGCTGTACTCCGCGTCGTACAGCGCCGTACGGATATTGTCCGACATCCCGCCGTCGACGCTGACATACGTCCGCAGGCCTTCCAGCTCCTTGACCGTGCCCACCTCGTACAGGGTGAACGCGGTCGGGCCCACGATGGCGCGGCCCGGCTCGACCGAAAGGCGCGGCACGGCCAGCCCGGCGGCCTCGCACTCGTGGCGCACGATCTCCCCGAGCGCCTTCGCGATCTCGTGCGGCTCCCGCGGGTCGTCGTCCGAGGTGTAGGCGATACCGAGCCCGCCTCCCAGATCGATCTCCGGCAGCTCGACCCCGTGCTCCTCCCGCACGTCCGCCAGCAGCTGCACCACACGCCGCGCCGACACCTCGAACCCGGCCATGTCGAAGATCTGCGACCCGATGTGCGAGTGGATGCCGGTGAGCTCCAGCCCGTCCAGCTTCAGCACCCGGCGCACGGCCTCGGCGGCCTGCCCGTCGGCCAGCGCGATGCCGAACTTCTGGTCCTCGTGCGCGGTGGCGATGAACTCGTGCGTGTGCGCCTCCACGCCCACGGTCACCCGGATCTGCACCGCCTGGCGCTTCCCCAGCTGGTCGGCGATGTGCGCGACCCGCGCGATCTCCTGGAAGGAGTCGACGACGATCCGCCCGACCCCGGCCTCCACGGCCCGCCGGATCTCGCCCTCGCTCTTGTTGTTGCCGTGCAGCGCGATCCGCTCCGCCGGCATCCCGGCCGCGAGCGCCGTGGCCAGCTCGCCCGCGGAGCAGACGTCGAGGTTCAGCCCCTCCTCGTGCAGCCACCGCACGATGGCCCGCGACAGGAACGCCTTCCCGGCGTAGAAGACATCGGCCTCTTCCCCGAAGGCGTCCTTCCAGGCCCGGCACCGCTCCCGGAAGTCGTCCTCATCAAGGAAGTAAGCAGGCGTACCGAACTGGTCCTTCAGTTCGGCAACGCTCATCCCGCCGACGGTGACGACACCGTCGGCGTCCCGCCGCACCGTCCGGGACCAGACCCGCGGGTCCAGGTCGTTCAGATCGGCGGGCGGAGCGGTGTAGTGGCCCTCGGGCAGGACGTCGGCGTGGCGGGGCCCTGCGGGGTGCGCGGAACGGCTCATGACGGTGGGAGATCCCCTCGGAGGTTCAGAGGTGTTCGGGTGCGGAGACGCCCAGCAGGGTCAGGCCGTTCGCGAGCACCGTACCGGCGGCCTGGGCGACGGCCAGCCGGGCGCGGTGAACGGCCATGGGTTTCTGCTCTCCGGCGGGAAGCGGCGGACAACTGGCAAGGAAGCGGAGGACGGCGTCGGCGGTCACTTCCAGCTGCCGCGCCAGCCGATCGGGCGCCCGCAGCCGCGCAGCGGCTTCGAGGGCCGCGGGGTAGGCGGCGAGTGCGGCGTGGAGGGGGGTGTAGGGGACGGTGGCTCCGTCGTCGACGGGGCCCGTGGCGGCGCCGGCCCCGGTGAGGGCGACGACCGCTTGCTCCGCAGCGGCTTCATCGACGCCTGCGGGGAGTACGCCCAGGTCATGGGCGTTACGCAGCACTGCGCACGTACGAGCGTACGCGTACTGGACCAGGAACCGCGGATTGCCCTCCCGCTGCACGGGCCGCTCCGGAACCCGCACGTGATCATGCGCGGCGGGGTACAGCAACACCCACCGCGTCTCGTCCCGCCCGAGCCGCGCGAGCAGCTCTTCGGCGGTGACATACTCCCCGGTCGCGTCCTTCACGGGGACGGGCCGCACGGCTTCTCCGCCGGGCCGGGTCCCCTCCCCCGCGGCTTCCATGATCGCCCGCAACGCGTCCGCGACAGCGGCGGCCCGGGGGCCGGGGGCGGGACGGAGGTCGACGGGGGCCGGACGGAGGGCGACGGGCGAGGTGGGGTCGGCGCCCGGGGAGGCGGCCTCGGGGAGCCGCCCGCGCCGGCCGTACGCGCGACCCGCCGCCAGCACCTCCCGGACGAGCGCGGCAGGCGCGTCGCCCCCCAGCGTGATGTTCAGGAATCCGGGCCCGGCGACATCCACCGCCGCGATCCCCGGCACACGGGCCAGCCGCTTGGCAACGACCCCCGCGACCTCCCGCGGCGGCACACCCACGTCCTTCGCCAGCCGCAGCGCGACATTCGTGGCGTAATCCCCGCAACCGTCATGCGGCGGCGGGGCCACCTCCACCCGCTCGGGCAGGGCACCCTCGGCCAGCACGAGTTCCCGCGCCTCGACAGCACCGCGCACGGAGCGCAGGACGGTGCGGGAGAGCTCAGCGGGAGTCACAGGACAAGCGTATGGGAGAAGGGGGGCGGGTATGCGAACGGGTTTCGCCCTTCGGACACCGCCGGCCCGGACACCGGGCCTTCAGCAGCGCGGCGGGTCCGGCCTCGGGCAGGGCACCGGGCCCGACCTCGGGCAGCGCGGCGAGCTCGACCTCGCGCAGATCGGCGGGTCCGGGCTCGCGCGGTGCGGCGGGTCCGCCCTCACGCGGTGCGGGCCTAGCCTCACGCGGGGCGGGCCTGCCCTCATTCGCACTCCCGCTCCCACTACTCCCGCTGCCCGCCGTACCGGCCATGTCACCCCGTAGGCCGGGCGGCGGGCTCGGAATCCGGATCGGCATCGGCCGCCCCGTCCGCCGGCCCGCCCCCGGGGCCGGAGCCATGGGCCCCGCTCAGCAACTGGCGCACGGTCCGTATCAGCTCGACCGGCTCGAACGGCTTGGCGAGGAACGCGTCCACCCCGAGCGCTTCCCCGCTGTCCACCTCCAGCGGCGTGCACGCGCTGATGATGGCGATCGGGAGCTCCCGGGTACGCGGATCGGCGCGCAGCCTCTCGGCAGTACGCAGTCCGTTCAACCGCGGCATGACGACATCGAGCGTCACCACATCAGGACACACGTCGTGCACGATGTCGAGACACTCGGCACCATCAGCCGCGGTCACGACCTCGAAGCCCTCCAGCTCGAGATTGACCCTGATCAACTGCCGGATGACCTTGTTGTCGTCGACAACAAGGACCCGGCCGGGCAAGCCAGGCACATATTGAGACTAAGCGCCTGCCACCTGCTGCGTCCGGGTTTTCCCCACTTCCGCCCCGTGCGAGGGACGTTTCCCCGATCACCGCGGCCACCCCGTCCCCATGCGCTAGAGACCGACGTTCGACGTCCTCCCGAAACCCGTTCATGACCACCCCGCCCGAGCTGGTAGTGTTCTACCCGTCGCAAGCGCACAGCGCCCGACACGCCCCCGTAGCTCAGGGGATAGAGCAACGGCCTCCGGAGCCGTGTGCGCAGGTTCGAATCCTGCCGGGGGCACAGCAGCCGGATCAGCGTGATCACACCGCTGACCAGCCCAAGTGCCAAGAACGAAGGGCCGGACCCAGTACCACTGGGTCCGGCCCTTTGTCGTTGTTGCGGGCTGAGCACGCGTGAGGGGAGCATGAGGTGCGACTGCCGCTTGCTCGGCTTCAGGGGCTTGCGCCTGCGCCTCGGGGGATTCGTGTGTCGACTCTCAGGGGCGCCCCGTGGCGGCCAGGCGAGATGTCACCACCGCGAGATGGTGAGACGTGGCCCAAGCGCGCCATTCCGTGCCGCCGCCCGCTTTCGCCCGTTGCCGCTGCGCGCATTCCAGCACGCGCGCGTCACCCCAGGACGTGGCACCGCCAGTAGACGGCCAGTAGGGCGATTCGACCAGGTCGCGGCTGAGGACGAAGAAATCGTCGTTACCCGGTCGGACTTTCGCGTAGACGAAGACCTGCCAGTCGGTGTCGACGGTGTAGCGGAGGTTCGGGTGGGGTGCTCCACGGCTCTGCACCGGCATACGCGGATGTGTGACGCCGTAGTCCGCAAAGTCCAGTGCCCCGCCGTTCCAGGTCTCAGCGACCTGCTCCCATAAAAGGGCGTCCTCTCGCTTGACCGGTGTTGCTCGTCCACGCGGAAAGCCCGTCAGGTTGACCGGGAAGGCGCCGGCGGCGACGCACACTCGCCGCCAAGGCCACTCTGCCAGCCACTCCAGCGCTTGTGTGATCTCTCCCGCGAGCGCATGTCTCCTGTCTTCGGACCGCACTGACCCCGCGTCGATGACGAGATCGATCTCCCCTGGCTCTGCCTGGAGTGCCGCGAGCAGCTCACGGAACCGTTCACCGTCTGCCAGGTCACGAGAGAGGTCTGCCGAAGGAATGCGAAGGCACCCGCCTTGCTCGTGCCAGGCCATCACGGCGGCAACCTCGTCCAGCTGCTCGCCGGTGTCAGTGATCCTGAAGACCGGGCACATCGCGACCTGCCCTTGGCCCAGTGACTCCCCCACTCGCGTCATGGGTCCGCCGGACACATTGCTTTGGCGCGCACTCGGCATCGGTAAAGCGCCGCAGTCGACCGTGAGAACCATCCCTTTCGGGACGCTCTCGACAGCTTGATCGCAGAAGATCGTCAGGAGATCTCGGGCTCCAGGGTGCGGCACGAGCTCCATGACGGGACGAATTCGGGACCGAACCTCCGCCGAGGCGTGTTTCAGTGCCAGAAACTCGCCCTTCTTGCCCTTGAGAATCGGAACGTAGGCCACCGGCCACCCCCAGGGTGCACATCACACTCAGCCAGTTGAAGTACGCAACGCATCACTGGCGTAAGGGTGACTCAGGGGCCCTGGGATCGACAGAGGCACAAATGGGTCAATGCGTGTCAGTGGTTGTACGCCGGCGCATCCTCTGGTGGTTGAGGACGTTACGTGGCCCGAGTGGCGCGGTCGGGGATCAGGGTGCGGAGCAGAGCGCGGGTCTCGGGATCGGTGGAGTAGAGGACGGTGCCGGCCAGCCCGCGCGTGAGCAGCACTTTGTAGGTGTTGCGCATAAGGCGGTCGAATTGGTGCGGCGCCGCATGAGCCACGCTGCGGTCCTTGTTCTCCGCTTGGACCGCGCGCCACTCATTTCCGCGCCAGACCAGATCGGGGCCGAAGATCATTCCGTTCCAGGCGTACTCGAATCCCTGGGCCGTGTAAATGCAGCCAATCTGGCCGAAGCCGGCCCGTTCGGTGGCCCACAGAGAGGATGCGGGCGCCCCACTGGTGGAACGCTCGCTCTTGGAATTCCAGGGCCTGCGCCACGATCCGATGACCACGTCGTCTCTCAGACTGCCGTCACTCCGGAGGTTGCTCCACGGCCAGCAGAATCCGGCGGTCATGCGAGCGGTGCAGCCGGCCTCCTGGCGCATGCGGAGGTATTCCTCCATCTCCTCGGGCGATTCGGCGACGAGCACGTCGAAGTTCTCGTCGGGCTGCCACTTGATCGGTCCTCCGGGCTCCAGGCCCAGGAGACGGAGAACCCAGTATTCGTACGCACGACTCCCGCCGCAGCGGAACTGACTGTTGAGATCGACATGACGGACGAGACATCCCTTTGTGCGCGCCGCGGCGTCGATGGCCGCGACGCTGCCCATCTCCCCAGGCCGAACCACTTGGTGTTCGTCGAGGAGAAAGACCGGGACCCGGGCCGCGTCGATGAGTTGCTCCACCTGACTTCCACCGCTTCCCTGCGCACCAGCCGCGTTCAGGCCCGCGGACGGACGACGAATGCGGTGGGCCTCGTCGCAGATCAGGACGTCCAGGCCATTGCGTTCGGCGGCCGAGAAGTCGTTGAAGTACCGGAACAGCTTGGGGATGCGCTGGTTCTTCTCACCCACGACGTACCGGAGAGTGGTGGTGAATGATTTGGAGCCGGTGGCGTGCACGACGCTCCGGCCGTTTCGGCCGAGGTGGCTCATGAGGTGGAGGGCGATCACGCTCTTGCCGGACCCCGGGCCGCCGGATATGACAATGACCTCCTTGCTGTCCGACCGGCGCGACAAGGCTGCCGCTCGCTTCACCAGGGAAACCGCCACCTGTTGCTCGTCCATCAGGCGGAACTGGCCGCCATGGACGATCTCGTCGGCGGCGACGCGCATCAGTTGACGGCCGGGGGCAACGGCGCTTTCCAGGAGAGAATCGGCCTCGAGAGCGCCGTCCAGGGGCGAAAGACGAGTCTGCAAATACCGTATGAGTTCGCCCCGGGACGTGCTCGTGAAAATGTGCGCCTTCGCGTCGGGCAGGCCGAACAACCCGTCGATGTCCAGGTCGTCGGCGTTGTGCAGGTAGGCCACACCGGCGACGAGGTCTTCCTCGTCGCTGAGCAGATTGGAGAAGTCCCGCAGATAGTCGCAGTACCGGCGCACCTGAACGAGGGGATGCAAGGCGGGGCGATTACCCCGTCCCGTCACCAGGCACAGGTCGTCGGCGTCCGGAACCATGCGGGCGTCGCTCCACTGCTTGAGTTCCACGATGACGTAGGAGGGTCTGCCGGTCGTGGGGTGCGATCCGACGAGAACGGCGTCCGCGCGCAGGCTGGTGAGGGGCAGTTGGTGCTCGAGCAGGACCTCGATCTCATCGAGTCCCGCGTCGCGGAGCACCTCCGCCAAGGCCGGGAGGCTGTTCTCCCAGGAACGGCGCTCGCTGGGCGAAGGGGGGTTGGAGAACACCGCCCGGTACTGCTGCGCGAGCCGCTCGGTCAGGGCTCCGGCGGTGCTGCGGTCGAAGAGTGCGCGTGCGGACATGCGGAGAAGGGGCACAGGCTGTCTCCGGAGAAGCGGTGGACATGACGACGAGAGGAGGCGAAGGCGGCCGCTCCCCGCCCGAGGGCGAGGCCGGTCAGCAGGTGCGCGGAGTCACCGGAAACCTTTCTCCTGGCCTTCGGGGGACTCGGCGGCGGCCGGAGCCGGCGCCGGCGCCGGTCGCCCGCACAGACCGCGGTGGTAGCGCACACGCTCCTGATCGATGCGGTGATCGGTTTGCCGTGTGAGCGGGCCGACGGCCTCGCCGTCCCTGCTCCTCCGCACCACCCAGTCCTCGTCGATGTAGATGGCGAGCCTGTCGAACTGGACGTGGTGGTTGGGGCAGAGGCACAGCAGGTTCGACAGTTCGTCCGGCCCGTCGTGCGGACTGCCGAGCCCCTGTATGTGGGCCGCCTCGCTGTAGTGGCCGAACCGGGTCTCCAGCTGAATACCGCACACCTGACAGCTGTGCCGGTGCAGAAGCTTGACCTTCGCCACCAGCCTCGGGTCCCGGTCGGGTCGCGACGCCTCCGTGGTGCGACGGTTCACCGGTCCCGCGCTGCCTTCACCGTTCCGCTCGTCGCCTTCTTCGGCGCCGTGGCCGCTGGCACTCGCGTAACCGAGCAGACCGACGCGCTCGAGAAGAGCTTCTTGGTCCACATCCGCCAGGTAGCGGGAGCACAGGAGGCCGATCGCCTCGGCACGCGGGAGAGGCCGCTGCAAGAGCCGTGCGGCTTCTCGCGTGAACCCGGCGGTTGCTCCCGCTTTCGCGAGGGCCGACGGCGTCGGTTTGAAATCCTCGCTCGTCACACCCTGCACTTCCCACAGCCCGCTTCCCCGGAGGTGCCAGAAGGGGTACTCAGGTGTGGCCCGTGAGTCAGGGCGGCCGAAATCCTCGAGAAGGGTGCCGACCTCGGCGCGGAAGGTGTCCCATGACGTGACGCGTCCTTGCCCCGAGGCCAGGCGGCCTATCGCCCACAGGAGGCTCAGTGGTTGGTGAAGTGAGGGCTTCCCCTTGTGCGTGTGCGTGCCGAGGGTGTCCAGCGCTCGCAGCAGATCGTCCTTGACCATCCCGGGACGAGGGGCGGAGGCCCCGGAATTCGGCGACTGCGCCGGTGACGGCCCCGAGCTGCCGTTCAGGGCCGCGTCGAGCGCGTCGGCTGCCCGGACACGGTCTGCGGCCCGTACCAAGGTGAGACTCCGCAGCGGGGGCGTGATGGACAGCTCGGTCAGGAGAGGGGCCGCGGGTACCTCGAACTCGACCACGTCGCCGAGCGCCACTATGTGCTCCCAGGTGCTCCCGGCCTCCTCGTCCATTCCCCACACCGCTCGGGCCAGCTCACGGTTCCGGAAGAGTCCCAGGATCCTGGCCTTCGCGATGAACTTCGAGTCCGCGTAGAAGAGCATCTCGTCGCCGACCCTGCGCTCCCGGAGCGCGACAGCCTTCGCGTTCCCCTTCTGGCCGGTCGGTGTGGCCCCCCACAGTCGCGCCACCCCATCGGGGAAGATGCGCCAGAGCTCGGCCGCGTGCGCACCAAGGGCGTCTGCGTACTCCGACAGCCGGATCCCGTCCCGCACCGAGTGCTGAAAGTTCCGTGGCCCCCGGTGTCTGGCCCCTCCTCGGGGCTGCAATATCCACTGGACGGGGTGTGTCGCGGTGCGCTCCTTCGCCGTCTCCCCGACCTGCCCGTCCGCCCCAGCATCGCCATTGCCGATCAGTTGGACGTCGTACTCGTTCCCCATAGTGATCAGAATTTCACATGAATGATCGTACGGCGCAGAGAAGTTGGCGTTCTGTTGATGCAGGAGGAGGCATCGGTCCGGAGGCGCGCGCGTCGGTCAGGTGTCCCGGGGTGGCTCGCGGTCTGATGTTGGCCATACGTAGGGGAGGCCCGGGGGGACGTTGGGGAAGTGGTGGCGGTAGAGGTCGGGGGCTTTGGTGAGGAGGGCGGATTGGTGGCTTTGGTGGAAGGCGGGGTCGCCGAGCCAGTTGGGGAGGTTGCCTGAGGATGCCAGGGCGGAGTAGGGGCGGGGTGGGGCCCCGGGGAAGGTGGCCGTGTAGTCGTGGGTGAGGGTGTGGGCGCAGGTGTCCTGGCGGCCGGTGGCGGTCCAGGCGTGGCAGATTTCCAGGCCGTACCGGACGAGGGCCTCCTCGTAGCCCGTCCACATGCGGACCGCCGGGTGGTGGCGCCAGCCGTAGCCGGGGACGGTGAGGCCGCGGAGGACCTGGAGCGCCTCGACGCGTTGTTTGCCGAGACGGCGGGCGTCGAGGACCTCGGCGGAGGCCGCGAAGTCCGGGTACGGGAGGAATGTCTGCATGGGGGATGCGTAACCGGTCGCTTGGGGGCGTAATCGGCCCCCGGCCGCGTCGGGCTGCGCGTCTTGTCAGGGTGAGGGCGGGGAAGTAGTTTCGCCGTCAACCGCGGTGACCGGGGGTAGCCGAAACGGGTGGTCGCGGCGGGGTCACGGTCTCGTGTTCGGGTCGGAGTTGCTGATGCTGCGTTCCGCCTTCCGTCGGTCAGGGGCGCCGGTACTCGTCGGCCGCAGCGGGGAGCTGCGTGCCCTGGTGGACGCGCTCGGTCAGGCGCCGTCCGTCGTGCTCGTGGAGGGCGAAGCCGGGATCGGGAAGACCCGGTTGATTCGGGAGGCGCTGGCGCAGCCGTCGGTGCGGGGGCGACAGGTTCTGCTCGGTACGTGTCATCCCTTGCGTGAGCCGTTTCCGTACGGGCCTGCCTTTGATCTGTTGCGGCAGTTGGACGGGCGGATGGACGCCGTCGCCGCGCGGCTGAGTGCGGTGTGCGGGGCGCTGCGGCCGTATCTGCCGGAGCTGGCGGCCTCGCTGCCGCCCGCGCCGGACCCCTTGCCGGATCACCGGGCGGGGCGGCACCGGCTGTTCCGGGCGGTGCGGGAGCTGCTGGCGGCGCTCGGGCCGGTGGTCGTGGTCGTGGAGGACCTGCACTGGGCGGATGACGGGACGCGGGATTTGGTGCGGTTCCTGGTGGACGATTTGCCGAACGGGATGTCCGCTGTGCTGAGTTACCGGCGGGAGGATCTGCCGGGGGGAGCGCTGCCGTTGGGGCGGGCGTATCGCCGGCCGCCCGGTACGACGGCCGTGACGGTGCCGTTGCGGCCGCTGGACGTGGCCGGCGTACGGAGTCTGGCCGCCGCGATCGGCGGGGGCACGGAGGTGTCGGCCGCGTTCGCCGCCGGGCTGCACGAGCGGACGGCCGGTATCCCGCTCGTGCTGGAAGAGGTCGTACGCGCGCTGGACGGGAACGGGTACGAGGGTGCGGCGGCGCGGCTCGGCAGCGGCACGGCGCGCGAGACGCTGGACGCGCTGGAGGTTCCCGCGCTGCTGCGGGACGCCATGGCGGAGCGGATGGGCGGGCTGTCCGGGGCCGCTGCCGCCGTGGTGCACGCCGTTGCCGTGCTGCGCGTGCCGGCCAGTGAGGAGCTGATCGCGGCGACGGCCACCCGGACGACCGGGGAGTTCTCGGCGGCAGCAGGCGCCGGCGAGGCCGGTGACGGGAGGTGGGAAGCGTCGCGGGCGGCCGACGAGGTCGGTGACGGTAGGCGGGAAGCGTCGCGGGCCGGCGAGATCGGCGGCAGCAGGCGGGAGGCGCTGCCCGCCGTCGAGATCAGCGACGGTAGATGGGAAGCGTCGCGCGTCGGCGAGATCGGCGACGGCCGGCCGGAGGGGCTGCGGGCCGGCGAGGTCGGGGACGGGATTCGGGAGGCGTTGCGGGCCGGGGTGCTCTACGACTGTGGGGACGACCGGTACGGGTTCCGGCACACGCTCGCGCAGCAGGCGGTGTACGGCGGGCTGGCGGGGGTGGACCGGCGGCGGCTGCACGAGAGGGCCGTGGCCGCGCTCGCCGGGGCCGAGCCGCCGCCGTTGGTGCAGCTGGCGTACCACGCGCGGCAGGCCGGTGACCTGGCCGCCTGGCTGCGGTACGGGGAGGCGGCGGCCGAGGCGGCGCGGGAGATGGGCGACACCGCGGTCGTCGTGGAGATCCTGGAGGGCCTGCTGTCCGACCAGCGGCTGGGGGCCGCCGAGCGCGGCCGGCTGGCGACGGAGCTGAGCCGGGTCGCCGTCATCGGGCTGTCGTTCCGCAGGGCGGCCCGACTGCTCGAGCGCGTCGTACGCGACCGCGGCCTGCCCGTCGCCGTACGCGGCGAGATCCGCCTCAACCTCGGACTGCTGCAGCACAACCAGGCCGGCGACTACGAGCAGGGGCGGGCCGACACCGAGACGGCCGTGGCCGAGCTGCGGGAGCGGCCGGCACTGGCGGCCCGGGGCATGGCGGCCCTGGCGATGCCCAGCTGGGGCGAGCATCCGTACGCCGTGCACCAGCGGTGGGCGGAACAGGCCGAGGAACTGGTCGCGGGGCAGGCGGTCGCCGGGCAGGCGGATCCCGCCCTGCGGATGGCCGTACGCGGCAACCACCTCGCGCTGCGGGCGAGCAAGGGCGAACCGGGCGTCTGGGCGGACGTCGAGGAGATGGTGCGCGCGGGCCGGACGACGGCCGAACGGCTCCAGGCCGCCCGGCTGTGCGGCAACGTCGCGGAGGCGGCCGCCTGGCTGGGCCACCACGACCGCGCCGAGCACTTCCGCCGTACCGGGACGCGGCTCGCGGCCGAGTGCGGCGCACCGTTCCTGCAGGGCATCATCGACGGCACCGCGCTGCGGCTGGAGTGGCACGGCGGCCGGTGGCAGGGGCTGGACGGCCGGGCGCGGCAGGTGCTCGACATGGTGCAGGGGGTCTCCGGCATCTCCGCCGACGCGCATCTCGTACTGGGCTGGCTCGCCGTCGCCCGCGGCGAGTGGGAGGAGGCCGCGGCGGAACTGGGCGCCGCGGCGCTGGACGACCCGGCCAACGCGCCGGCGCCGATCCTGGCCGCCGCGTCCGGCGCGATGGTCCGGGTGCTCCTCGCGCGCGGCGAGCCGGCGGCGGCCTGCGCGGAGGCGGAGCGGGCGGTCGCCCGGGTACGCCGCAAGGGCATCTGGGCGTGGGGCGGCGACCTCGTCCCCATGGCGGTGACCGCCCTCGTACGGAGCGGGCGCTGCCGCGAGGCGGCGGCGCTGGGCGAGGAGTTCGCCGGGGCGGCGGCCGGGATCGACGCGCCGCTGGCGGCGGCCGCGGCGGAGGTGTGCCGGGGCGTGGTGGCGTGCGCGCGTGAACGGTACGGGGAGGCGGTGGCCGCGTTCGGCCGGGCGCGGGACGGGTACGCCGCGCTGCCGCGGCCGTACTCCGAGGCCCGGGCCGCCGAGGCGGCGGCGCGCTGCCGGCTGGCGGCCGGGGACCGGGACGCGGCGGGTGCGGTCGCCGAACTCGCCGATGTCTTCGCGGGGCTGGGCGCCACGCGGGACGCGGCACGCTGCCGCCGGGTGCTGCGGGGCAACGGGGTGGTGACGCCGTCGCGGCGCGGCCGACGCGGTTACGGGGACGAACTGTCGCCCCGGGAGCGCGAGGTGGCCCGGCTGGTGGCACTGGGGCACACCAACCGGGAGATCGCCGACGTGCTGTTCCTCTCGCCCCGCACGGTGGAGCAGCACGTGGCGAAGGTACTGCGCAAGCTGGGCGTGACCTCGCGCGCGGGGGTGGCGGGGGCGTCGGTCGGGGGGTGAGGGGGGTGAGGGGGGGTGAGGGCGCGCGGGATGCGTACGCGCTCCCTCCGTCGCCCCCGGCCTCACTCCCCCGGCGGCAAGGAGATCCGCAGCGGGCCGCAGCCGAGGCGGTCGGCTTCCTCTGCCGCGTACTGGGGGAAGAGGGCGCGGATGAGGGGGGCGCGGTCGGCGTCGTCGGCGCGCATGAGGAAGGTGACGTCGCCGGTCGGGCAGGACGCCTGGAACAGGGCGAGGTCGGGCCGGAGGATGCCGTGGCCGTCCGACTCGGCCGCCTTGATCCGTTGGCCGCCGTCGTACGCCTGCCCGCCGTAGATGACGGCGAGGCGCGGGTCCTCGATGGTCATCAGCCGCAGGTCGGGGTGGTGGAGGGAGATGTTGCGGTCGCAGGTGCGGACGGGGCCCGTCCCCCGCGTCACCCTGGGCCGGTACGCGGAGAACCACCCCTTGTCGGGCGCCCGGAGTCCCTCGATGCCGCAGACGGCGTGGAACTTCTCGGCCAGGGGCTCGCCCGGCCGCGGGAGCCGGGACACCGGGTCGGCGAGCGTGCCCTCGCAACCCCTGTCGGCCGTGTAGTGGTTGACCAGCTTGACCACCGTACGGGCGAGCCGGGCACGGTCATCGGTCTCGACGGCGTCGTCGTACAGGGTCGGGCCGGTCGTCACGTCGACCACCACCGGACCGTTGCCGGTGCCCGACCGGCCGACACAGCCGTCCGGTACGGCCAGCCAGGCACGGGTGTCCGAGGCCATCCCCAGCAGGCCGCCGCCCAGCGGGCTCAGCCGGGCCGACAGGAACTCGTCGGCCCACTGGTCGCCGGAGCCGCCGAACCGGTTGTCGAGCCGGTGGATCTGCACGGTGACCCGGTCGCCGTCGACGGCCTGCAGAACGCACTGACCGGAGGGGCCGTCACCACTGATCGGGGACCCGTCGATCGGCGTGTCGACGCTCTCGATGTCCGTCTCGGTGTCCGTACTCCCGTCGAGGAGCCCTGCGACGTCACTGCTGCCCAGCGCGCCCCAGCAGGAGCGCCCGCCGCCCGCGAACGGGCCCGCTTCCGCCTGCCAGGCCACGGCCGTGCCGCCGAGCAGCGCCCCGGCGACCGCGGCGGCCAGCGCGGGCCGCAGCCGGCCGCGCGTCAGCCGGCGCCAGTGCCACCAGCGCGTACGCGGTACGAAGGGGCCGGTGCCGAGCACGCCCACGCGGGCGGCGGAGGTCGCCTCCGGCGTACCGGACTCTCCCTCGCGGGAATCGGCGTGCGTCTCGCCCGTCCCGGTCATCGGCCGGTCCCCCCGTTCTCGGTGTCGGTGGTCGGTGCGACCGGTGCGACCGGTGCGCATCCCAGGCGCTGCGTCACGGAGTTGGCGAAGGCCTCGAAGTAGCGGGTGGTCTTCGCTTTGCCGAGGTCGGACATGTCCGGGGTGCGCAGCAGGAAGTTCGTGGACCGGCCCGCGCAGTCCGCCCGCAGCACCTGCTGGTGGGCGCCGAGGCTGCCCGTACCGCGCCGGCCGCGTGCCGGAGGCGCGTCGCCGACCGGGCCGTCGAAGAGCGCGCCGAGCCGCGGCCCGGCCACCATCAGGGCGTCCAGGACGGGCTTGCCGTCGAGCCCGGAGGTCCGTACGGAGCAGGACTGGAGCTCTGGGGTGACCGCCCCGACCTGGTACTCCATGCGGTCCGCCGCGTCCTCGTCGAACTCCATGCCCCGGATGCGGCACGCGCGTGTCGTGAAGGTGCGCTCCGTGTCCTCGGCCAGGGTCAGCACCGGCGAGGTGACGCGCAGCGGACGGTCGGGCGCGCAACCGGCCGCCGTCATACCGCGGTTGGCCGCCGCGACGGTCAGTGCGGCGACCGAGCGGGCACCGCCGAGCCCGGGGCTGGTACCCATGGAACCGTTGGCCGAGGTCAGCTTGGCGTCGGAGTCCAGGGTGACCACGGTCGGCCGGCCGTCACGGGTGTCGCACCGCTTCGGCAGGACGAGCAGTGCCTGGTCGCCGTCGACGGCGCCGGGGAGCCCGTCGGGCAGCGGCACGGCACGGTCGCCGAGGTGCCCCACGAGCCACTTCATGCGATCGGCTGCGGCCTCCGGGGCCGGCCCGTACCGGACCGTGATCTCGGTCTTCTCCGTTCCGTAGGTCTCCTCGGAGCGGAGCGCCACCGTGCAGCTGCCGTGCGGCCGTTGGCGGGTGGGCGCGGTCTCCTGGGCCTTCCGCGTCCCCCCGTCGTCGAGCGCCGCGTCGGCCAGGAACTCGGGCCCGCTCCCCGCTTCCCAGGCACCCCAGCAGTACCGGGCCCGGTCCTCCGCGAACGGCCAACCACCCGTCGCCCACGTGCCGAGCCCGGCCGCCCCCACCAGCACCACCAGCGCGGCCGCCGCCATCTTGGCACGGCGCCCCCGCCACCACTCCCCCGTCACTCCAGCCCCCCGGTTGTCGCGAGCGGCGATCTTATCCGGCGGAGTGGAGGTGCGGGGGTGCGGCCATGGGGCAGGCCTCACGCGTCCGTGCGGATCACCACCACCAGTGTCCGGGGGCCGTGTACGCCCTCCACTCGTTCCAGTTCGATGTCGGAGGTGGCGGAGGGGCCGCTGATGAGGGTGGTGGGGCGGGTCGGGTGGAGGCGGGCCACGGTCTCGGGGACGCCGGCCTCGACCGACGAGGCGTCGACGACGCAGACGTGGAGGTCGGGGACGAGGGTGAGGGCGCGGCGGCCCTGGTCGGGCGAGGCGTCGAGGAAGATGGTGCCGGTCTCCGCGCAGGTGACGGCGGAGGCGGTCACCACCCCGTCCAGCGCGTCCAGTTCGGGCGCGGGGGTGGCGGCGGAGTCGTGCCGTACCTCGCCGTCGTACGCCGTGAGCCAGGACGGGGCGAGGCCGGGCGGTACGCCGATGCTCCGGGCCCCGTGGTCGCGCAGTACGGCGGCGATCACCTCGGCGGTGTCCGCGGCCGGGCAGCTGCGCACCTCGGCCTTGTAGTCGACCAGGCGGTCGGTGAGCAGTGCCAGGAGCGCGTCGGCGGGGAGGGTGCGGCCGGTGCGGTAGTCGCGCGGGATCGACACCTCGGGGGCGGGGGCGAGGGCCAGCGCGTCCCGTATGCGGCCGAGCACCGTGTCGCGGGCGCCGGCGGGCCCGGGGGCGCCGGTGGGCGTGGGCGTGGTGGCGGTCACTGTTCCTCCTCGTCGGGGCCGTTGCCTTCGGTACGGGCCCGCGCCCCTTCCTCCGCGGCGGTCCGCATCAGTTCCGCCTTTTCCTCGGCAGCGGTTCGCCTCGCTTCCGCCCCTTCCTCCGCCGCGGTGCGCATCGCTTCCACGCCCGCGTCCGACGTCAGCCATGAGCGGAAGGTCTCCTTCGGCGGGGCCGGGGTGTCACGGGTGGCGCTCCAGCCGTTGAAGGGGGGCGGGAGGTGGGTGATGCGGCCGTCGCGTCCCGCCAGGGCGCGGCCCAGGCCCGAAGCCTTCTGCGCCGACCGGTACACCCCCGGCCTGCCCATCACGGCGGCCGCGGCCTTCATGGCCAGCTTCTCGGCCGTCGTACCCGCCGCCTCGGTGTGCTGGTGGCGGAGTTCGACGAGGAGGGACGGGATGTCGATCTTGACCGGGCAGGCGTCGTAGCAGGCGCCGCAGAGCGTGGAGGCGTACGGGAGGGAGCTGTTGGGGTCGTTCTTGGCGGCGTCCATGCCGGCGAGCTGCGGGGTGAGGACGGCGCCGATCGGGCCGGGGTAGGTCGAGCCGTACGCGTGGCCGCCGGCCCGCTCGTACACCGGGCAGACGTTGAGGCACGCCGAGCAGCGGATGCAGTTCAGGGCCTGGCGGCCGACCTTGTCGGCGAGGGCCGCGGTGCGTCCGTTGTCGAGGAGGACCAGGTGGAAGTTCTGCGGGCCGTCCCCCGGTGTCACGCCCGTCCACATCGACGTGTACGGGTTCATCCGCTCGCCGGTGGAGGAGCGCGGCAGCAGCTGGAGGAAGACCTCCAGGTCGGCGTAGCGCGGGAGGACCTTTTCGATGCCCATGACGGTGATGAGCGTGTCGGGGAGGGTGAGGCACATGCGGCCGTTGCCCTCGGACTCGACCACCGAGAGGGTGCCGGTCTCGGCGATGCCGAAGTTGGCGCCGGAGACGGCGACGGGCGTGGTGAGGAACTTCTCGCGCAGGTAGGCGCGGGCGGCGGCCGCCAGGTGCGCCGGTACGGAGTCCAGTTCGGGGTCCACGCCGGGGATGCCGGCCTTGAAAATCTCGCGGATCTCGTCGCGGTTGCGGTGGATCGCGGGGACGAGGATGTGGGACGGCTTGTCGTCGGCGAGCTGGACGATCAGCTCGGCGAGGTCGGTCTCGTACGCCGTGATGCCCTGGTCCGCGAGGTGTTCGTTGAGGCCGATCTCCTGGGTGGCCATGGACTTGACCTTGATGACCTCGTCGGATCCGGTCTGCTGGACGAGGCGGGTGACGATCGCGTTGGCCTCGACGCCGTCGCGCGCCCAGTGGACGGTGCCGCCGTGCTCCGTGACCTTCGCCTCCAGCTGTTCCAGCAGCTCGGGGAGGCGGTTCATGGTGTCGGTCTTGATCGCGGCCCCGGCGTCGCGCAGCGCCTCCCAGTCGGGGAGTTCGCCGGTGACGGCCAGCCGCTTGGCGCGAATGGTGTGGGTGGCCCTGCCGAGGTTGCGGCGCAGCTGGTCGTTGCGGAGCTCGTCGTGGGCGGCCCGGGGGAACTTCCGGTCACCGCGGAGGTTGCCGGTGCCGTACGGCGAACGGGGCGGGACGGTGGGCATGCCCAGGTAGGCGGTGGTGCTCATCGGGCGGCCTCCAGCGGGGTGCCGGACGCCTCGCGGGTGCCGGGATCCGGCAGGGCGTACGGCCGGGTACGGGTGGACGCGAGGATCTGCGCCAGGTGGAGGGTGCGGGTACCGGCCTCGATGCGGGAGAGGCCGCCGCCGATGTGCATCAGGCAGGACGAGTCGCCGGCCGTGCAGACCTCGGCTCCGGTGCCGGTGACGTGGCGCATCTTGTCGGCGAGCATCGCGGCGGAGGTCTCGGCGTTCTTGACCGCGAAGGTGCCGCCGAAGCCGCAGCAGGCATCGGCCTCCGGCAGCTCGACGAGGTCGATGGCCTCGACGGCGCGCAGCAGCCGCAGCGGCTTCTCGCCGACCCGCAGCATGCGGAGCGAGTGGCAGGTGGGGTGGTACGTCACCCGGTGCGGGAAGTACGCGCCGACGTCGGTCGTGCCCGCCACGTCGACCAGGAACTCCGACAGCTCGTACGTCTTGGTCTTCACCGCCGCGACGCCCGCGCGCAGGGCCGCGTCGCCGTACCGCTCGGCGACGATCTCGTGCTGGTGGCGTACGGAGCCGGCGCAGGAGCCGGAGGGCATGACGACCGCCTCGATCGAGGGGTCGCCGAACTGCTCGGCGAAGCCGCGTACCAGCGGGACCGGCTCGCGCTGGTAGCCGGTATTGACGTGCATCTGGCCGCAGCAGGTCTGGCCCGGCGGGAAGACCACGTCGTGGCCGAGGCGGGCGAGCAGGACGGCCGTGGCTTTCACCGCGTCGGGGAAGAGCGTGTCTCCCAGACAGGTGGCGAAGAGTCCGACGCGCATGGGACCTCCGAGGGGGGGGGATAACCGTGAGCCGTCGGCGCCGCCAGGGACCGCGTCGTACGACCTCTTTATGGTCGGACCATACTAGAGATGGGTGAGCGCGGGGAGTGCCGGGTGAGGCGGAGCGGGCGAGACGGAGGGAAGGAGCGCGCGAGCGCGTGCCCCCGGCGGCGGTCAGTCCGCCGGGCCGTCGTCCACCAGCGTGCCGTGGAGCCCCCGGATGTGCCGTTCGGCCAGGTCGGCGGCGCCGGCGCCGTCACCGGCCCGCACCAGGCGGAGCAGTTCGGCGTGCTCGGCGTTGAGCGCGGCCGCGGGTGCCGGCCAGTCCTCGGCCGCCTCCAGGGCGCGCAGGATCAGCGGGCGGACGGACTCGCGGACGGCGGAGGTGAGGGTGGAGGTGAGCGCGTTGCCGGAGCTGCGGGCGATCTGGACGTGGAACCGGGTGTCCAGGTCGTTGAACTCCGCCACGCTCACCTCCGGCGACGCCATCCGCGCGACGAGCTCCGCCGCCTCGTCGAGGTCCGTGGCGGCGGCGTGCTCGGCGGCCGCGTGGAAGCTGGAGCGTTCCAGGGTGACGCGGGCCTCCAGGACGTCCTCCAGGCAGTAGCTGCCGAGAGCGAAGTGGAGGCGGAGCAGCCGGCCGAGCGCGTCGTCGGGGTTCCGGACGATCCGGGCGCCCGCGTCGGGACCGCGGCCGGCCTGGGCGACCAGGACGCCGATGGTCTCCAGGACGCGGAGCGCCTCGCGGAGCGCGGAGCGGCTGACACCCAGTACCGGGGCCAGCTCACGCTCGGGCGGCAGCCGGTCGCCGGCCTTCAGCTCGCCGGCCAGCACCCGCTCCTCGATGCTTTCGAGAACGAGCTCGTGCGTACGGGACTGCCGTACGGGTCGCCATTCGACAGCCATCCGTCACTCCCTGGTCGGCCCGGCACTGCGTCCTGATCGGCCGGCGCTCTCACCGAAAAACTATGTCACACGGCAGGTCAAGCCGTGATTGCGGTCGGATCGGACGCTTTCGTTCCCCCTGTGGTTCCCCCTCTGCGCATCCCCCTTTTGGTGCCGCCCACACGCCGGCACCGGCGCCCCGGCCGGTGCCCCGCGCACTCAGCCGTGCAGGCGTACCGGCAGCGATTCCACTCCGTAGACGATGGACAGCTTGCGGAATGCCAGTTCCCGTTCCGGAACGGCGAGCCGCATGTTCGGGAATCTGCGGACAAGTGCCGGATATGCGGCGCGGAGTTCCATCCGGGCCAGCTCGGCGCCGACGCAGCGGTGGATTCCGTAACCGAATGCGAGGTGCGAGGGGACCTTGCGATGCGGATCGAAGTGTTCCATGTCCGGCCCGAGCTTTTCGTCCCGGTCCGCGCCGCTGAGCGAGCACAGCACGACGTCACCCTCGGCCATGCGGACGCCGCCGATTTCGACCTCCTCCCGGGCGAACCGGGGAAAGGCGACCTGTACGACGGTGAGATAGCGGAGCAATTCCTCGACATAGCGGTCGGCGGCGTCGTCGCCGTCCTTCAGTGCCGCGAAGTGGTCGGGGTCGCGCAGCAGGACGAGGGCGCCGAGCGCGAGCATGCTCGCGGTGGTCTCGAAGCCGCCGGTGAGCACGCCGTCGGCGAGTCCGGCCAGCTCATCGTCGGTGACGGTGTCGCCGTGGTCGCGGACGATCTGGCCGAGCAGGCCGTCACCGGGGTTCTTGCGCTCCTTCTTGACGATCTCCTGGAAATAGGCGAGCGATTCCGATATGGCACCGAAGGAGGCGTTCGCGCCGCCGAAGAGGTCGAAGCGGGCCGCGCTCAGCCGCTCGAAGTCGGCGCGGTCCTCGTAAGGAACTCCCAGCAGCTCACAGATGACGAGGGAGGGAATGGGCAGGGCAAAGGTGTGGACGATGTCGACAGGCTCCCCCGAGCGCCCGAGGCGCTCCATTTCCGCCAGCCGGTCCTCGACGATCTCGTGGATGCGGGGCGTGAGCCGGTTGAGCCGGCGCATGGTGAATTCGGGGGTGAGCAGCCGGCGCAGCCGGGTGTGGTCCGGCGGGTCGGCGAATCCCAGGCCACCGGGGTTCTTCCCGGCGTCGGCGCCGGCATTGCCGACGAGGTTGGTGTAATCGGTACTGAAGGCCTTGGCCTTGCCCAGCACCTCCTTCACCTCGTCATAGCCGGTGACCAGCCACACATTGGAGGCGAGCGGCACGGGAAGGATGCTCACCGGCGACTTCTGCCGTACTTCCGACAAGTCGGCCACCGGGTCAAGGCCGTGGCGACGCAGCGGCATGAGGGTGGACTCGGGCAAGAAGGGCATTCGAGACAGATCGAAGCCCTTTTTCTGAGTCCGCGCGAGATATCTGCGGGCCAGCCAAGCGGTGACGCCCGAGCGGATTTTGGTCATGCCCGCAATACTGCCTGGCCGATACCCGTGCTGACCAAGCGACCTGGCAGCGAAGTGATAACAAGATGAACGTCTGTTACGCCCGGTGCGCCCCGTCGGCCACCCTTTGCACCCCCTTGCCCCCGCCACCCCGTACACCGGCGGCACAGGGGCCTGATCATGATCGCCCTCGGTGGCATCTGCCCCGCCGCTTGCTACTTTGCCTGACATGACCGCGACCACGGCCCCGACGGCGGACGCCCCTCCCCCAGGAATCCGGCTGCCCAGGCGCCGCGGCGTCGAACTGCTGCTGCTCGCCGGCGCCGTCCTGATCAGCGTCTACGGTTACGTCGAAGTCGGCCTCGCGCGGCACGGCACCGTCCCGGCCGGCGCCGCGAGCTACGGCGCGGGGCTGGCCGTACTGGCGCTCCTCGGCCATCTCGCCGTACGGTTCCGGGCGCCGTACGCCGATCCGCTGCTGCTGCCGATCGCGGTCCTGCTCAACGGCCTCGGCCTGGTCCTGATCTTCCGGCTCGACCAGGAGACTCCGAAGGACGAGGCGGCGCCCACCCAGCTGATCTGGTCCGCGCTCGGCGTGGCGCTGTTCATCGGCGTGCTGGCGCTGCTGCGCGACTACCGGGTGCTCCAGCGGTACGCCTACCTCAGCGTCGCCGCCGCGCTCGTCCTGATGGTCGTGCCGATCCTCTTCCCCGCGGTCAACGGCGCGAAGATCTGGATCCGGTTCGCCGGGTTCTCCATCCAGCCCGGCGAGTTCGCGAAGATCCTGCTCAGTGTCTTCTTCGCGGCCTATCTCGCGGCGAACCGGCACGCGCTCGCGTACACCGGCCGCCGGCTGTGGCGGATGCAGCTGCCCACCGGCCGGGTGCTCGGCCCCATCGTCGCGATCTGGCTGATCAGCGTGGCCGTGCTGGTGCTGGAGCGGGACCTGGGCACCTCCCTTCTCTTCTTCGGCGTCTTCGTCGTCCTGCTGTACGCGGCCACCGGGCGCACCGGCTGGATCGCCGTCGGGCTGCTGCTCGCCGCGGTCGGCGCGGCCGCCGTGGGCAGCGTCGAGCCGCACGTGCACAGCCGTGTCGCGGACTGGCTGCACCCCTTCGCAAGCATCGAGCGGGGCGAGGGCGCGAGCCAGCTCGCCCTGTCGCTGTTCGCCTTCGGCGCGGGCGGCATGCTCGGCACCGGCCTCGGCCAGGGCCACTCCGCGCTCATCGGCTTCGCCATGAAGTCGGACTTCATCCTGGCCACCGCGGGCGAGGAGCTCGGGTACACCGGCCTCACCGCGCTCTTCCTCCTCTACACACTGCTGGTCGCGCGCGGCTACCGCGCGGGGCTGGCGATCCGCGAACCCTTCGGCCGGCTGCTCGCGGTCGGCCTGTCCTCGCTCCTCGCCATCCAGGTGTTCGTGATCGCGGGCGGGGTGATGGGGCTGATCCCGCTCACCGGGATGGCGATGCCGTTCCTGGCCCAGGGCGGCTCCTCCGTCGTCACCAACTGGATCATGATCGCGCTGCTCGTCCGCATCAGCGACCGGGCGCGGCGGCCCCGGCCGGTCCGCGCGGACACCGGAGTGATCGCGCGGGTGGTGGTGCCGGACCCGGCGGGTCCGGCGGGTCCGGACGACGGGGCGGAACCGGCTGATCCGGTACCGGATCCGGGGGCCGCGGAGAGTGCGGGGCGCCCCGGGACGGGGCGTGGCGGCCGGGCCGGCAGGCGACGCCGCGGCCGTTCCGGCGGTCGGCGCGGCCGCCGGAACGGGGACGCCCGGTGACCCGCCACATCCGCCGGAACGGAGGCCCCCGGTGATCCGCCACATCCGCCGTACCTCGGCGTTCTGTCTCCTCCTCCTGGTCCTGCTGCTCCTGAACGCCGCCCGGGTGCAGCTCCTCAACTCCGAGGAGTACGCCCACAACCCCGCCAACCGCCGGGCCGACCTCCAGCGGTACGACCGACCGCGGGGCGCCATCGTGGTCGGCGACCGGCCCGTGACCGGCTCCCGGGACAGCGGCGGCACCCTGCGGTACGCCCGTACGTACACCCAGGGCCCGCTGTACGCGCCGGTCACCGGGTACGCCTCGCAGGTCTACGGCACCTCTCTCCTGGAGAACGCCGAGGACGGCATCCTCTCCGGCACCGACGCCCGGCTCGCGCCCGTCCCGCTGTGGACCGCTCTCACCCGCGAACAGCAGCCGGCCGGTGACGTGGTCACCACCATCGTCCCGGCGCTGCAGCGGGCCGCGTACGAGGGCCTGGGCGGCAAGAAGGGCGCCGTGGCCGCCGTGGAGCCGGCGACCGGGAAGATCCTCGCGCTGGTCAGCACGCCCTCGTACGACCCGGGCCGGCTGTCCGGCAGCGGCTCCGCCACCACCGACGCCTGGACCCGGCTCAACGCGGCCGCCGACCGGCCGATGCTCAACCGGGCGCTGCGCCAGACCTATCCGCCCGGCTCGACGTTCAAGGTCGTCACCGCGGCGGCCGCGCTCGACCACGGCATCGTGGAGGACCCGGACGCCGACACGGACACCCCGAGCCCGTACACCCTGCCCGGCACCTCCACCCGGCTCACCAACGAGGCGGGCGGCTGCGAGGACGCCTCGCTCCAGCACGCCTTCGAGGTCTCCTGCAACACCGTCTTCGCGCGCCTGGGAGTGGACGTCGGGCTGGACGGAATGGCGGACACGGCCGAGAAGTTCGGCTTCAACGACGACGGGCTGATGATCCCGTCCCGGGTCGCCGGGAGCACCTTCGACACCGACATGAACGACGCGCAGCTCGCGCTCTCCTCCATCGGCCAGTACAACACCGCCGCCACCCCGCTCCAGATGGCGATGGTCGCCGCCGCGGTCGCCAACGACGGTGACCTGCGGCGCCCGTTCCTGGTGGACCGGCTGACCGACGCGCGGGGGAACACCCTCACCCACACCCGTTCGCGCCGCCTGCACCGCGCGATGAGCGAGGACACCGCACGCCGGCTCCGTGCGCTGATGACCGACGTGGTCACCAAGGGCACCGGTACGAAGGCGGCGATCCCCGGCGCGACCGTCGGCGGCAAGACCGGCACCGCGCAACACGGCGTCGGCAACTCCGGCACCCCGTACGCCTGGTTCCTCTCCTGGGCACAGGCGGACGGCGCGGAGGTCCCCGCCGTCGCGGTGGCCGTGGTGGTCGAGGACGCGTCGGCGCACCGCGCCGACATCAGCGGCGGCGGCAGCGCGGCCCCGATCGCCCGCGAGGTGATGCGGGCGGCGCTCGACCAGTGACTCCGGGTCCCGCGGGCGCCGCCCGCCGCGCGCCCCGGTCCGCCGTACCCCAGGGGACAATGCCTCCATGACTGACACGGGATCGCTGACACTGTCCGAGGTGGAGGCGCTGGCGCGGCGCGCGCACGAGGGGCAGACGGACAAGGCCGGGCGGCCGTACGCGGAGCATCTGGCGGCGGTGGCGGCGGGGGTGCGGGAGCGGGGCGGGAGTACCGAGCAGATCGCGGCGGCGTGGCTGCACGACTCGGTGGAGGACGACGCGCTGTCGGCGGAGTGGCTGGCGGAGGCGGCGCTGACGCAGGCCACGAAGGACATGATCCTGGCCGTCACGAAGCGGGCGGGCGAGCCGCCGGAGGAGTACGCAGCCCGGATCCTGGCCACGCCCGGTGCGCTGCTGGTCAAGGAGGCCGACCTCGCGCACAACGCGAATCCGGACCGGCTGGCCGTCCTGGACCCGGCGACCCGGGACCGGCTGACGGCGAAGTACGCGCGGATGCGGGGGCTGCTCGGGCTGGGCGAAGGCTGACGCACCGGTCCGGCCGTCCATCGGCCGGACACCCCCGCATAAACATGCCCAATACAGCTAACCTGCCGCGCATGAGCGCATCGGACGACACCCAGGCGCGTGTGATCGCCGCCCTTTCGGGGGCGAGCGTCCGCCGCATCACCACCGGCCAGGTCATCCTCGACGACATCGACTGGTCCGTACGCAACGGCGAGCACTGGGCGCTGCTCGGCGCGAACGGCGCCGGGAAGACCACCGTCCTCCGCCTGGTCGGGGCGCTGATGTTCCCCACCACCGGCACGGTCGAGGTGCTCGGGCACCGGCTCGGCACGGTCGACGTACGGGAGCTGCGGGCCGCGATCGGCCTGGTCTCCAGCGCGCAGAAGGTGCCGCAGGACCTTCCCGGGCACACGGTCGTCCTCACCGGCGCCAGCGGCACCGTGCAGCCGCTGTGGAAGCAGTACGACGACGCCGTGCGGGAGCGCGCCCACGCGCTGCTGACCGAGCTGGACTGCAAGGACCTGGCGGACCGGCCGTACGGGGTGTGCTCGGGCGGGCAGCGGGCCCGGCTGCTCATCGCCCGCGCCCTGATGGCCGACCCCTCGCTGCTGCTGCTCGACGAGCCGTTCAACGCGCTCGACCTGCCGTCCCGCGAGGACCTGATCGACACCATGCACCAACTGGCCCTGAACCGGCCGGAGCTGGCGACGATCACCGTGACCCACCACCTGGAGGAGCTCTCGCCGGCCATCAGCCACGCGGTACTGCTCCGCGAGGGCCGCGTCCAGGCGAAGGGCCCGGTCGAAGAGGTACTGACCGGGGACGGGATGACGGCGTGCTTCGGCCGCCCGATCGAGGTCACCCGCCACGAGGGCCGCTGGCTGGCCCGCTCGGGACACCGCTGACCACGATGCGGACGGCCCGCTGACCATGCCCGCACCCCCTGGCTAGGGTGCGGGCATGGTCACGTCATCCGCGGCGACGCCGCAGCCCGCGCCCTTACCCGTACTCGCCCAGGTCAACATCGCCCGGCTCAAGGCTCCGCTGGACTCCCCCGAACTCAAGGCGTTCGTCGACGGGCTGGACCCGGTGAACGCGCTCGCCGAGGCCGCCGACGGGTTCCTGTGGCGGCTGAAGTCGGAGGGCGGGGACGCCACCGACATCAGCATTTTCGGGGACGAGTGGCTGATCGTGAACATGTCGGTGTGGCGGGACGTCCCCGCGCTCACCGCCTTCATGTACACCGGCCTGCACCGGGAGTTCCTGGCGCGGCGGCGGGAGTGGTTCGAGAAGGTGGACGAGGCGATGACCGCGCTGTGGTGGGTCACGGAGGGCCACGAGCCGACCGTCGCGGAGGCCGAGGAGCGCCTGCTGCACCTGCGGGAACACGGCCCGACCCCGCACTCCTTCAGCCTCCGTACGACGTTTCCGGCCTCCGAGGAAGCACGCACTACGACGTCGCCCGCCGCTCCCTGAACAGCGCGTACCCGGTCGCCGCCGCGCCCGCGCCCTCCCACAGGCCCACGCCCAGGAAGCCCGCCGGCACCGCGCCACCGATGACGACACCCGTGAAGACGGCGCAGGTCAGCAGGCGGAAGGGCACGGTCCAGCGGAAGAAGGCGCGCCAGTCGGCCGCGGCGGCGAGCAGGTAGTACGCGCCCATGTTGAACGAGGTCATCGAGGACGCGGTGAGGAAGGCACGGGTGTGGTCGGCGGGGGCGCGTACGGCCGGGTCGGCGAAGCCGAGCGAGGCGAGCAGCGCGCCGGGCGCGACCAGTCCGACCGCGCCCATCACCAGCGCGCAGGCGCCGAAGACGGCCATCGTCCAGCCGGACGCCGACCGCGGCAGGCCGGGCCGCCGGGGCCTTCCGGACACTACGCGGCGCCGCCGCGGCTGATCGCCTCGGCCACCTCGGCGGTGCGGGCCGCCTCCTCGGCCGCGAACCGTTCCGCGTCCAGCTTCTCGGCCACCTCCTCGTCCTGGGCCATCAGCAGGTCCAGGTTGGAGTCGCCGAGGTCGAAGACGCCCATGTCGAGGTAGGTCTGCTGGAGCCGCTTGCCCCACAGGCCGATGTCCTTCACGCACGGGACGATGCGGCTGAAGAGCAGCTTCCGGAAGAGGTGCAGGAACTCGGACTGCTCGGTGAACTCCTCGGCCTCCGCCTTGGGTATGCCCCAGTTCTCCAGCACTTCGAGGCCGCGCAGCCGGTCGCGCATCAGGTAGCAGCCCTCGATGACGAAGTCCTCGCGCTCGCGCAGCTCGGCCTCGGTGAGCTGCTTGTAGTAGTCGCGCAGGGCCATCCGCCCGAAGGCGACGTGGCGGGCCTCGTCCTGCATGACGTAGGCGAGTATCTGCTTCGGGAGCGGCTTGTCGGTGGTGTCGCGGATCATGCCGAAGGCGGCCAGCGCCAGGCCTTCGATGAGGACCTGCATGCCGAGGTAGGGCATGTCCCAGCGGGAGTCCTCGAGGGTGTCGTTCAGCAGCGACCGGAGGTTGTCGTTGATCGGGTAGAGCATCCCGATCTTCTCCTGGAGGAAGCGGCTGTAGATCTCGGCGTGCCGCGCCTCGTCCATGGTCTGGGTCGCCGAGTAGAACTTCGCGTCCAGGTCCGGCACCGACTCGACGATCCGCGCCGCGCAGACCATCGCCCCCTGCTCACCGTGGAGGAACTGGCTGAACTGCCAGGAGGTGTAGTGCTGCCGCAGCTCCCCGCGCTCCTTCTGCGACATCCGGTCCCAGTACTTCGTGCCGTACAGGGACATGGACTCGTCGGGCGTGCCGAGCGGGTCGTGCGGGTCGACCTCCAGGTCCCAGTCGATGCGCAGGTCCGCGTCCCACTGCTTGTCCTTGCCCTTCTTGTACAGGGCGAGGAGGCGGTCGCGGCCGTCGTCGTACTCCCAGGTGAAGCGGGCCGCGCCGGTCGCGGGCACCTGCCACAGCGACTCGCCCGGGCCGGTGACGTAGAGGTCATGCGTGGACATGGGGAGCCTCCTCGGGTCCGAACGCCGCGGCGCGTCCGGTAGTTGGCAGGCTCACACGCACCTTACCGACGGGTCAATAAGTCGTGCGCGGGGGATTGACGACCTTACTGACGCGCAGTCTCATAAGACGTGACCGCCGGTAACCCCATGAGCGAGGTAGCCAGAGCCATGCCGACAGCTCCCGACATCAGTACGGCGGAGACCGGGATCCTGCGGGACGCACTCGGACTGCTCAAGGACCGCGAGCAGGTCGCCGAGCGCCTCCTGGACTCCTCCGCGAAGCACTCGTTCGACCCGGACACCGAGCTGGACTGGGACGCGCCGATGGAGGAGGGGAAGTGGTTCTGGCCTCCGGAGCTGGTCTCCCTCTACGACACCCCGCTGTGGCATCGCATGCCCGAGGAACAGCGCATCGAACTCTCCAAGCACGAGGCGGCGTCCCTGGCGTCCCTCGGCATCTGGTTCGAGATCATCCTGATGCAGCTGCTCACCCGGCACGTCTACGACAAGTCGCCGACCAGCTCGCACGTCCGCTACGCGCTCACCGAGATAGCCGACGAGTGCCGGCACTCCAACATGTTCGCCAGGCTGATAAGCCGCAGCGGGGCGCCCGTCTACCCCGTCTCGAAGACCCACCACAACCTCGGCCGACTCTTCAAGACGGTCTCCACCACGCCCGGTTCCTTCACCGCGACCCTCCTCGGCGAGGAAATCCTGGACTGGATGCAGCGGCTCACCTTCCCCGACGAGCGCATCCAGCCGCTGGTCCGCGGCGTGACCCGGATCCACGTCGTGGAGGAGGCGCGGCACGTCCGGTACGCCCGCGAGGAACTGCGCCGCCAGATGACCACCGCGCCCCGCTGGAGCTGCGAGTTCACCCGGCTCACCTCCGGCGAGTTCGCCCGCGTCTTCTCGCAGGCGTTCATCAATCCGATGGTCTACACGAACGTCGGGCTGAACCGCGCGGAGGCCGTCGCCCAGGTGAAGGCCAGCGGCCACCGGCGCGAGGTCATGCAGACCGGCGCCAAGCGGCTGACCGACTTCCTGGACGAGATCGGCGTCCTGCGCGGTGCCGGCCGCAGGCTCTGGCAGAGCTCCGGCCTGCTGGCCTGAGGGAGCGACGGAGGCCAACCACCCCCGGCCGGACGAGAACGGGGCGGTTACGCTGCTGTTCATGAACGTCAGCGGCACCGCCCCAGCAGTCCCCCGCCCCGCCTACCGGCGGCTGAGCGTGGCGGAGCGGCGTGCCCAGCTGCTGACGGCGGCGCTCGGCCTCTTCGCCCAACGGGCGCCGGAGGACGTGTCGTTGGACGACGTGGCGAACGCCGCCGAGGTCTCCCGACCGCTGGTCTACCGGTACTTCCCCGGCGGCAAGCAGCAGTTGTACGAGGCCGCGCTGCGCAGTGCGGCCGACGACCTCGAAGGCTGCTTCGCCGAGGCGGAGACCGGCCCGCTGACCCAGCGGCTGGGCCGCGCCCTGGACCGCTACCTCGCCTTCGTCGACCAGCACGACACCGGGTTCAGCGCCCTGCTCCAGGGCGGCAGCGTGGTGGAGACGGCCCGTACCGACGCCATCGTCGACGAGGTGCGGCGCACCGCCGCCGAGCAGATCCTGCACCACCTCGGCGCGCCCGAGCCGGGCCCGCGGCTGCGGATGATGGTCCGTACGTGGCTCACCGCCGTCGAGGCGGCCTCGCTGATCTGGGTGGACGAGGAGAAGCAGCCGCCGCTGGACGAGCTGCGCGACTGGCTGGTCGACCACTTCGTCGCGCTGATCGTCGTGACCTCGGCGACGGACGAGGAGACCGCACGGATCGCGGCCGTCGCGCTGGCGGCCGAGACCCGCGAGGGCCCGGTCGGCACCCTCGTGCGGCGGCTGTCACCGGCCTTCGGGGACGCCGCCCACCTGCTCTGAGCACCGCGCCCGGCCACCGGGCGCGGCCCTGATGTGACACTGACCGCGTGAGAAGCGAGAACACGCCCTTCGTCGGCGGCCCCCTGGACGGCCGGGTGCTGCCGGTCCTGGTCGGCGCGACCGGCCGGCCGCCCGCCCGGTACGAGATCCCGGTCCCGGGCACGGACGGCGCGCCGGACACGGTGCACGTCTACCGGCGCGAGCCGGGCCCCGCCGGACGGCTGGGGCTGCCGCGCGGCTGGGTGTACACCTACGCGGCGGATGCGCGACCGGGCGAGGGGCGGCCCAAGTGGCCGTGGTCGCGGAGGCATTGACGGAACTTCCGGCGGCCGCCGGGCGTTCTTCCCTCGCACGACGGCGGCTGATCGGGTGACGCCCGTCCCCCGGTTCGCCCGCTCCCTGAGCGGGCAGGTGTGCCGCGTGGCACCATCCGAACCAGTCGGATGGTCGGTCCAGAGGCGGAGGTGCAGGGTGCGGGGACGGTTCCGGCGGTCGGTGGGGACGGTGGCTCTGCTGGGCGCTGCCGCCGCGGCACTGCCCGCGGCTCCCGGGTACGCGGCAGCGCGGCCCGCCGCGCCGCCCGACATCCCCGTCAGCGAGCTGCTGACCCGGCTGCAGAAGCTGTACCAGCAGACGGAGGCGGCCAGCGAGGCGTACAACGCCACCGAGGAGGACCTCAAGGCGCAGGCGAAGCGGTCCAAGAAGCTGGACGGCCGGCTGAAGGACGCCCGCGCCGACCTGGCACAGGGCCGCGCGGACGCCGGCCGGCTGGCGCGCGAGCAGTACACCGGCGCAGGACCCGGCGGCCTCTCCCCGTACGTGCAGTTCCTGCTCTCCAAGGACCCCGAGCAGGCGCTGGACCGCGGCCATCTGCTCAAGGAGGCGGCCGGCCACCAGGCCGACACCGTGACCCGGCTCGCCGGCAGCGCCAAGAAGGCCGACGAGCTGGCGACCGAGGCGAAGAAGGCACTGGACAAGAAGAAGTCCCTGGCCGAGAAGCAGAAGAAGCAGAAGGCGCAGGTCGAGAGCCGGCTGCGCGAGGTGGAGGCCATGCTCTCCTCCCTCTCGCCGGAGCAGCTGGCGGAGCTGAGCCGGCTGGAGCGGGCCGACATGAAGGACGCGCAGCGGGCGTTCCTCGGCTCCGGCAAGCTCGGCGGCCCGCAGGCCCCGTCGAAGGGCGGACAGCGGGCCATGGCGTACGCCCTGACGCAGGTCGGCAAGCCGTACGTGTGGGGTGCCGAGGGCCCGGACTCCTTCGACTGCTCCGGGCTGACCAGCCAGGCCTGGGCGCACGCCGGGCAGCCCATCCCCCGCACGAGCCAGGAGCAGTGGAAGCAGCTGCCGCACGTCAGCCTGAGCAAGCTCCGCCCCGGCGACCTGGTGATCTACTTCCCGGGCGCGACGCACGTGGCGATGTACATCGGCGACGGCATGGTCGTCCAGGCCCCGCGCCCCAACGCCCAGGTCAAGATCTCCCCGATCGCCGCGAACCCCCTCCTGGGCGCCGTCCGCCCCGACGAAAAGGCCCCGAGCCTGAAGGACTACACCCCGCCCGAGCTCCCGGACGGCGCCACGGACGGCGACGACACGGGCTACGGCGACTCCTCCGCGCCCGGGAACTGACGGTCCGCGCACGACAGCGGGGCGGCTCCCCCGAGGGAGCCGCCCCGCTCTGTCCTCGCGAAACCGTTGCGTCAGGACGTCAGCGACGCCAGGTACGCGCCCGTCTTCTCCGGCTCATAGAAGAAGTTCTCGAAGTCGGAGGGGTCGTTGAAGCCGTTGGCGAAACGATCGGCCGCCGGCTGGAGCTGGCCGGCCGCGCCGATGAGGTTCAGGACGTGCTCCGGCGGCGGGGCCAGCATCGCGTTGGTCCACTTGGTGACGTGCTGGGCGGTGTTCCAGTACCGGTCGAAGGTGGCCTGCATGAAGTCCGCGTCGAACGGCTTGTCACCGTGCTCGATGATCGAGTCGAGGTACGCCTTGGCGCACTTGGACGCGGAGTTCGAGCCCTGGCCCGTGATCGGGTCGTTGGCCACGACCACGTCGGCCACGCCGAGCACCAGGCCGCCCGAGGGCAGCTTGCCGATGGGGTTGCGGACGGTCGGCGCGTACCGGCCGGCCAGCGTGCCGTTCGCGTCGGTCAGCTCGACCTTCGTGGAGCGCGCGTACTCCCACGGCACGAACTTTTCCAGCAGCTCCAGCGTGAGCGCCAGGTGCTCGTTGGGGTCCTTCACGCCCTGGAAGGCGTCCAGCGGGCCACCGGGGATGCCCTCCCAGAAGAGGATGTCGGCGCGGCCGGACGTCGTGTAGGTCGGCATGACGAAGAGCTCGCCGACGCCGGGCACCAGGTTGCAGCGCACCGCGTCGAACTCGGGGTGCTCCGGGCGGGGGCCCATGCCGTGCACGTACGCGACGGCCAGCGCGCGCTGCGGGGTGTCGTACGGGGAACGCGTGGCGTCCCGGCCGAACATGGACACCAGCTCGCCCTTGCCCGCCGAGACCAGCGTCAGGTCGTAGCGGGAGGCGAAGAAGTCGAGGTCGGAGACGGCGGCACCGTGGATGACGAGCTGGCCGCCGCGCTGCGCGAAGGTCTCCATCCAGCCGGCCATCTTCACGCGCTGGTCGACGGACTGCGCGTACCCGTCGAGCTTGCCGACCCAGTCGATGGCGCGCTGCGTGCCCTCGGGGGACTCGTGGCTGCCCGGTGCGGCGACGGAGACCCCCAGGCCCTCGATGCGCGGGGCCTGGCTCTCCCAGAAGTTGATCTGAAGGTCGCGCTCGTACTGGAGGGCGGTGTGGAACATGCACTGCGTCGACATGACCCGCCCTGAACGGATCTCGTCGGCCGTGCGATTGGACATGAGGGTGACCTCATAGCCCTGGGACTGCAGTCCGAGGGCCAGCTGGAGACCGGACTGGCCGGCTCCGATGATGAGTATCTTCCGCATGGTGGTGCTCTTCTCTGCTGGGGCTCGCGAGCGGTGCGAACCTATTCGGGGGTCAACTCCAGGGCATGCGCGACGAGAGTGAGCAAGGACTCCACCACCGTGATCCGATTCCGTGCATCCATGATCACCACGGGCACGTCGAGCGGTACGGAAAGGGCCTCGCGCACGTCATCGGCCGCGTATTCGGCGGTCCCCTCGAAGTGGTTGACGGCGACGACGTACGGAAGACCGCAGCTCTCGAAGTAGTCGAGAGCGGGGAAGCAGTCCTCCAGCCGCCGGGTGTCCGCCATCACTATCGCGCCGATGGCACCCCGGACCAGGTCGTCCCACATGAACCAGAACCGCTGCTGACCCGGCGTACCGAAGAGGTACAGGACCAGGTCCTGGTCGAGCGTGATGCGGCCGAAGTCCATCGCGACCGTGGTCGTGGTCTTCTCCGGGGTGGCCGTCAGGTCGTCGGTGTCCTCACTGGCCTGCGTCATCACCGCTTCGGTCTGCAGCGGCGTGATCTCGGAGACCGACCCGACGAAGGTCGTCTTGCCGACGCCGAACCCGCCCGCCACCACGATCTTCGTGGCGATGGGGGCCCGCGTACGGTCCGTCTGCCAGCTCTGCAGCCCTTCGTCGGCGGCAGGCGTCCCGGCGCTCGCCGTCATCGTCTCAGAGCCTGCGAAGTCCACTCAGCACCCTCTCAAGCAGCGCGCGGTCGGGCTGGCCGGTGCCGTGACCGGAGCCGTAGACGCGGATCTTTCCCTGGTCGGCGAGGTCGCTGAGCAGGACGCGGACCACGCCCAGCGGCATTTTGAGCAGCGCGGAGATCTCCGCGACGGACCGCATCCGGCGGCACAGCTCGACGATGGCGCGCATCTCGGGCATCACGCGGTCGGCCCAGGCACCCGCGGTCAGCTCGCGGCGCTCCTCGGGCGCGTCCAGCGCGGCCACGAAGGTCTCCACGAGCAGGACGTGTCCGAAGCGGGTGCGGCCGCCCGTGAGCGAATACGGCCGCACACGCGCGGGTTTCTTGTCCCCGCCTCGTGTGGGGAGTTTGGGTGCGGTACTCACTGGACGCTCTCCATCGACTTGCGCAGTTCGCTGCGGAGTTCGGGGGTGAGGACATGGCCGGCCCGGCCGACGAAGAGCGCCATGTGGTACGCGACGACACTCATGTCGCAGTCGGGGGTCGCGTGCACGCCGAGCAGCGAACCGTCGCTGATGTAGCTGACGAACAGGCTGCCCTCGTCCATGGCGATCATCGTCTGCTTGACCGTTCCGCCGTCCATCAGCTTCGCCGCACCGTTGGTGAGGCTGCCGACGCCGGAGACGATGGTCGCCAGGTCCGCGCTGGAACCCCGCGGGCCGCGCGGGACCCCGGTGTCAGCGGCCCCCTCGGCCAGCTCCGGGTCGGAGGCCAGCAGCAGCAGTCCGTCCGACGACACCACCGCCACCGAACGGATGCCCGGCACCTCGTCGACCAGATTGGACAACAGCCACTGCAGATTCCGTGCCTGGCTGCTCAGTCCGTAAGCAGTGGGCGCTTGCGCCATCAATCGCGTGCCTCCTCGACAACGTGACTCTCTCCCGGGGCCCCCGCTCCGTCGGTGTCCGTTTGTGGGATGGTCGGGTCCGCCGTGTGCTCCGCGATCTCGGCAGCCACGTCCCGGCGGCCCTCGCGCGCCCCCTGCTGGAAACCGCCCAGCCGGCGCCGCAGCGCTTCGGCGTTCACCCCGCCGCTCTGGCGCGGGGCACTCGGCGGCCGCTGTGCCACGACGCGGGGCGTGCGCTTGGGCAGCCCCATGTCGGTGAGCCGCCGCGCGGGCGGCTCCTCCTCGGTCCCGGCCCGGCTGTGCTCGGCGCCGCCGTCGTACGGGGACGGCGCGGCGGCCGCCCGGTCCTCGTCGGCGACGTACGGCGACCGGCCGGCCGGCGCACCGCCGGTGTCCGGCTCGCCGTCGGGGTCACCGGAGAAGTCCGGTACGCCCGGACGTCCGGCACCGGCCGTCGGCGCGTACCCCTCGGGACCGGCCGGGGCCGGCGTCTGGGGAGCGGCCGGAGCCTGGGTTTGCGGGGCCTGCGCCGCCGGGTCGTGCCGGCCGTACGGTGCCTGCGGCGCCGGTGCCGCGGGGCCGGCCTGCGGGTACCCGCCCGGCGTCCCCGCGTCGGGAGCACCCGCACCCGGCGCGGCCCTGTCCGGGCCCAGACCCGCCGCGTCGATGGACCGCTCGGCGGCCTCGATCAGCGGGTCGCTGTGCTGCCCGGGGAGGGGGTCGGTGAGGGGATCCGTCAGCGGGTCCGGCAGAGGATCTGTCAGGGGGTCGCCCACGGGCGCCGGAGCCGGCTGCGCGTGCCGCGGCGGCTGTACCTGCTGCGCCTGCGGCGCCTGCTCCACCTGGTGCCGGTCCTGCTGCGGCGTCAGGGGGCGCTGGCCGCGGGCGGGCAGCGCGTTGGAGTTGGCCTCGGCGACCGAGCCCGGGAGGGTCGGTCCGGCCTGCACCGTGCCGGGCTGCGCGGCGGCGGCCGGCGTCGGGCGGGTCGGCAGGATGGACTTCGGCAGCACCACGACGGCGGTGACCCCGCCCTGCTGCTGGTCGCGCAGCTGGACGCGGACGCCGTGCCGCGCGGCGAGCCGTACGACGACGTACAGGCCGAGGCCGAGCGCCTCGTCGACGGTCTCCGAGGAGGTCGCGGTCGCCGGGTCCGCCAGCCGCTGGTTCAGCTCCGCCATCCGCTCGGCGGTCATCCCTATGCCCTGGTCCTGGACGGAGAGCATCAGCTCGCCGCTCTCCAGCAGCCAGCCGGACAGCTCGACGTGCGCGTCCGGCGGGGAGAACGCCGTGGCGTTGTCCAGCAGCTCGGAGACCAGGTGGCTGACGTCGTCGGCGACGAAGCCGGCGACCTGGGAGTGCGGCGGCAGCGACTGGATGCGCACCCGCTCGTACCGCTCGATCTCGCTGATCGAGGCGCGCAGCACGTCCAGCAGCGGCACCGGCACGGCGTTGTGGTTGCTGTGCTCGGAGCCGGACAGGACGAGGAGGTTCTCGCTGTTGCGGCGGACCCGGGCGGCGAAGTGGTCGAGCTTGTAGAGGGTTTCCAGGCGCTCGGGGTCCTGTTCCTTCTCCTCCAGGCTCTCGATGACGCCGAGCTGCCGCTCGACGAGGCCGACCGTACGCATCGCCAGGCTGACGAAACGGTTGTTGACGCCCGAGCGCAGGGCGGCCAGCCGTTCGGTGAGGTCGTCCCGCTCCTCCAGCAGCACGTCGCGCTCGGCGGCCAGCCGCTTGCGGCCGCTCGCCATCCGGGCGCGCTCGCCCTCGGCCTCGGCGGCCTTCTTCGCCAGCTCGGCGACCTGCGCGTGCAGTGTGTTCACCGAGCGGACGGTCTGCGCGTACTCGTCGTTGCGGCCCTTGTACTCGACGGGCTTCTCGTCGGCGGGGTCCTCGGCGACCCGCGCGGCCCCGCGGCGCAGCGCGGACAGCGGCTGGGTCATCGTGCGCGCGGACCAGATACTGATGCCGACGGCGAGCAGCAGGCAGAGGCCGACCAGGCCGATGCGGATCTCCAGCGTGGTGACGTCGTCGTCCCGGAGCGTGCCCATGGACTTCACGTCGGCGGTGGTCAGCGAGGACTCCACGCTGCGCATCAGGCCGATGCGGGTGGTGAGCGTGGACCCGATGCGCTCGCGGTTCAGCTGGAGGTCGAGGGGGGTCAGCCGGGACTGGTCGGTGAGCCGGGTGAGGTAGCGCTCGGCGGTGTCGACGTCGGTGCCGTTGACGGTCCGGTCGTAGCTGTCGCGGGAGTGCGCGTCCGCGCTCTGCCGGAAGTCGGCGACCGCGGCCTGCGTGCGGACGTGCGACTGCTGCGCGGCGGCCGACAGGTCCGGCTGCCGGCCACCGCTCGCCAGCGCGGCGAGCAGCAGTCCGCGGGTGGCGGAGGCCTGTTCGGTGGCGCGGGCGAGGAGCGGCAGGGCCTGGGCGTGGGAGCCGGCGGCGAGCGCGCGGGGCGGCACCTTGCGGGCGATGTCGGCCGAAATGGCGTCCAGCGCCTGGATGGTGGCACTGTAGGACTTGAAGGTGTCCAGGGCGGTGCCCCGGCCCGTCAGTCCCTCCTGCCGGACCTTGGGCAGCGTCTTGAGCAGCTTGCCGGCGTCGGCGAACGCCGCGGTCTCGGCGGAGGTCTCCCCCGCCTCGGCGCGCAGGTCCTTGATCTGCCGGTCCACGCGGGCCCGCTGGGCCTCCGACACGCCGCCGCCGTTCTGCGTGGTGCGGCCGGTCGCGACGTACGTCGTCATGGCGTCGCGCTCGTCGGCGAGGGAGTGGGACAGGGTCACCGCGCGGGCGTTCAGCTCGCCGAGGTCGACCAGCTCCTGGGAGCCGTCCACGTCCTGTGTCGCCGAGGCGATGACCGGCGTGCCGACCGCGAGGACAGCGACGGCGACCACCGCCACGGCCCCCACGAGCCTGTTGCGCACGCGCGCGGGACGTCCGCCCGCGCGGTCACCGTCCGTACCGGACCTGGCCGGGCCGGCCGGTGTTCCCGGCTCCACCACGTCACCCCGAAGCCGCTTTTTCCGCACCGCTGCTCGCAATCCTGTCTCGCCTGCCCACGCCGTGTGGCCTTGCGGACCCGGCCGTTCTCCCCCGGAGGGCGGACCTGCGACGCGTCCGCGGCACCTCACGCCCCCACCGGGGTAACAGTCCGGCTGTGCGCGTCCCGGTGAGCGAATGACCCCACCCCATGATCCGGAATACGACCATTTCACCGGCGCCGCGCGGCGGCCCGGCAACACTTGCCCGGCCACCTGAATGAGTGAACATCAATCGGAAGTTGACCATCAACTTCCGCTGTGAGGCGCAACAGTAGGCCATCGGCAGGCGGGTTTGGAGAACCGTCGCCGTCCTGGCAGGATGCCCGCCCGCATTTTCCGGAGCGGCTTTTCCGCGGCCCGGAGGGCCGGAACGGGCGCCTCTCCCGCTCCGCGCCACGCGAACCGCGCATTCCGGACGGCCTCTTCCGGCCGTTCCGGCATCCTGGCTGCCATGCGCATCGAACTCGCCACGGAGCCCGGCGACCCCCAACGCCCCAACGAGGACTACGCATCAGTAGCGCTGCCCGCGTCCGGCGAGGGCGGCGTACTCGTCCTGCTCGACGGGGTGACGCCGCCGGCGGAGGACTTCGGGTGCCGCCACGACGTGCCGTGGTTCACCGCGCGCCTCGGGGGCGCGATGCTCGAACTGTCCGGTTCGCTCCGCGACATGACGCTCACTGAGGCGCTCGCCGAAGCCATCGGGCGCACCGCCGCGGCCCACCGCGACACCTGTGACCTTTCTCACAGCAGGACTCCGCAGGCAACGGCCATCGCCGCGCGCTGGTCCCGGTACGCCGTGGAGTACCTGGTGCTGTCGGACTCCGCGCTGCTCGTCGAGGCGCCGGACGGGACGGTCGAGGCGGTGCTGGACGAGCGCCTCGCGCAGCTGCCGGCCTCGGTGGGCGAGCGGCGGGCCGCCGTACGGGCCCTGCCGGAGGGGTCCGCCGAACGAGCGGCCGCGGCCCGCGAGTACGTCGCCGCGGTCGAGGCGCTGCGCAACGCCGAGGGCGGCTTCTGGACGGCGGCCGCCGATCCGTCCGTCGCGGAGCGGGCGGTCACCGGCAGCGTGCCGCGCGACCGGGTCCGTTCGCTGACCGCGCTGAGCGACGGGGCCGGGCGCTGGGTGGAGGTGTTCCGGGAGGGGACCTGGGCCGACTGCCTCGGCGTGGTGCGGAAGGAGGGGCCGCGGGCGCTCATCGAGCGGGTGCGGGCCATGGAGAACGCGGACGCCGACGGACTGTCCTTCCCGCGGGGGAAGCTGCACGACGACGCCGCGGTGGTGTACGCGGAGCTGTGAGCGCGGGGCGGGCGCGGGCGACGGGCGCGGGCGTCGGGCGGCGGGCGGCGGGCGGCGTGGGCAACGGGCGCTCCACGGGCGGCGTGGGCGCGGCGGTCGCCGGCGGCGCCCCCGCCGTCACTCCTCCGCCGCCTCCCGGCCGGGCCCGGCGCCCGGTTCGCGTTCCTCGTGGAGCTCCCGCTCCTGCTCTTGTTCATCGTTCAACCGATGGAGGAGCCGCGCCAGTTCGCCGATCTCCCCGCGGTCCCAGGAGGCGAGCCGGCGGGCATAGCGGTCCCGCCGGGCGTCGCGCACCCGCGTGAAGCGGGCCAGCCCCTCGTCGGTCAACCGGACCAGGACGGCACGCCCGTCGGCCGGGTCCTTCTCGCGGGCGACCAGCCCGAGGTCGTCCAGCGCCCGCAGCTGGCGGCTGATGGTCGCCTTGCCGACGCCGAAGTAGCAGGCGAGTTCGGTGGCCCGCTGCTCGCCCGCGTCGGCGAGCCGGACCAGCAGCCCGTACGCCGAGGGCTCCAGATCCGGGTGCACCTCGCGGGCCATCTCGCCGGACGAGGCGCGGGCCCGGCGCAGGAATACCGCCAACTCGCGTTCCAGCGAAAGGAACAGGTCGTCCATACCGTCGGGCCGTCGCGCCGTCGCCCCGTCGGTTCCGGTGTTGTGCACGTCAGCGCCCTTTCCCGTTTTCCGGACGATGGAAGAATTTTTCAGCGGCGGCCGATTCCGCAGCTGGGACAGTATTTCGCAGGATTAGACCAACGGAATCATCCGACCCCCTTTCCGCTCCAGGTCTACGCGCGTACCGTCATTTATGGCATGACCACACCAAGTCATGATCCACGGTCGGCCTCCCCCTCAGATCCCACCGAGATCTTCGGAGTCACGTATGCACGTGCACAGATCCGGCCCGGCCCGCCACCCTCGGCGCTCCGCCGCCAGGGTGGCCGGGATCCTCCTCACCCTGCTCGCGCTGCTCGGCGGCACCTTCGGCACCGCCGCCGCCACGCAGCCCGCCGGCACCCCCGCGAAGGACGCACCCGAACCCACCCACCCCGGTCAGGACTGGGCCGGCTCGCAGATCGCCGAGCACGAGGGCGGCACCGGCCTGCCGGCCGCGCCGTCACTCCAGGCGTCCGTCGAAGGAGTGGACGTCAGCGGCCATCAGGGCAACGTCACCTGGTCGACGCTGTGGAACAGCGGGGTGAAGTTCGCCTACGTCAAGGCGACCGAATCGACCAGCTACATCAACCCCTATTTCGCTCAGCAGTACAACGGCTCCTACAACTCCGGGATGATTCGCGGGGCCTACCACTTCGCGACGCCCAACACCTCCAGCGGCGCGGCCCAGGCCAATTACTTCGTGGACCACGGAGGCGGCTGGTCCAAGGACGGCAAGACCCTGCCCGGGGCGCTGGACATGGAGTACAACCCGTACGGCCAGGTCTGCTACGGCATGAGCGCAACGGCGCTGGTCAACTGGATGAAGGACTGGTTCGCGACGTACAAGGGGCGGACCGGACGGGACGCGGTGATCTACACCTCCACCAGCTGGTGGAAGCAGTGCACCGGCAACTATGCGGGCTTCGGGAACACCAACCCGCTGTGGATCCCGCGGTACGGCTCCTCCGTCGGGGAGCTGCCGGCCGGCTGGGGCTTCCACACCATCTGGCAGTACACGTCCACCGGGCCCACCGTCGGTGACCACAACCTCTTCAACGGGGCGTACGACCGTCTCCAGGCGCTCGCGAACGGGTAAGAGGCGGACAGGGCTCCCCCACCGTGCCGCGCGGACCCGCGCCGGGCTCATCCCGCGGGTCCGCGCCGCACGGCGCCCTGTCCTCCCCTCCCCTTGCGCGTCTTCGAAAGAGGCTCCCCCCTATGCGCATACGCCGGTGCATCACGCTGCTCTGCACACTCGGCACGGCCCTCACGGTGGCCGTGCCCGCATCCGCCGCATCCGCCACGACCACCCCGACCGACGGCTCCCGCGCCTCCGGAACCGACCACCGCGCGGGCTCCACGATCCGTTCCCACGAGGGCGCCGCCGCGCCGGACACGGCACCGCGGCCGCTCGCCGGGGTGGCCGGCATGGACGTCAGCAGCCACCAGGGCAACGTCAACTGGGCCGCCGCCTGGCGCGCCGGCGCCCGCTTCGCCGTCGTCAAGGCGACCGAGGGCACGAGCTACCGCAACCCCAAGTACGGCCAGCAGTACGGCGGCTCGTACAACGTCGGCATGGTCCGCGGCGCGTACCACTTCGCGATCCCCAGCTCCTCCTCCGGCGCCGCGCAGGCCAACTTCTTCGTGAACAACGGCGGGGGCTGGAAGGCGGACGGCCGCACCCTGCCGCCCGCGCTGGACATCGAGTACAACCCGTACGGCAGCATCTGCTACGGCCTGAGCCGGGCGGCCATGGCGGCCTGGATCAGCGACTTCAGCAAGACGGTGCACGCCCGTACCGGCCGCCACCCGATGATCTACACCTCCACCAACTGGTGGAAGCAGTGCGTCGGCGACAACGCGTCCTTCGGCATGAACCACCCGCTGTGGATCGCCCGCTACTCCTCCTCACCCGGCCCCCTCCCGGCCGGCTGGGCAGCACACACCATCTGGCAGCACGACGACAGCGGCCGCTTCCCCGGCGACCAGAACGTCTTCAACGGCTCCACGGCCCAACTCCGCAAACTGGCCACGGGCTGAGCATCCGCACGGGCGAGGCCCGGCCCCCTGGGTGGGGGCCGGGCCTCGTGGATGGTGGGGTCACGCCGCCACCGGGACCTCCGGTGCGGCCGGGGTGGCGGCCGGGGTCAGGGCCAGGTCGAGGACCTGGCGGACGTCGGAGACCGGGTGGACGTCGAGCTTTTCCAGGATCTCGGCGGGGACGTCGTCGAGGTCCGCCTCGTTCCGCTTGGGGATGATCACCGTGGTGATGCCCGCGCGGTGTGCCGCGAGGAGCTTCTGCTTGACGCCGCCGATGGGCAGCACGCGGCCGGTGAGGGAGACCTCGCCGGTCATCGCCACGTCGGGGCGGACCTGGCGGCCGGAGAGCAGCGAGGCCAGCGCCGTCGTCATGGTGATGCCGGCGCTCGGACCGTCCTTGGGGACGGCGCCCGCGGGGACGTGCAGGTGCACGCCGCGCTCCTTCAGATCGGCGACGGGCAGCTCCAGTTCCGCGCCGTGCGAGCGGAGGAAGGAGAGGGCGATGTGCGCCGATTCCTTCATCACGTCGCCGAGCTGTCCGGTGAGCTGGAGGCCGGCACCGCCGGTCTCGGCGTCGGCGAGCGAGGCCTCGACGTAGAGGACGTCGCCGCCCGCGCCGGTCACGGCGAGGCCGGTGACCACGCCGGGCACCGCCGTACGCCGCTCCTCCGGGTCCTGCGCGGACTCGGGGACGTGGTGCGGCCGCCCGATGAGCGGGCGCAGCTCGTCCGTGCCGACGGTGAAGGGGAGGTCCTGTTCGCCCAGTTCGTGCTTGGCCGCGACCTTGCGGAGCAGGCGCGCGATGGCGCGCTCCAGGTTTCGTACGCCCGCCTCTCGGGTGTACTCGCCGGCGAGCTTGCGCAGCGCGGCGTCCTCCATCACGACCTCGCCGGTCTCCAGGCCCGCCTTCTCCAGCTGGCGCGGGAGCAGGTGGTCGCGGGCGATGGTGACCTTCTCGTCCTCCGTGTAGCCGTCCAGCCGGACCAGGTCCATGCGGTCCAGGAGCGGCTCCGGGATCGCTTCGAGGACGTTGGCCGTGGCGAGGAAGACCACGTCGGAGAGGTCGAGCTCGACCTCCAGGTAGTGGTCGCGGAAGGTGTGGTTCTGCGCCGGGTCGAGGACTTCGAGCAGGGCGGCGGCCGGGTCGCCGCGGAAGTCGGAGCCGACCTTGTCGATCTCGTCGAGGAGGACGACCGGGTTCATGGAACCGGCTTCCTTGATGGCGCGGACGATGCGGCCGGGCAGCGCGCCCACGTACGTACGGCGGTGGCCGCGGATCTCCGCCTCGTCCCGGACGCCGCCGAGCGCGACGCGGACGAACTTGCGGCCCATGGCGCGGGCGACGGACTCGCCGAGGCTCGTCTTGCCGACGCCGGGCGGCCCGGTCAGGGCCAGGACGGCGCCGCCCGCCCGTCGCCCACCACCGCCCTTGCCGGAATCGCTGCGCGATACCCCTTCTGACGGGCCGCCGACCAGGCCGAGGCCGCGGTCCGCGCGGCGCTTGCGGACGGCCAGGTACTCGGTGATCCGCTCCTTCACGTCGTCCAGGCCCGCGTGGTCCGCGTCCAGGACGGCGCGGGCGCCCTTGATGTCGTACGCGTCCTCGGTGCGCTCGTTCCACGGCAGCTCCAGGACGGTGTCCAGCCAGGTGCGGATCCAGGAGCCCTCGGGGCTCTGGTCGCTGGACCGCTCCAGCTTGTCGACCTCCTTGAGGGCGGCCTTGCGGACGTCCTCGGGCAGGTCGGCGGCCTCGACGCGGGCGCGGTAGTCGTCGCTCTCGTCGTCCGGGTCGCCGTTCAGCTCGGACAGCTCCTTGCGGACCGCCTCCAGCTGGCGGCGGAGCAGGAACTCGCGCTGTTGCTTGTCGACGCCCTCCTGGACGTCCTTGGCGATGGACTCGGCGACGTCCTGCTCGGCGAGGTGCTCACGGAGCGCCTCGGTGGCGTCCTTCAGGCGGGCCACCGGGTCGGTGGTCTCCAGGAGGCGCACCTTCTGCTCGGTGGTCAGGAAGGGCGAGTACCCGGAGTTGTCGGCGAGCTGGCCGACGTCCTCGATCTGCTGGACGCGGTCCACGACCTGCCAGGCGCCGCGCTTGCGCAGCCAGCTGGTGGCCAGCGCCTTGTACTCCTTGACGAGCTCGGTGACGGCACCGGGCAGGGGGTCCGGGACGGTCTCGTCGACCGTGGTGCCCTCCACCCAGAGGGCGGCGCCGGGCCCGGTCGTCCCGGAGCCGATCTTCACGCGGCCCAGGCCGCGGATGAGCGCGCCGGGGTCGCCGTCGGACAGCCGGCCGACCTGCTCGACCTTGCCGAGCGTGCCGATGCCGGCGTACGTGCCGTCGATCCGTGGAACGAGCAGCACCCGTGGCTTGTTACCGGGTGAGGCGGCGGCCTGCGCGGCCTCCACCGCGGCGCGTACGTCCGGATCGGAAAGGTCCAGCGGCACCACCATGCCCGGCAGGACGACCTCGTCGTCGAGGGGCAGCACGGGCAGGGTGAGCGGTGTGGACGTCGAAGCCATGATCTCCCCTTCGGCAGGCAAGTTGAGCTGTACTCACTCAATGCTCATGAGCCGATGGATGTTCCCCTGCCGTGTTCGCTGTGAGCGATCAGTCGCGGACTCGTAGAGTGGGGGCGCCCGGCACCCACGACCCCGGAGGCCCCGCACCCATGTCAGCCCCCTTCGAGACCGACGAGGCGCCCGTCACGCTGGAGCGCCGGGACGGACCGTTCGGCGAGGTGGTGCTGCGGCGGCGGGGCGCGCACTTCGAGATCATCGCCAACGGGTGCTTCCTGATGGACACCTCGGACGGGCGGTCGGAACGGCTGCTCGTCGATGCCGCGCTCGCCGCGCTGCCCGACGGCCGCGCGCTGCCGTCCGTACTGATCGGCGGGCTCGGCGTCGGGTTCTCCCTGGCCCGCGCGGCGGCGGAGCCGCGCTGGGGCCGGATCGCGGTCGTCGAGCGCGAGGCGGCGGTGGTCGACTGGCACCGCTCGGGCCCGTTGGACGCGGTGTCGGGCCCGGCCCTGGCCGATCCGCGCATCGAGATCGTCCCGGCCGACCTGGTCGCGTACGTACGCGACGGAGCCGGCGCCGAGACCTTCGACGCGCTCTGTCTGGACATCGACAACGGGCCGGACTGGACCGTCACCGAGGACAACGACAGCCTCTACTCCCCGGCCGGCCTCGCGGCCTGCCGGGACCGGCTGACGCCCGGCGGAGTGCTCGCCGTATGGTCCGCGCAGCCCTCCGCCTCCTTCGAGTCCGCTCTCCGGAATGTGGGGTTCAGCGAGGTTCGCACCGAAGAGATCCCCGTTGTCCGAGGCGTCCCCGACGTGGTCCACCTCGCGAGGAAACGCGCGTAGCCGCGGGTCTCATCGTGCCTTTACGCTGCTGCCAGCAGTGTGCGACCAGCCGGTACACCGGGTCAGCAGGTCGGCACAACCAGTCAGTAACGCGACCACGCACGGGGAAATTCAGGGGCGGGCGATGGACCAGACTCAGACCACCCACGGCGCCGCCGCGGCGGCGGCCACGCCCGGCGCACAGCGGCGAGTGCTCGTCGTCGAGGACGACCCGACGATCGTGGACGCCATCGCGGCCCGGCTGCGCGCCGAGGGCTTCCAGGTGCAGACCGCCGTCGACGGCCCCTCCGCCGTCGACACCGCCGAGGCCTGGCAGCCCGACCTGCTCGTCCTCGACATCATGCTGCCGGGCTTCGACGGCCTGGAGGTGTGCCGCCGGGTGCAGGCCCAGCGGCCGGTCCCGGTGATGATGCTCACCGCGCGGGACGACGAGACGGACATGCTCGTCGGCCTCGGCGTCGGCGCCGACGACTACATGACAAAACCGTTCTCCATGCGGGAGCTGGCCGCCCGCGTGCACGTCCTGCTGCGCCGCGTCGAGCGGGCCGCGCTGGCCGCGCACACCCCGCGCAGCGGCATCCTGCGCCTGGGCGAGCTGGAGATCGACCACGCCCAGCGGCGGGTCCGGGTCCGCGGCGCCGACGTGCACCTCACCCCGACCGAGTTCGACCTGCTGGTGTGCCTGGCCAACACCCCGCGCGCCGTCCTCTCCCGAGAGCAGCTGCTGGCCGAGGTCTGGGACTGGGCGGACGCCTCCGGCACCCGTACGGTCGACAGCCACATCAAGGCGCTGCGCCGGAAGATCGGCGCCGAGCGGATCCGCACGGTGCACGGCGTCGGTTACGCGCTGGAGACCCCGCCGGCATGAGGTCGCCCCGGCCTCTGGCGCGCGAGCTCTGGCAGCGGGCCTGGGAGGCGATGCGCCCGCTCGACCCCTACCGGTCGGTCAAGGCGGCACTCGGCGCGCTGGTCACCGTTTCGGTGATCATCACGACGCTGCTGGTCCTCGTCGCGTTCCACTCGGCGACGGAGCTGCGGGTCATCACCGTCTTCTCGATCATCGCCTCGCTGCTGATCACCCAGTTCGTCGCGCAGGGCCTCACCGCCCCGCTGGACGAGATGACGGACGTGACCCGGGCCATGGCCGGCGGGGACTACACCCGGCGGGTGCAGGGCAGCCGGCGGGACGAGTTCGGCGAGCTGGCGGACGCGTTCAACCGGATGGCCGCGGATCTGGAAGCGGTGGACACCCATCGCAAAGAGCTGGTCGCCAACGTCTCGCACGAGCTGCGCACCCCGATCGCCGCGCTCCGCGCCGTGCTGGAGAACGTCGTCGACGGGGTCTCCGAGGCCGACCCGGAGACGATGCGCACCGCGCTGAGCCAGACCGAGCGGCTGGGCCGGCTGGTCGAGCACCTGCTGGACCTCTCCCGGCTGGACAACGGGGTCATCCCGCTGCACGCCCGCCGCTTCGAGGTCTGGCCGTACCTCTCCGGTGTGCTGAAGGAGGCCAACATGAGCCGCAGCGCCTCCACCCTCGCCGTCGGCTCCAGCCACCACAGCCGTACGGACGTCCACCTGCACCTGGACGTCTCGCCGCCGGAGCTGACCGCGCACGCGGACGCCGAGCGGCTGCACCAGGTCGTCGCCAACCTGATCGACAACGGCATCAAGCACAGCCCGCCGCACGGCCGGGTGACCGTACGGGCGCGCCGCGGCGAGGGCGCCGGCAGCCTGGTCCTGGAGGTGCAGGACGAGGGCCCTGGCATCCCCGAGTCCGAGCGGCACCGGGTGTTCGAGCGGTTCAACCGCGGCGGGCCCGCCCCGTCCGGTCCGGGCACCGACGGCGGTACGGGTCTCGGACTGGCGATCGCACGCTGGGCGGTGGATCTGCACGGCGGGCGCATCGGAGTGGCCGAATCCCCGCGTGGCTGCCGGATCCGCGTCACCCTTCCGGGGACCGGTCAGCCCCGTCCTTGACGCTCGGTGACGTAGGGTCGGTGGCGGAACCACTCATTCGGGGTGTTCCCCGTGTCCCCACCGGGGGTGCGATGGCGATACCCCCTACCCAGGCGCGAGCGAACCACGCATGTTTCCCGCCAAGTCGTTCCCCGAAACCCGCCGCCAAATGTGACGTGCGCGACGAGTACCCCTCCCGGACTGCAGCATCGGTCGACAGAGGCGTAGCCTTTATTCCCGCTGTCCACCACCTTTAGGAAGCGGAAGAGGGCGGTTGCCGCCGTGTCGCCACAGTCCCCCAACACTTCGAGTGCCTCGACCGACCAAGACGGGCAGGGTAAGAACCCTGCAGCCGGATTCGGTGCGAACGAGTGGCTCGTCGACGAGATCTACCAGCAGTACCTCCAGGACCCGAACTCGGTAGACCGAGCCTGGTGGGACTTCTTCGCCGACTACAAGCCGGGCGCCCCGGTGACGTCGGGCACCCCAGCTGACGAGGCCAAGCCTGCCGCGCAGGCGACCCCGCCGGCCCAGCCGGCCGCCAAGCCGGCGGCTGCCGCCCCGGCCAAGGCCGAGGCCAAGCCTGCCGCCGCGCAGCCCGCGCCCGCGCAGCCCGCGCCGGCGAAGGCCGCCCCGGCCCCGGCCAAGGCTGCTCCGGCCGCCAAGCCCGCGGCCAAGCCGGCCGCCGAGGCGCCCGAGGGCCCCGAGCTCGTCACGCTGCGCGGTCCCTCCGCCGCCGTGGCGAAGAACATGAACGCCTCGCTGGAGCTGCCCACGGCCACGTCCGTGCGCGCCGTCCCCGTGAAGCTGCTGTTCGACAACCGCATCGTCATGAACAACCACCTCAAGCGCGCCCGCGGTGGGAAGGTCTCCTTCACCCACCTCATCGGGTACGCCATGGTGCAGGCGCTCAAGGCGATGCCCTCGATGAACTACTCGTTCGCCGAGAAGGACGGCAAGCCCACCCTGGTCAAGCCGGACCACGTGAACCTCGGTCTGGCCATCGACCTGGTGAAGCCGAACGGCGACCGCCAGCTCGTCGTCGCCGCCATCAAGAAGGCCGAGACGCTCAGCTTCTTCGAGTTCTGGCAGGCGTACGAGGACATCGTCCGCCGCGCCCGGGTCGGCAAGCTGACGATGGAGGACTTCACCGGCGTCACCGCGTCGCTGACCAACCCCGGCGGCATCGGCACCGTGCACTCCGTGCCGCGCCTGATGCCCGGCCAGGGCCTCATCGTCGGCGTCGGCGCGATGGACTACCCCGCCGAGTTCCAGGGCACCTCGCAGGACACCCTGAACAAGCTGGGCATCTCCAAGGTCATGACGCTGACCAGCACCTATGACCACCGCGTGATCCAGGGCGCCGCCTCCGGCGAGTTCCTGCGGATCATGAGCCAGCTGCTGCTCGGCGAGAACGACTTCTTCGACGACATCTTCAAGTCGCTGCGGATCCCGTACGAGCCGGTCCGGTGGCTGAAGGACATCGACGTCAGCCACGACGACGACGTCTCCAAGGCGGCCCGGGTCTTCGACCTGATCCACGCCTACCGGGTGCGCGGCCACGTCATGGCCGACACGGACCCGCTGGAGTACAAGCAGCGCAAGCACGCCGACCTGGACATCACCGAGCACGGCCTCACCCTGTGGGACCTGGAGCGCGAGTTCGCGGTCGGCGGCTTCTCCGGCAAGTCGATGATGAAGCTCCGCGACATCCTCGGCGTGCTGCGCGACTCGTACTGCCGCACCACCGGTATCGAGTACATGCACATCCAGGACCCCAAGCAGCGCAAGTGGCTGCAGGACCGCCTGGAGCGCCCGCACACCCCGCCGGAGCGCGACGAGCAGCTGCGCATCCTGCGCCGCCTGAACTCCGCCGAGGCCTTCGAGACCTTCCTGCAGACGAAGTACGTCGGCCAGAAGCGCTTCTCGTTGGAGGGCGGCGAGTCCGTCATCCCGATGCTGGACGCGGTCATCGACTCCGCGGCCGAGTCGCGGCTGGACGAGGTCGTCATCGGCATGGCCCACCGCGGCCGCCTGAACGTCCTCGCCAACATCGTCGGCAAGTCCTACGCGCAGATCTTCCGCGAGTTCGAGGGCAACCTCGACCCGAAGTCGATGCACGGCTCCGGCGACGTGAAGTACCACCTGGGCGCCGAGGGCACCTTCACCGGCCTGGACGGCGAGCAGATCAAGGTCTCGCTGGCCGCCAACCCCTCGCACCTCGAAGCGGTCGACCCGATCGTCGAGGGCATCGCCCGCGCGAAGCAGGACATCATCGGCAAGGGCGGCACGGACTTCACCGTCCTCCCCGTCCAGCTGCACGGTGACGCCGCGTTCGCCGGCCAGGGCGTGGTCGCCGAGACGCTGAACATGTCGCAGCTGCGGGGCTACCGCACCGGCGGCACGGTGCACATCGTCATCAACAACCAGGTCGGCTTCACCGCCGCGCCGGAGTCGGCCCGCTCCTCCATGTACGCCACCGACGTGGCCCGCATGATCGAGGCGCCGATCTTCCACGTGAACGGTGACGACCCGGAGGCCGTGGTGCGCGTCGCGCGGCTCGCCTTCGAGTTCCGCCAGGCGTTCAACAAGGACGTCGTCATCGACCTGATCTGCTACCGCCGCCGCGGCCACAACGAGTCGGACAACCCGGCCTTCACCCAGCCGCTGATGTACGACCTGATCGACAAGAAGCGCTCGGTGCGCAAGCTCTACACCGAGTCCCTCATCGGTCGTGGCGACATCACGCTGGAAGAGGCCGAGCAGGCGCTGCAGGACTTCCAGGGCCAGCTGGAGAAGGTCTTCACGGAGGTCCGCGAGGCCACCACGACCCCGGCCGCCCCCGAGGTGCCGCAGCCGCAGGCCGAGTTCCCGGTCCACGTGGACACCGCGGTCTCCCAGGAGGTCGTGAAGCGGATCGCCGAGTCCCAGGTCAACATCCCCGACCGGGTCACCGTCCACCCGCGTCTGCTGCCCCAGCTGCAGCGCCGCGCGGCCATGGTCGAGGACGGCACGATCGACTGGGGCATGGGCGAGACCCTGGCCATCGGTTCGCTGCTGATGGAGGGCACCCCGGTCCGGCTCGCCGGCCAGGACTCCCGTCGCGGCACCTTCGGCCAGCGTCACGCGGTCCTCATCGACCGGGAGACGGGCAACGACTACACGCCGCTGCTCTACCTCTCCGAGGACCAGGAGCGGTTCAACGTCTACGACTCGCTGCTCAGCGAGTACGCGGCGATGGGCTTCGAGTACGGCTACTCCCTCGCCCGGCCCGAGTCGCTGGTCATGTGGGAGGCGCAGTTCGGTGACTTCGTCAACGGCGCGCAGACCGTCGTGGACGAGTTCATCTCCTCCGCCGAGCAGAAGTGGGGCCAGACCTCCGGCGTCACCCTGCTCCTGCCGCACGGCTACGAGGGCCAGGGCCCGGACCACTCCTCGGCCCGCATCGAGCGCTTCCTCCAGCTGTGCGCGCAGAACAACATGACCGTCGCGATGCCGACGCTCCCCTCCAACTACTTCCACCTGCTGCGCTGGCAGGTGCACAACCCGCACCACAAGCCGCTGGTCGTCTTCACCCCGAAGTCGATGCTGCGTCTGAAGGCCGCGGCGTCGAAGACGGAGGAGTTCACCACCGGCGGCTTCCGCCCGGTGATCGGCGACAGCTCGGTCGACGCGAACGCCGTGCAGAAGGTCATCTTCTGCTCCGGCAAGGTCTACTACGACCTGGAGGCGGAGCGGGAGAAGCGCGGCGCGAACGACGCTGAGGCTGCCAACACGGCGATTGTCCGCATCGAGCGCCTGTACCCGCTGCCCGGCAAGGAGCTCCAGGCGGAGATCGCCAAGTTCCCGAACGCCGGCAAGTACATCTGGGTCCAGGAGGAGCCCGCCAACCAGGGCGCCTGGCCGTTCCTCGGCCTGAACCTGATCGACCACCTGGACCTGGCGGTCGGTGCCGACGTGCCGCACAAGGAGCGCCTGCGCCGCATCTCGCGGCCGCACGGCTCCTCGCCGGCGGTCGGCTCGGCCAAGCGCCACCAGGCCGAGCAGGCCCAGCTCATCGCCGAGGCGTTCGACGCCTGAGCCACCGGCTCGTACGGCACCTGAAGGGGCGGGGCCCCACCGAAGCGATTCGGTGGGGCCCCGCCCCTTCGGCGTACGCCGCCGGGCCGTCGGCGGCGCTCAGATCGTCAGCGGCTCGAAGTCGCGGAGCTGGTACGGCGGCAGGTCCGCCTCGGTGGAGCGGGTGTCGTGCGCCAGCGCGAGCGTCCAGGGGTGGCCGGGACCGACCGCGACCTCCATGGCGGGCAGGGCCCGGGAGAGCGTGCCCAGGGCCGCGGCGCGGTCGCCCGTCGCGAGCAGCGCCAGCGCGTGGTTGGCGTCGCTGCCGACGGTGTACGGGTGGGCGGGGCCGAGCAGATCGCGGTAGGCCCGGTACGTGCGCTCGGCCATCGCCAGGGCACGCTCCGGGTCGCCGGACTCCCGCTCCAGGCAGCCGGCGCCGGACGCGATCATCAGGGTGAGCGGGTCCCGGCGGCCCAGCAGCCGCACCGACCGGTCCAGCAACGCCTGCATCCCCTGCCGGGCGCGCTCCCCCTGACCGGCGCCCCGGCGGCAGAGCGCCAGGTTGTGCGCGGCGCGCAGCGTCTGCGGATGGTCGGCGCCCAGGAGCCGGTGGTGGGCCCGGGCGTTCCGCTCCTGGGTCTCCAGGGCCGGCTCGATGCGGCCGGTGAGCCGCAGGCCGGTGGCGTGGTGCAGCTCGGAGCAGAGCGTCCAGGGGTGGCCGGTGCCGAGGATCTCGCCGCGCGTCCGCAGGGTCTCCCGGTCCAGTTCCACGGCCTGGTCGTGGGCGCCGAGGAGCCGCAGGGAGACCGCGAGGTTGTTCTGCGCGGCGAGGGTGCGGGCGTCGCGGTCGCCGAAGGTCTCCCGGCTGCCGTCGAGGACGTACCGGGAGAGTTCCAGCGCCTCCTGGTAGCGGGCGAGGCCGCGCAGGTCGGCGGCGAGGCCGGCAGCGGCGCGCAGGATCTCGGCGTCCGGGGCGCTGCGCCCGCCGAGCAGCCGTTCCAGCACGGGCCGGTCCAGCGCCTCGCAGGCCGCGTACTGCCCGGTGGCCCGCAGCAGGTTGGTGTGCGCGTGCAGCAGGTCCAGGCGGTGCGGGTGGTCCTCGGGCAGCAGCCGCTCCCAGGTGAGGTCGGCGCGCCGGGCGAGGGCGAGGCCGGTGTCCTGGGCGCCGGTGAGATAGGCGTAGCGCAGGCAGTTCAGTACCGGTGCGGCGGTCTCCGCGGGGTCGGCGTCCAGCGCGCCGGCGGGCAGCAGGTGCGGCAGCAGCCCGGCGTACGCCGGCCAGTGGGCCGGTTCGTCGGGACGGCCGGGGTCGGCGGCGGCGAGCGCGCCGCGGACGGCCCGCGCGTACCGCTCCCGCTCCGGTGCCGGGATGCCCTCGCGGACCAGGAGGCGGACCATGCGGTGCAGGTGGACGCAGGCCACCTCGGTGCCGTCGGCCGTCTCGGTGGCCTCCACGACGGAGTAGCGGGCGAGCAGCCGCAGGGCTTCCTGGAGCCGCCGGTGGTCGCCGGTGACCGGGGTGAAGTCGCCGCGGATCCGGGCGAGGAGGCCGACCGGTACGGTGCCGGGCGCGAGGACGGCGCACAGCCGCAGCACTTCGGCGGCGTCCGGAGCGGTCTCGGCGATGCGGTCGAGCAGGGCGGTCCAGGCCGCGGCGAAGGTCATCGGGAAGTCGTCGGCGACCACCGTGCGGGCGTCGGCAATGCCGCCCTCCAGGAGGCGCAGGTACCGGTCGACGCTCATGTCGGAGTCGTTCAGCCAGCCCGCCGTCTGGTCCAGCAGGAGCGGCAGGTCCTCCAGCGCGGCGGCCAGCCGGTCGGCGTCGGCCGCGGTCAGCCGCGGGGCGCGGCGGCGGACGAAGGCGACGCTCTCCGGGCGGCCGAGGACGGGAACCGGGAGGAGGAGGGTGTTGTGGGTGTCCCAGGAGCGGTTGCGGGAGGTGATCAGGACGTGGCCCGAGCCGCTGGGCAGCAGGTCCGCCACCGCGGCCGGGTCGTCGGCGCCGTCCAGGACGAGCAGCCAGCGGCGGTACGGCTCGCCGCGGCGCAGCGCGTCGACGACCGCGCCCAGCCGCTCCCCCGGGCCGGTGCGCAGCCCCAGCTCGGGGGCGAGCGCCGCCATCTTGCGCCGGGCGCGGTCGCCCGTACCGGCGTTGACCCACCACACCACGTCGTACTCGGTCGCGAAGCGGTGCACGTACTCGGCGGCCAGCTGAGTCTTGCCCACCCCCGCCATGCCCAGGAGGGTGCAGACGGCGGCGCCGCGTACGGAGTGCTCCAGGCGGCGGTGGATGTGGGCGAGGAGCGCGGCGCGGCCGGTGAAGCGGGGGTTGCGGCGCGGCACGCCGCCCCAGACGGCGGGGGCGTCCAGCGGGAAGCGCGGGCCGCCGGTGCCGGGTGCCGGGGTGTCCGGGAGACCGAGGCGGCGCAGCAGGAGGCGTTCGGCGTGGTGCGCGCCGGCCTCGGTGAGCTGTGCGGGGCCGAGCGCGGCGGCGCCGGCCGGGAGGTTGCCGGGGTCGGTGACGGAGACGGCGGCGAAGCGGCCGGGGTGGGCGGCGTTCACGGCGGCGAGCGCGGTGTCCCACTCCCGGCCGGTGCGGACGCCGGGCTGGAAGTAGCCGGCGCTGAAGACCAGCAGTATCCGACCGCCGGAGAGGGTGAGGCCGGCGAGCGCGGAGCGCAGCTCCATGGCGGCGGGCGGGTCCCAGTGGTGCAGCGGGGCGCGCAGCCCGTGGCGTTCGAGGCGGTCGGCGATCCAGTCGCCCCAGGCGCGACTGTCCGCGGCGACGCTGACGGTGACCCTGGGGCCGGCCGGCGGCCCGGGGCGCACCGGCCGGGCGGGCCGCGGGACCCGGGCGGTCGCGCCCGTCGGCCGCTGCGGGAACGTCGACTCCGCCGGCTGTGCCATACGGTCCTGCTCTCCTGTGAAGGGACCGTCGATACGGCCCTGTTCTTCCGTATCCCACGGCGCCGGGCCGCCGCGAGCGGATTCCGGCCTAGTGCGCGGGGCGGCCGTGGCACGCACCCGGCACTGACGTCCCCTCAGATGATCTGCGGTTCGAAGTCCCAGAAGGGCCGGGTACGGGCGCGGGCGGAGACGGTGTGGGCGTGCTGCGGGCCCAGTACGGTGCTCAGCCCGGTCAGCGCCTCCTCCTCCAGCTTGTCGGCCTCCTGGCGTTTGCGCAGGCCGCGCAGGTCCGCGGCGAGCGCCACCTGGCCGGAGAGGGTCAGTGGGTGGCGCAGGCCGAGGGTGGCGACGGCCCGGGTCACGGTGTCCCGGCCGAGCTCCGCCGCGCTCTCCGGGTCGCCCGCGAAGTTGCGGGCGGCCGCGGCGTTCAGCGCGCAGCCCAGCGTCCAGGGGTGGTCGGGGCCGACGGCCCGGTCCATCCCCGCCAGCGCCTCCTCGGTCAGCAGCAGGGCCTGCTGCCGCTCGCCCGCCGCGCGCAGCACCAGCGCGTGGTTGGCCCGCGCGCCGATGGCGTACGGGTGGGCCTCGCCCAGCTGGAAGCGGTACCGGTCGGTGACCCGCTCGCCGATCTCCCTGGCCTGGTCCAGGCTGCCGTGCTCGCGGGCGAAGCAGGAGTAGCTGACGCCGACCATGAGGGTCAGCGGGTCGGTCTCGCCCAGCACCCGTTCGCACCGCTCCAGGACCCGGGCCAGCAGCCGGCCGGCCTTGGGGCGTTCGCCGGAACGGTAGAAGCACAGCCCGAGGTTGTGCTCGGCGCGGAGCGTCTGGGGGTTGTCGTTGCCCATGACGATGCGGTGCACCCGGGCGCTGTGCTCCTGCACCGAGGTGGCCTCGGCGTACCGGCCGAGCAGCCGCAGGTCGGTGGCGACGTGGATCTCGGAGAACAGGGACCAGTTGTGGCGCGGGCGCAGCAGCTCGCGGCGGGCCTCCAGGGTGCGGCGGTTCAGCGCGAGGGACTCGGTGTAGCGGCCGAGGAGGCGGAGCGAGACGGCGAGGTTGTTCTGCGCGTTGAGGGTGCGCGAGTCCTGCTCGCCGACCAGGTCGGTGTAGCCCTGCAGGACGGTGGTGGACAGCTCCAGCGCCTCGTCGAAGCGGCCGAGGCCGCGCAGGTCGGCGGCGAGCCCGTTGGCGGCGCGCAGGGTGTCCAGGTCGCGCGGGCCCTGGGTGTCGCGCAGGTGGTCCAGGACGATGCGGTCCAGCGCCTCGGTGGCGGCGTAGTCGCCGGTGGCGCGGAGCAGGTTGGCGTAGTGGTAGCTGAGGTCCCAGATCCGCGGGTGGGTGTCGCCGAGCGTCTCCCGCCAGCGGGCGAGGGCGCGTTCGGCGAGCTTGAGCCCGGCGCGGTACTCGCCCGAGAGGTACATGTACCGCAGCACGTTCAGGACCAGGTTCTGCACGTCGGGGTCCCGGCTGACCAGGACGTCGGCGGCCTTGAGGTGCTGGGCGATCTCGGCGAACCGCGGCCAGAGCCGGGTGTCGGTGGGGCGCAGCGGATCGGCCGCGGCCAGGGCGCGCTGGGCGACGCGGCTGTACTCCTCGATCTGCCGGTCCGGCATCAGGGCGCGGACGGTCTGGTGGACCATGCGGTGCATGTAGAGGATCTCGCCGCCGGGCGAGACGTCGTCGGCGGTGACGTCGTGGGACTCGATGCGCACGACGGAGTACTGCAGGAGCTTGCTGAGGGCCTGGTTCCACAGCAGCGGGTCGTTCATCAGCCCGGTCAGCTCCTCCGGCAGGTCGCCGGGCGGGAGCTCGCGGAGCAGCCGTACGGGGATGGCGGCGGGCGCGAAGAAGGAGCACAGTCGCAGCAGGTCGACGGAGGCGGGGACGGCCTCGCTCAGCCGGTTCTGCAGTATCGACCAGGAGGTCTGGTAGGTCATCGGGAAGTCGTGGGCGACCCGGACGACCTCGGCGTCGGCGCCGCTCCCCAGCAGTTCGACGTACTCGTCGACGGACATCGAGGAGTCGCTGAGCCAGCCGGCGGTCTGGTCGAGCAGCAGCGGCAGGTCCTCCAGGGCCTCGGCGAGCCGGTCGGCCTCCTCGCGGTCCAGGCGCGGGGCGCGGCGGCGCACGAAGGCGATGGACTCCTCGCGGGTGTAGACGGGGACCTCGAACATCATGCTGTTGTGCTCGCCCCACTCGCGGTTCTGCGAGGTGAGCAGTACGTGGCCGGGCCCGGAGGGCAGCATGTCGGCGACGTGTTCGGGCTGGTCGGCGCCGTCCAGGACGAGCAGCCAGCGGGAGGAGGGGTCGCCGCGGCGGAGCGCGTCGCGGACGGCGCGCAGCCGCTCGCCGTACTCCTGCCCGGTGGTCAGCCCGAGGGCGGGGGCCAGCTCGGCCAGCCGCTGGCGCATGGGGGTGCGCTCGCCCGCCGAGACCCACCACACCACGTCGTACTCGGAGCCGAAGCGGTAGACGTACTCGGTGGCCAGCTGGGTCTTGCCGACGCCGGACATGCCGTACAGCGTGCAGACGGCGGCGCCGCGCTCGGCCTGCTGGAGGCGGTGGTAGACGTCGGCGAGGAGGGGCTCGCGGCCGGTGAAGCGGGTGTTGCGGCGCGGCACGCCGCCCCAGACGCGCGGCTGCTCCTGGGGGTAGCGGGGGCCCTCGCCGTCCTCCTCCGGGTCGGGGTGCGGGTCGGCGTCGATGCCGAGCCGGGCCAGCAGGCGGCGTTCGGCCTCGCGGGCGCCGACGTCGGCCAGTTCGGCGGCGCCGAAGACGGCGGTGGCGGTGGGCAGCGCGTTGGTGGTGACGGAGACGGCGGCGAACTTGTCCTGGCGCTCGGCGACGACCGTGCGCAGCGCGCCGTTCCACTCGTCGTGGCTGCGCGGGCCGAGCTGGATGTACCAGTCGCTGAGCACGATGAGGACGGTGCCCTCGGCGAGCGCGAGGTCGCGCAGCGCGTCCTCCAGCGGGGTGCCGGCGCGGGGGTCCCAGCGCTGGAACGCGACCCGCATGCCGTGCCGTTCCAGCCGGTCGCCGATCCAGGCGGCCCAGGCGCGGTTGAACCCGGCGAAGCTGATCGTGACGGGTGGCCGGCCTCCGTGCGAAAGGGTCCTGCGCGCTGCGGGCATTCGAACGACTCCCTCGTCTTGCGTACGAACGAACGGCCGGGCAAGGACCGTCAGAGCTGCCCTCGTGGGGAACATACACCGGCGAACCGGTCGTCGGCGGTCATCGCGCGTGCTGACGTCGCCACATCGTCCGCGAGGTCTCCACGTAGGCGCTCGCCCGGGCCAAGTAGCCCTCCGGAGGCGGCCGTTCCCGCAATCGGGTGAGCCGGTCCGCCATGGCTCCGACCAGCACGCGGCCGGCCGGGGTGAGGGCGCGCGAGCCGAGCAGCGTGGACAGCGCGGCGCCGACCTGTTCCCGGCAGCGGGAGTGCTCGGCCCAGGCGGTGTGGCGCTCCAGCGCGTTCTCGGCGGTCAGCGCGAAGCGCTGCCAGTAGTCGGCGAGGGCGAGGTGGGAGTACGTGCCCTGGAGCAGTCCGTCGAAGGGGCGCGGGTCGGGCCGCCAGGGTGCCCAGTGCCGGGTGGTGCCGGTGTCGTGGTGCAGCGGCGTCAGCTCGGTGAGCGCCGAGAGCTTGGCGTGCTGGAGCTCGTGGACGAGCGTGGCGGCGAGGAAGGCGGGGGTCTGCGGTGCGGAGCTGAGGACCGCGCCGAACGCCTCGCGGCGGGTGCCGCTGCAGTGTGCGGGGCCCGCGGCGTGCGGGCCGGCCTGGGGCGGCGGCGCGAGCGGCACGATGCAGTCCAGCAGGATGCCGGCCTCCAGGGCGCGGGTCGGGCCGCCGCGCTCCAGCAGCGGCCCGGCCCCGGCCCAGGCGGCCTGCCAGCCGGCGCGTTCGGCCGTGCCGAGGGGTTCGGCGGGCTTGAGTCCGTGCCGCTCCAGGCCGCTGTCGGCCGTGCGGAACGGGTCGAGGTCGTCGAGGAGTACCGGGCGCGGGCCGCCGGTGAGTGGGCGCAGCGGCCGCCACGCGGGGGCGGCCGACTCCCAGATGCCGTCGGGCCGGCGGCACAGTACGGCGGGCGGCCCCGCGGCCGGGCGGAGGGTCAACCTGCCGCCACGGTGGGTGAGTTCGACGTCGGGCGGTGGCCCCCGGTGTCCGGCGTCCGGGCCGGGCAGGGCGTGGGCGCCGAGAGTGGGCAGGGCGAGCGTGCCGTTCGCGGCACGCAGCCGCAGCGTGAACGGGAGCCCGGCGCGGGCGGCAGCGGCGGCGGCGACGGCCCCGAGGTGTTCCAGGTCGGGCAGGAGGTCCGGCGGCGGGACGGCGGCCGCGAGCCCGCGCAGGACCCGCCGTACCCAGGGCCCGAGGAGCGGGTAGTACAGCACCTGGCGGGTGGCGTCCCGGCCTGCGCGGTCCGCCGCCTCCAGCAGCCCCCAGTGTTCGGCGACCCGGGCCGCCGCGGACCGCGGCACGGTGGGGGTGCGGGCGGTGTCCACGGCGTCCAGCAGCGCGCGCAGCGCCAGCAGCCGCCGTACCCGCTGGTCGTCGACGAGCAGCCCCAGCACCTCGGCCCCGCCTTCGGACCGTCCCAGCTGGCGCAGCAGGTCCAGGGGTATCCGGCTGCTCATCGCGCGGGCCCCCGCGCCGCACCGGCCAGCCGTCCCGCCGCGTGCCGGATCAGGCGCTGGAGGTCGGCGCAGTACACCGAGGGGTTGGCGAAGCCGCTGCCGTGCCGGTAGCGGTGCGCGTACTGGCCGCCGCCGCACACCCGTACCAGCGGGCAGGCGCGGCACACGGGGGCGAGGGCCGCGGCGCCCGCGTGCCGGGCGGCGACGCCGGGGTGCGCGAGCGCGTCGTCGAAGGTGTGGTGGAAAACGTCCAGGCCGGTGGCGGCGGCGCCCTCGTACGCGGACTTCAGGGAGTCCACCTGCTCGATGCTGCCGTCGGTCTCCACGACGACCGCGGTGAACGGCGTCAGGCCCAGCGACTCGCCGCCCGCCGGCGCGCCCATCAGCAGTGCCAGGCACTCCTCGAAGAGCCGGACGCCGGGCTGCCCCGGGCCGCCGTCCCACCAGGCGTCGAAGGCGGCGGCGAGCCAGTCGCCGTACGGGGTGGGGCGGTCGGCGGTGTCAGGGGTGAGGCCCGGTGGCGGGGTGGTCCAGTTGCCGTGCGGGAGCAGCAGGTCCAGGCGTGGCGGGCGGAGCGCGGCGAGCGAGGCGTAGGTCTCGGCCGGGTCGGTGCGCGGGTCGACGACGGCGAGGATGCCGGCGTACGCGTCCGGCTGCACCTCGGCGAGCAGCCGCAGCCCGCGGACGGCGCGCGACCAGGCGGGGCGCCCCGCGTGGTCCACGCGCGCGGCGTTGTGCGCGGGCAGCCCGCCGTCGAGGCTGACGCCCACCCGTATGCCGTGTGCCGCGAGGGTGCGCAGCCGGTCGCGGGTGAGCAGGGTGCCGTTGGTCTGCACGGTGGGGTGCAGGGCGCAGTCCGCCGGCAGCAGGGCGCGCAGCCGGTCCACGGCGCGGCCGAGCCGGCCGGCGCCGGCCAGCAGGGGCTCGCCGCCGTGCAGGACGAGGGCGGCGTGCGGGAGGCGGTGGGCCGCCACGTGCTCGGCGATGCGCCGGGCCGTGCGCTCCAGTACCGCGTCGCTCATCATGGCCGGGCGGTCCCGCCAGCCGTGGTCGGCGGCTTCGTAGAGGTAGCAGTAGCGGCAGGCGAGGTTGCAGTGGCCGTGCACCTTGAGGACGAACTGCCGGAAGGGGTGGACGTCCGGCCGGTCCGCCGCCGGGCCCGCGTCCCGTACGGTCTGCTGCGCCACGTCGGCACCCCCAAAGCCGCGGCCCGTGCAGGGACGGCCCCCGTCGCCGGTCCGTGGCGGAGTATCCCTGCGGGGCGGCGTCACCAAACCGGCTCCGATCGGCCGTGTCCGGTTCCGTCGGTCCCAACGACCGAAAATGTTCGGGTGACGTCGGTTCACGTCAGAAGGCGCTGTTGAAGCCCCACAGCATCTCGGTGGGTTCGTCCACCCGGGTCCGTATCCGCTCCAGCACCTCGGCCAGTACCGGGTGCTCCACCGTCCGCAGCTCCGCGAGGTCCAGCGCGAGCAGGTCCGGCAGTTCGGGCAGCTCGCCCGCCGGCGCCACCACGGCCCCGGCGGCCCCCGCGCGGTCCACCGGCCGCGCCTCCGTGTCCTTGCCGCTCGCGCTCATCGCTTGCCCCTTCCCGCCAACTGCCCCCGTTGCGAGGTCGCTTACAGGCTGCCGCCTGTCACCTGCCGATGTCCACGATCCGGCGCGAGGTCTCCTCGGCCGCGGGCCCGCCCCCGTCCGGCAGCCGCCGCCACTCCTCCAGGGCCAGCCGGTAGGCGTCCCGCGCGGCCCGCGGCCGGCGCGCGTCCTCGTACACCTCGCCCCGCAGGTGGTACGCGCGGGCGCACAGCCGTACGGCGGGTGCGGGGTCGGCCGCGTCCTCCTGGGCCGCGCGCGCCGCGTCCGCCGCCCGCCGGTACGCGTCCGCCGCCTGCTCCAGCTGCGCGTCCAGGCGGGTGCGGCGGTGCGCCAGCCGGTGCGTGCCGCCCAGCTCAAGGAAGCACTCGGCGCGCACCATCGGGTCGGCGGCGGACTGTGCGGCGAGCCCGAAGAGGTGCTCGGCCTCCCGCAGGTCCACCCGGTCGTCGTCGGTCCTCCGGAGCATCAGGGCACGGCCCAGGGTCAACAGCCGCCGCGCCAGCCGCGGGTCGCCGGCCGCCGTCTCCATCCGGCAGTCCCGCAGCACCCGGACCGTGCGGTGGACGACGGCCCGGCCGCCGGGCTCCCGCGCCCGGCGCATCAGCGCCTCGCCCCACTCCTCGATCAGGTCGCCGTAGCCCTCCCGGTCCCGCGGCACCGCCCGGCAGGCCGCTTCGTAACCGCGGTCGGCCTCCGCCAGATGCCGTACGTCGCCATCCGCCTCGAAGCGCCGTACCGCCAGCCGGGCGGCGCGCACCCACACGTTGGCCCGCTCGTCCGGCCCCTGCGCGGCCTCCTCCATCTCCTCGATCAGCCGCCCGGCGCGGTCCAGCGCGCCGCCGGTCAGCGTCAGCAGCGCGTCGGCCAGCTCCAGCCGGGCCCACAGCCGGGCTTCCGCGGGCGCGTCCTCGGCGGCCATCGCGTCGGTCGCGTGCGTGAGCGAGGCCGCCGCCTGTTGTGCGTAGGCCGCGGCCTGTTCGCGGTCGGCGGCCGTGCCGGACAGCCGCAGCAGCGCCCGCCCGTGCGCCAGCGGCAGGCCGAAGGGCTGGGCCTCGTCGTACGGCCAGGCGTCGGCGAACGCCTCCAGCATCCCGACCGTCTCCTGGAGCAGCCCGCTGTCGCCGCCGAGCTGCCACTGCTCCTCCAGGACCCGCACCCGCTCCAGGGTGATCGCCAGGGCGTGCCACGGCTCCAGGCCCGCGGTCGCGCACACGGCGGTGAACTCCCGGTCGGCGCGGCGCAGCAGCTCCAGCGCGCCGCGCCCGTCGCCGGCCGCCCGCCGCTCCGCCGCTTCCCTGTGCAGCACCCGGCCCAGGGCCGTGCGGGCCCGCGCGGCGCCGGACTGCGCGGCCGTGCGCGCCGCGTCGTGCGCCTCGCGGAGCAGCGCCCGGCCGCCCTGCAACTCCCACAGCCGCAGCAGGGTCTCCGCCAGCTCGCTCCACAGCACCGCGTCGGCGCCGCGGTGCCGTTCGCCCTCGGTGGCGTGCCGCAGCAGCTGCACGGCGTCGATGAGGTTCTGGACCATGCCGTCGGCGGCGAACCGCCGCACCAGGTCCTGGGAGCGGCGCACCGCCTCCGAGGACGCCGGGCCGCCGGGGCCCTCGTACGCGTCGGCGGAGACGCTGCGCAGCGGGATGAACCGCTCCAGGACGTGCGCCGCGACCTCGGCGAACGGCTGCGGTACGCGCACGCCGGGCCCGTCGGGCAGGGGCGGGGTGCGCAGCCGCGCCACCGACTCCACGGCGTCCGCGAGCCGGTCGCCGGTGAGCTGGGCGATGGCGAGCGCCGGGAAGTTCGGGCCGCCCTTGCCGAACCGCTGCTCCACGTACGCGGAGCAGTGCTTGAGCACCAGGAGCGCCTCGTCCCTGCCCAGCGGACCGAGCAGCACCTCCTGCACGCCCTTGACGAACTCGTACCAGGGGCCGCCGGCCATCGACTCGCCGTCCGTGCGCGTCAGCAGCCCGCCGAGCAGCACCTCCGACAGCTCCGCGGGGCCGGTGCCGGGCAGCATCGTGCGCTGCACCAGCTGCATCACCGGCAGGCACAGCGGCGCCGCCGCCAGATAGACGGCGAGCTGGGCCGCGCCGGGAGAGGCGGCGCGCCGGAAGCGCGCGACGACCTCGGTGGCGGGCAGCGGATCGCGGGGCCGCGGCGCGGGGGCCGGCGGCTGGTCGGCGCGGAGCCAGCCGACGGCGGCGGGCACCTGGCCCGCGCCCGTGCCGGAGAGCAGCCTCGCCCAGGCGGCGAGGGCGCCCGCCGCGGGCGGCAGCACCGGTACCGGCAGCGCGCCGGGCGCGGCCTGCGCGGTGTCACCCGTGAAGTGCAGGGCCGTGGCGTACGAGGGGCCCTCGCCGCGGCGCAGCGTGCCGTAGGAGACGGGCAGCCGGGTGCGGGACCACATGCGCTGCGGGAGCGGCTGGAGGACGGCGAGCGGGCCGTGCCGGGCGAGCCGGTGCAGCAGCCGGTGGGCACGGCCGCTGCGCCACAGGGGCCCCGCGCAGTCGCTGACCAGGACGGTGACCCGGCGCCCCGTGGGGTCGCTGAGCTGGTCGGCGGAACGTAACGGCGCATGGCCGGGCTCGAAGCGGCGGGAGACCGCGGGGCGGCCGTCCGGACCCTGGTGCAGGAACTGCACCTGTACGTCCCGGAAGGCGCCCAACTGACCAAAGACCTGCTGGAGTTCGTGCAGCAGCCGGTCCCATACGCACATCGAGGACGAGGCGTCCATCACCAGCTGGAGCGACGCCTCGGCCCGCGGCACCGCCCGGAACACCGGCATCACCAGTCCGCCGGACCGTGCGCTGCGCTCCGCCGTCGCCCGCTCGTCCAGCACGTGCCGCACGGCGGGCGCCGCGCTGCGGTAGCGCTGGAGCGGGCGCAGGGCGCGCTGCAGGGCGAGCAGGTCGGGCAGTGCGGAGGCGGCGGGCACCCCCACGGGCAGGCCGGTGCCGTACGGACCGGCGGGCGCGCCGGAGCCGTCCGTGCCGCCGCTCACGGGCGGGTCCTGGCCGGCCGGGTAGAGCGCGACGCGGGAGGTGCCGGGCGGGCCGGCTGAGCCGCTGCCCGCCGGTTCGCGGTCGGGTCCTGTGCCGCTCGCGGGCCGGTCGGCGCGCGCGGGCACCGCCGTCCGTTCCTCCGGCACCCCGACGCCGGTTTCCGCCGGGCCGGCGTCGCTCTCCCGTTCCGCCGCGGCCTCGCGCGGCCGGTACCACTGCGCCAGCCACAGGGCGTCGGCCAGCTCCCCGGCGTCCGGGTCCAGGCCCGCGCCGCGCAGCGCGGCGACCACGTCGGCCCAGCTCTGCGGGGCGGTGGAGTGTCCTGCACGGTCCCGCGTCACGGCGTCACCTCGGCCGGTCGAGGCGCTGGATGAGGAGGTCGGCGAGCCGGTCGCGGGTGGTGGGGGCCGCCTGGTGGGTGAGGTAGATGGCGTTCAGCAGCTGGTCGGCGGCGAGCAGTTCGCTGCGGGAGCGTTCGAGGAAGCGGGCGATCAGGTCGTCGCCCGCGCGGGCCGCCTCCTCGCCGAGGTGCGCCCGTACGACCGTGGCCAGCCGTTTGTGGTCGGGCTGGCCCAGCTCCAGGTGGATGCAGCGGCGCAGCAGCGGGGCGGGGAAGTCGCGTTCGCCGTTGCTGGTGAGGATGACGAAGGGGAAGGCGTGGCAGCGCACCCGGCCGTCGCGGATGCGTACCTTCTGCCCGTCGTCGGTGAGCACCTCGACCTCGGGCTCCCGCTCGGCCAGCCGCTCCAGCTCGGGGATCGAGAACTCGCCCTCCTCCAGGACGTTCAGCAGGTCGTTGGGGAGGTCGATGTCGCTCTTGTCCAGCTCGTCGACGAGCAGGACGCGCGGCTGCGCGGTGGGCAGCAGGGCCGTGCCGAGCGGGCCGAGCCGGATGTAGCTGCCGATGCCGCCGGGCGCCGCGGCCTGCGCGCCGGGCCCGCCGGCCGCCCGGCTGCTCGCGGCGATCTGCACGTCCTGGAGCCGGGCGATGGCGTCGTAGTGGTACAGCCCGTCGCCGAGCGTCGTCCGGCTCACGATCGGCCAGCGGAGCACCCTGCCGAGCTTCAGTTCGTGCGCGACGGCATGCGCGAGGGTGCTCTTGCCGGTGCCCGGATTGCCGGTGACCAGCAGTGGCCGGCGCAGGTACAGCGCGGCGTTGACGATCTCCAGCTCCTCGGCGCTGGGCCGGTGCATCTCCGCGACGTGCTCGCCGAGCCGCCGGGTGGAGGAGCTGTCGGTGGCGGGGCCCGGCGCGACGAGCGGGGCGCCGTCGAAGTCCCGCCAGGGCGGTGGGTCGGGAAGGGCCGCGATGCCGTCGTGGGGCTCGCCCGTGCCGCGGTAGATGAGCCATTCGTTCGGTTCGCTCACTGCGAACTCCTCGTCACTGGTGGGTCATCGGCGGTTGCGCACCGGCCACGCTCCGACCGTATCGGGACCGGCGGCGGCCCGGTAGGAGCACACGGAAAGACGCGCGTCCCTCACGGTGTCTCCAGCACGTCGGCGTCCCCCGGGAGCGGCCGCCCGGGATCGTCGTACAGCAGCGTGATCCCGCGTGACCAGTATGCTTCCGGCTCCGCCGCGCCGATGCCGGCGCGCAGCTCACGGACGGCGGCGGGCAGCCGGTGGGCGGTCGTCCCGCTCTTGACCGTGCGCAGGATCCCGCGGTGGTACTCCCCGCACACGGGGTCCGTGCGCTCCCTGCGCCACAGTGCCACCGGATGGCCGCTGCCGACGATCCGGCGGATCGCCTCGCGCCCTCCGTCCCCGCCGGGCATCCGGCACAGCACGGGGAAGAACCGCGCTTCCAGATCGCGCAGCGCGTCGGCGGTGACGTCCTCGGGGCGGCCCTCGTCGCAGTCGACGCAGGCGTGTTCCATGCCGTCCTCGTGCAGCCGCGCCCAGCGCTCCTGCGGCGCGGGCCCCGGCGCCGCGCCCTCCTCCGGCGGGGACTCGGCGGGCCGGTCGGCGCAGCGCACCACCACCGGCCGCAGCTCGCCGATCGGCGGGGAGCCGGGCGGAATCCGCCAGGTGTCCACCGCCAGGTCCAGCAGCGCCTGCCGGAGGGCGACCTCCAGGACGGCGGGGCGGCCCGGCTCGTCGCTGCGGCGGAACGCCTCGCCGAGCGGCCCGGCCAGCTCTGCGGGCAGGTCGGCCAGCGCCGTGCCGTGCCGGCCCTCGCCCAGCGGCAGGTCGCCGGTGGGTCTGCTCGCGGCGATGTACCAGTCGAACCGGCCCTGCTCCCAGGCGCGTTCGGTGATCTCCAGCAGCACCGAGGGCAGCGGGACGGCGGCCGCGGCCTCCTCCGCGCGCCGGGACCGGCCGATCGCGCGGGCCCGCACCCGGGCGTGCCACTCGGCACCCAGACGGCTCCTGGCCAGCGGCGGCAGTTCGGTCATCGCCAGGTCGCGCACCCAGTCCCAGACCGCGTCCGCCGCCTCGGCCGCCGCCGGATAGGGGTGCTCGGCGGTCGCCGCGTACACCGCGTACCGCAGCACCGCCTCCAACTCGCTGTGTATGTCGCGCAGTTCGAGCCGGTCGAGGTAGACCTCCAGACCCTCGCGCCAGCCGCGGGGCGCGAGCCGCAGCTCCTCGCCACGTCTCGGGAGCAGCTCGTCGACCAGCGCCACCAGCGCGGGCGTGCCGGCCGGCGGCGGCAGCTGGGCCAGCAGGCCGTGCAGCACCACCCGGCGCTTGGGCGTCAGCGCGGCGACGGTGGCGGCCGCGGCGGGCAGCCCGCTCTGCGCCTCGGTCCAGGTGTCCCGGGCCTCGCTGACGTCGGCGTGCAGATCGGCGTGGTGCCGGTCGTGGGCGTGCAGCACGCGGTGGTACGGATCGTCCTCCTCGCGGCCGATCCGGACGCCGGGGACGCCGATGCGGCGCAGCTGGGCCAGCGGGATGCCGAGCCCGCCGTCCCGCGCGCCGCCCCGCCGGCCCTTCAGTACGCCGATGACCTCGCCGCGCTCCACGTCGACCAGCGGCCCGCCGGACAGCCCCTCCGGCATCTCGTCCTCATTGCCCAGCCGCAGCAGCCCCTGGTCGCCGAACTCGCCCCGGACCCTGCAGCGCCCGTCGAACGCGCCGACCGTCCCGGCGATCTCGGTGTACCCGAAGTAGGCGACACGCTCGCCGCCGTGCGCCCGCCCCGTACGCGGCGAGAGCCAGCAGCAGGCATGTGTGATGGGCCGGAGCAGCCGGATCAGGGCGAGGTCGGGCGCGGGCAGCCAGCCGTCGGTGCGCGCGGCGGGTTCGGCCCATTCGACCCGGCCGCGCACGCTGCCCCCTTCGAAGCCGACGCCCACTTCGCCCCCCTCGCCCTCCAGCGCCACGTGGGCGCAGGTGAGCACCCAGTTGGGGGCGACGAAGAAGCCGCTGCCCCAGAGGGACGGCTCCGGCGGCCCTTCGTGGGGATACCCGTCGTGGGCGGCGTGGATGCGCACGGTGGCGGCCTTGACGAGCGGGGCGAAGCGCCGGGAGAAGTACGCGTCCGGATCGTGCGCCCCGTTCATGCGCCGCCCCCGGTCCCGCCCTCCGCGAGGTCGGCGGGCGGGCCGCCCTGCCAGGTGAGGGTGACGTTGATGGCGGCCTTGGCCTCGCCGTCGGCGAGCAGCCCGACCAGGCTGCCGGACTTCCCGCTCAGCTCGATGCCGAACTGCACGCTGACCTCGTCGGGCCGCAGCCCCTGAAGTGCGCCGGCGAGCGACCGGGCGACACCGTGCACCAGCCCGTCCAGGCTCTCCATCCGCCCGAGGACGCGGTCGGTGAGGAAGCCGCTGTCGACGTAGTCGGTGCCCTCTCCCCCGCCGCGCCGGCCGCTGTCCACGTACGCCGCGCTCCGGGGCCGCGGCAGGAGCCCATCGGCGCCGGATATCCGGGCCCAGACGGGCGTACCGTCCGGCAGTTCGATGCGTGCGACACGCGTCGTGTCCTCGCTCATGCCACCCCCCGCTGCAGCTGCGCCAGGAGGCCGGCCGGACGCTCGGTGCCGATGCGGACCCCCCGACCGCGGCTGCCTATCCTGACCTGGAATGTCTTACCCCTACCCCTTTAGCGGAGCGCTCACGTGTATTTCACCGACCGAGGCATCGAGGAGCTGGAGAGCCGGCGCGGCGAGGAGGAGGTGACCCTCGGCTGGGTCGCCGAGCAGCTGCGCACGTTCGTCGACCTCAACCCCGACTTCGAGGTCCCGGTGGAGCGGCTGGCGACGTGGCTGGCGCGGCTGGACGACGAGGACGACGAATAGGGGCGCACGGCGGCGCCCCGGCGCGCGCGGCGCTTGACGTGACACGACCGCGATATATCGTGTTCCGTAGGGAACACGATATGTTGCGTTGCCCGTCCACACAGGGGAGGCCTGTCATGTCCGTCAGGAAAGAGTGGCCGGACGGCCCGGTCGAGGTGACCGGACCACGCACGCTCGACGTCGACGCGGCGGTGACCGCGCTGCAGGTACGGGTGTACGGCGGCACCGTCAACGTCGTCGGCAGCGCGACGGCCGAGCGCACCCGCGTCGAGATCGGCGAGATCAAGGGCCCGCCGCTGACCGTCTCCTACGACGACGGCACGCTCACCGTCGGCTACGACGACCTGCCCTGGCGCGGGCTGCTGCAGTTCCTCGGCCGCAAGGGGTGGCAGCGCGACGCCGTCGTCTCGGTGACCGTCCCGGCCGCCGCCCGGGTCGAGGTCGGCACGGGCGACGCGAGCGTGGTGCTCTCCGGCGTCACCGGGCGCACGGAGCTGCGCGGCGTCTCCGGCGACACCACCCTGGTCCGGCTCACCGGACCGGTGCGCGCCGAGACCGTCACCGGCAGGGTCGAGGCCCAGGCCGTCACCGGCGACCTCCGCTTCCAGTCCGTCTCCGGCGATCTGACCGTCATCGACGGCGGCGGCAGTGCGGTGCGGGCCGAGTCGGTCACCGGCGGCATGGTCGTGGACCTGGACCCGGCGGCCAAGGGCACCGACGTGCACCTGACGACGGTCTCCGGCGAGGTCGCCATCCGGCTGCCGGACCCCGCCGACGCCGAGGTGGACGCCAGCACCACCAGCGGCCGGGTCTCCAACGCCTTCGACGACCTCCGGGTCGGCGGCCAGTGGGGCACCAGGAGCATCACCGGACGGCTCGGCGCGGGCACCGGACGCCTGAAGGTCACCACCGTCTCCGGCTCCCTGGCGCTGCTGCGCCGCCCGCGCTCCGAGGACGCCCCCGCCGACCCGCCCGCCGACAAGAAGGTGCTGTAACCCATGCCCCCCGTCTTCGCGCACGGCCGTCTCCGTCTGTACCTGCTGAAACTGCTGGACGAGGCGCCCCGCCACGGTTACGAGATCATCCGGCTGCTGGAGGAGCGCTTCCAGGGCCTGTACGCACCGTCCGCCGGCACCGTCTACCCGCGGCTGGCCAAGCTCTCCGACGAGGGCCTGGTCACGCACGCCACCGAGGGCGGCCGCAAGGTGTACTCCATCACCGGGGCCGGCCGCGCCGAACTGGCCGCACGCGGCGGCGAACTCGCCGAACTGGAGCTGGAGATCCGGGAGTCGGTGGCCGCGCTCGCCTCCGACATCCGCGAGGACGTCAGCGGCTCGGCACGCGACCTGCGCCGCGAGATGCGCGAGGCCGCCCGGGCCACCCACAAGCAGGGCGCAGGCACGGGTGGTACGCGGTCCGGCAGCGGCGGGCCGCAGGGCCACCCCGATCCGGCGGACTTCTTCGACCGCGCCTACGGCGACCCCGACGCCTGGCGGCAGGCCAAGGAGGAGTTCCGGCGCGCCAAGGAGGAGTGGAAGGAACAGGCCCGGCGGGCCAAGGAGGAGAGCCGGCGCGCCAAGCAGGAGGCGCAGCGCGCCCGCAAGCAGGCCAAGACCGCCAAGGACTCCGCGCGCGAGGAGGTGCAGGAGGCCATCCGGCGGGTGCAGGAGAAGGCCCAGGACCACGTGCGGTCGGGCGACTGGCAGGGCGCGGTGCGCGAGGCGCTGTCCGAGGTGTCCCGCGAGGTCGGCCGCTTCACCGACGGCCTCACCGGCGCGGCCGGCCCCACCGGCCTCACCAAGGACACGCCTCCCGGAGCGGACACGGCGACCCCGCCCGCCCCTGCCTGGGCGAACGATCCGGCCACCGGCGATCCGGCCCGCGACCTGGACCGGCTGCTGGACCGGTTCCGCGACGACGTCCGGGACGCCGCACGCGATCACGGCGTGGACGAGGAGCAGTTGGCGGAGGCCCGCAGGCAGCTCGCGGCGACCGCGGCGCACATCGGTGCGCTGCTGCGCCGTTCCGCACGATAGTCACACACGGTCATTTTCGAAGGGCTGGGTTCACCCCGGGTAATCGGGGCACCCGGCCCTTCGCAGGGCCGTTCGTCCACCCACGGACCGACTACGGCGTTCCGTAGACCCCTGGCCTTGCCCACGCTTAGAGTCAACTCTTCTCGCTCATAGGGATCTTGAAGGCCATGAGGTGTGCGATGTCGGAATATCCCGCGGTTGCCCGTCGGCTGTGGCACCAGCTCGAACCGCTCCACGCCACCCTCTACTACTCCCCCGAGGCCTTCGAGGAAGCGGCGGCCCTCGGCTACGACGTCGGCACCCGCTGGCCCAGCTACTTCGCCTGGCGCACCGCTCCGCTGGGCGCCGCCGGGCCCGAGCTGGTCGCCGCCACGTACTACAGCTTCAGCCCGCGGATGGTCGAGCAGTACGTGCCGCTGATCTGGTCGACGGCCGCGCCCGCCAAGGTCCTTGAGGCCCGGCTGCGCGCGATGGACCGGGTGCTGCGCCGGCTGATGGGCGACCGGCTGACGAAGGACCAGATCACGGAGGCGGCCCGGCTGGCCCGGCAGGCCGCGGAGAACGCCATCCCCGCCGCCCGCCCGCTGGCCGCCGCCAACCTGGACCTGCCCTGGCCCGCCGAGCCGCACCTGGAGCTGTGGCAGGCGCTCACCGTCCTGCGCGAGCACCGCGGCGACGGGCATCTGGCCGCGCTGCTCACCGCGGGCCTGGACCCCTGCGAATCACTGGTCTCCTTCGCCGCGGTGGGCGCTGCTCCGGAGGACCACTTCCGCAGCCGCGGCTGGTCCTCGGCGGAGTGGCGCCAGGCCCGGGACCGACTCGCCGCGCGCGGCTGGATCGCGCCCGACGGCCGGGCCACCGACCGCGCCCGCGAGGGGCGGGAGGAGATCGAGCGGCAGACGGACCGGCTGGCGGCGGGCCCCTGGCGGGCGCTGGGCCGGGCCCGCGCCGACCGCCTCGCGCAGCTGGTCAACCCGCTGCTGGCGGCCGTCTTCGAGTCCGGGCACCTGCCGAAGACCACCACCCTCGGCATCGGCCGGATCCGGGTCGCGTACTGACGCCCGGCGCCGGCGCCCGGACGGCGGCGGGCGACGTCAGGCCGCCCGGGACCGCTCGGCGAGCACCCGCTCGACCTCGCCGCGGGTCACGCCGTACTCCGCCAGGACGGCCGTCGCCACGCCGGTGCCCGTGGTCAGTGCGAGCAGCAGGTGCTCGTCGCCGATGTGCTTCTCGCCGCGGCCGAGGGCGATCCGCAGCGAGCGCTCCAGCACGCTCTTCGCCTCGCGGCTGAACGGGCGCCGCCCGAAGCGCCCCCGCGCCTTCGTCCGCGCCAGCGCGCCGGCCCCGTGCTCGGCCTCCACCCGCGAGACGATCTCCTCGACGTCGATGCCGAGCCCGGCCAGGGCCGCGGTGTCGGCCGGCGAGAGGCCGCCGCGGCGGCGCGCCTGCGCCAGCGCCTCGGTCACCGCCGCCCGGCGCGCGGACGCCCCGAGCGCCGTCAGCGCCCCGGCCGCGGGCGTGCCCTCCCGTTCCAGCAGGGCGAGGAGCAGCTCCTCCTCGCCCACCGTGCCGCTGCCCGTGCGCTCGGCGCAGGCGACGGCGCCCCGTACGACCTCCCGGGCACTCACCGTGAACTTCTCGAACATCAGCGCCTCCCGTGCTTCTTGTGGACCGCCTGCCGGCTGACACCCAGCTCGTCGGCGATCTCCTGCCACGACCAGCCCTTCACGCGGGCACTGCGCACCTGTACGGCTTCCAGCTGCTCCAGCAGCCGGCGCAGGGCGGCGACGGCCCGCAGCCCGATACGCGGGTCCCGGTCGCCCGCCCGCTCGGCGAGTTCCGTTGCTTCCGTCATGGTGTCAATTTAGGTTGACGCGCCCCGCGCGTCAACCATGGTTGACGAACGGGAGCGCGGACCGGTGCGGCCGCTCAGGAGACCTGCGACATCTCGCTGTCCGCCTTGTGCTGGATGGCGGAGAGCACGGCCGCCGGATCCCCGCCCTTGCTGACGGCCCGGGCGATCCGCTTCTGGAGCGCGGCGGTCACCTGCGGGCCGCCGACCGTGTCCAGCTGCGGGAACTGCGCGTCGCGCAGCTGGTCGACGAAGGGCCACAGCGCACGGTGGTGGCCGTCGGCGCGCATCGCCTCGGCGGCCGGGACGGTGACCGGCAGCGTGCCCTGGTGCTCGGCGTACCGGGTGACGTTCGGCGTGCTGTAGAGGAAGTCCAGGAACGTGCCCGCCTCCCGGACGTGCCCGCGCTGCTGGAACGCCACCAGCCAGTCGGTGCTGCCGGTGGGCGTCGCGGCGCCGCCCTGCCGCCGCGGGAACGGGGCCGTCGCGTACCGCAGGTGCGCCCGGTCGGCGCGTGCCATCAGCGCCGGGTGGGCGAGCAGCATGCCGGCCTTCCCCCCGACGAAGGCCCGGTAGGCCTCGGACCGGTTCAGCCCCGCGCCCTCGGGGCCGGTCAGGCCGGGCGCCACCAGCCGGTCGCGGAGGGCGCGGAGCGCCGTGGTGTTCTGCGGGGAGTCCAGGATCCAGCTGCCGCCGAGGCCCACGTAGCCGCCGTTGTTGCCGAGCAGCCAGCTCAGCGCCTCGTCCTCGGCGGCCTCGGGCCCGAGCTGCAGCGCGTACGGCGTGCGCACGCCCGCTTCCTCCAGCGCCGCGGCGTCCGCGGCCAGTTCGTCCCAGGACGTCGGGGGGCCGTCGAGACCGGCCTTCTTGAACAGCTTCTTGTTGTAGAAGAGGCGCGGCGTGCTCGCGCGGAACGGCAGCCCGTACTGCACGTGGCTGATCTCGCCCGCGCGGGCCAGCGCCGGGACGAAGTCCGCCTGGGTGGCGATGGAGAGCAGGTCGTCCGCGCTGTAGAGCCGCTCGGACCGCGCGTACGAGGCGAAGGCGCCCGTCTGCGCGATGTCCGGCGCGTCCCCGGCCGCGACGCGGTCCGCCACCGCCTCGGTGAGCCGGGTGTGCGGCACCGGGTCCAGCTCGACCGCGATGTCCGGGTACTGCTTCTCGAAGGCGGCGACGAGGCCCTGCCAGTAGGCGGTGGTGTCCGCGGCGTCCGCGCCGTAGTCGGCGACCACCACCTTCAGCGTGACGTCCGCGTTCCCCGGGCCGCCCGTGCCGCACGCGCCGAGCGAGAGGGCCAGCGCGGCGGCCACCCCCGATGCCACGCACCGGAAGCCGGCCGCCCGTCTCGTCGCCCCTGCTGCCCGCCCCGCCGCGCATAAGGAAGCGCGTCGCCGCCGTATGACCATGTCCGCCCCTGTGCCGAATTCCCACTGGCGAACGAGTGGTTCCCCCCGGCCGTCCCTCCGCCATCCCTGGGCACATGCTCACCCACGGGCCGCACGCGGGCGCGGAAATCAGCCGCCGACGGGTGTGACGGACGGGACGAGTGTGACGACGGCGGCGACGCCGTCCGGGCCCGCGTCGAGGTCCGCCGAGATCCCCGCGGGCAGCAGCGCGGCGTCGTACCGGCCGAGCCGCACCGGCTCCCCGGCCGCGGCGGGCGTCAGCAGCGCCTCACCGGCCACCGCCACGACCAGGACGGCCGCCTGCGGGCCCGCCGCCGGGCTCACCGCGTACCGGCCGCGGGCCATCGCCACGTCGGCGGCGCACCGCCCCTCCCGCACCATGACGTTGAAGTTGACGACGGGGCCGCCGGCGAGCCGGCAGTCCGTGGCGGCGCCACCGGCGAACGACAGCGGCCGGAACCGCTCGGTGACGGCCGTCCGCTCCCCGTCGATCGTCAGCTCCAGCCCGTCCCCGGCCACCATGGTGAGGATGCGCCGGACGCCGGGCAGCGGGGAGTACGGCCCGTCCCGGTCCACGTCCGCCAGGCTGGCCCGCCAGGCGAAGTCGGACCAGCCGGCGCCGGGCGGCCCGGCGGCGATCTCCCGGGTGGTGCCGCCCCCGTTGCTCCAGGGGGCGGCGGCGCGTCCGGCGGCCGGCAGCAGTCGTACGGGCTCCATCAGACGGTCAGCACGACCTTGCCGAAGAGGTCACCCTCCGCCATCTTCGCGAAGCCCTCGCGGGCCCGGTCCAGCGGCAGCTCGGAGTCGATGACCGGCTTGACGCCCTTGGCGGCGCAGAAGTCCAGCAGCCCGGCCAGCTCCTCCTTGCTGCCCATCGTCGAGCCGACGACCTTCAGTTCCAGGAAGAAGATGCGGTTCAGCTCGGTCTTCTCGGGGTTGAAGCCGCTGGTGGCGCCGGAGATCACGAGCGTGCCGCCGGGCTTGAGGGACTTCACGGAGTGCGACCAGGTGGCGGCGCCGACGGTCTCGATCACGGCGTCGACCCGCTGGGGCAGCCGCTCGCCGGACGCGAAGGCGCCCTCGGCGCCCAGCTCCAGCGCCCGCTTGCGCTTGGCCTCGTCCCGGCTGGTGGCGAAGACCCGCAGGCCCGCGGCCGCGCCGAGCGCGATCGCCGCGGTGGCCACGCCGCCGCCCGCGCCCTGGACCAGTACCGAGTCCCCGGGCCGTACGCCGGCGTTGGTGAAGAGCATCCGGTACGCGGTCAGCCAGGCGGTCGGCAGGCAGGCGGCCTCGGCGAAGGTGAGCCCCTTGGGCTTGGGCAGCACGTTCCAGGCCGGGACGGCGACCTGCTCGGCGAAGGTGCCCTGGTACCGCTCGGTGAGGATCGAGCGGGGCTCCTTCGGGCCGACGCCGTGGCCGGTCTGGCCGATCACCGAGTGGACGACGACCTCGTTGCCGTCCGCGTCGGTGCCGGCCGCGTCGCAGCCGAGGATCATCGGGAGGGCTTCTTCGCCGAGCCCCACACCGCGCAGCGACCAGAGGTCGTGGTGGTTGAGGGAGGCGGCCTTGACGTTGACGGTCGTCCAGCCGGGGCGGACCTCCGGAGCCGGGCGCTCGCCCAACTCCAGGCCGCTGAGCGGATCGTCACGGTCGATTCGGGCGGCGTAGGCAGCGAACATGATCCGAACGTACGCCGGGGGTGCGTCGTTGCGGAACCACTACGGGGTGTGACGCGCGCCGCGCCGCGGCGGCAGGGGACGGCCGCACAAAGCACCGCGCCGCCGCCGTACGCATCCGGTCGTACGGCGGCGGCGCGGTGTGACGCGTCAGCGGCGGGCGACGCCCTCGGCGCGCGCGGCTGCGGCCACGGCGGCGGTGACCGCCGGGGCGACCCGCTCGTCGAACGGGGAGGGGATGACCTTGTCCGCGCTCAGCTCGTCCGCGACGACGGCGGCCAGCGCCTCGGCGGCGGCGAGCTTCATGCCCTCGGTGATCTGCGACGCGCGCACCTGGAGGGCGCCCGCGAAGATGCCCGGGAAGGCGAGCACGTTGTTGATCTGGTTCGGGTAGTCGCTGCGCCCGGTGGCGACGACGGCGGCGTACTTGTGCGCCACGTCGGGGTGGATCTCCGGGTTCGGGTTGGCCATCGCGAAGATCAGCGAGTCCTTCGCCATCTTCGCCACCGCCTCCTCGGGGACCGTGCCGCCGGAGACGCCGATGAACACGTCCGCACCTTCCAGCGCCGACTCCAGCGAACCGGTGAGCCCGCCCTTGTTGGTGAAGCCGGCCACCTCCCGCTTGACGTCGGTGAGGTCCTCGCGGTCCGCCGAGACGACGCCCTTGCGGTCGCAGACCGCGACGTCGCCGATGCCCGCCTCGATGAGGATCTTGGCGATGGCGACACCGGCCGCACCGGCGCCGGAGATCACCGCGCGCAGCTGCCCGAGGGAGCGGTCGGTGAGCTTGGCGGCGTTGCGCAGCGCGGCCAGCGTGACCACGGCGGTGCCGTGCTGGTCGTCGTGGAAGATCGGGATGTCCAGCTTCTCCTGAAGCCGGCGCTCGATCTCGAAGCAGCGCGGCGCGGAGATGTCCTCCAGGTTCACGCCTCCGAAGGAGGGCGCGAGCCGTACCACGGTGTCGACGATCTCGTCGGTGTCGGTCGTGCCGAGCGCGATCGGCACCGCGTCGACCCCACCGAACTGCTTGAAGAGGATGGCCTTGCCTTCCATCACGGGAAGGGAGGCCTCCGGGCCGATGTCGCCGAGCCCGAGCACCGCGGTGCCGTCCGTGACCACGGCGACGACCTGGGACTTCCAGGTGTAGTCGTGGACGAGTTCGGGCTGCTCGGCGATGGCGCTGCACACCTTGGCCACGCCGGGCGTGTACGCGAGGGACAGGTCGTCCCGGTCACGCACCGGCACTGTCGCCTGGACGGCCATCTTGCCGCCGCGGTGGAGCGCGAAGGCCGGATCGAACGGCTCTCCGTCCGTGCTGTCGCTGTCGCTGCGAGGATTGACGATCTCCGCTGCCACTGTTTTGACCCCTTTGTCGTAAATCAGTTGAGGGTGGCCACTCCCTGGTTGAGGGGTGGGCGGGCACCGCGTCCGCGCCCTGAGCGGGGAATGACCACCGCGCGGGGGGAGGTACGGACGCCGGGCGCGCCGCACACGCGCCCTGAGCCCCGGATGAGGGGTGTAACGACCCTTTGTACCCGACGGGCGTGCACCCCGACGAGTCAGATTGGTTACCCTCGCGTTCGCGATTCCGACAATAACCGCGAATACCTCGGAAAGCAGGAGCCCGGATCACCGGGCGTCCACATACCGAGACTTTCGTTCCGGTAACACGTCCCGCCAGGCCTCCGGCGGATCCGTCATCCTTCGTTGACCAGCCATGCCACGTCCGTTATCCGATTTTGACCTGAGCAGCAGTCCGAATAACGGAGTCCGGATGGCAAGATTCCGTGACCGAACGAGGTCGCGATGCCCGAAGGTGTGCGCCCGGCCCCACTCCCGCCGGCTTTCCACGCCTCGGTCCGCAGTCGGCTCATTCCGATCCGCAGGAGGAAACGCATGACCGCAAGCTCCACCCGTCGCCCGGCTTCCGGCAGGTCACGCACGGTCGCCGGCGCGGCGACAGCGGTCGTGGCCGCCCTCCTGCTCAGCGGCTGCGGCGACCAGACGGACGCCGCCATCGCCGCCCGCGAGGCCGCGAAGAACCGTGACGTGCACGCGCCGCTCTTCAAGAAGCTGCCCAAGGCCGTCCAGGACAAGGGCTTCCTCCAGATCGGCTCGGACGCCACGTACAAGCCGGTGGAATTCCGTAAGAACGGGGCGATCGTCGGCATCGACCCCGACCTCGCCGAGGCCATGAGCAAGCAGCTGGGCATTCAGCTCAATTTCAACAACGCCACCTTCGACACCCTCATGGGCGGCCTGAAGTCCAAGCGCTACGACCTCGCGATGTCCGCGATGACGGACACCAAGGAGCGCCAGGAAGGCATCGACTCCACCACCGGCAAGAAGATCGGCGAGGGCGTCGACTTCATCGACTACTTCAACGCCGGTGTCTCCCTCTACGTCCAGAAGGGCAAGAGCTCCAGCGTCTCGGACTGGGCCGACCTCTGCGGGAAGACCATCGCCGTACAGCGCGGCACCGTCTCGCACGACTACGCCAAGGACGAGTCGGCGAAGTGCAAGAAGGGCGGCCAGGAGGAGATCTCCATCGAGGCCTTCGACAACGACTCCGAGGCCCAGACCCGGCTGCGCACCGGCGGTGTGGACGCGGTCTCCAGCGACTACCCGGTCGCCGCGTACGCCGTGAAGACCTCCGGCGGCGGCAAGGACTTCGAGGTCGTCGGCGACCAGGTCGAGGCCGCTCCGTACGGCATCGCCGTGCCGAAGGGCCGGCCGGAGCTGCGGGACGCGCTCAAGGCCGCGCTGGAAGCGATCATCAAGAACGGGGACTACGCCAAGATCCTCGAAAAGTGGCAGGTCAAGGACGCCGGGGTCAAGGAAGTGAAGCTCAACGGCGGCTCCTGAGCCGTACCGAGCCGTACCGCCCCTTCCCGCCCGCTGAACTCCGCCGAACCCCCGAAAGGCAACATCCGTGACTGTCGACGTCGACAAGGCGGCCCGGCCGCCGCAGGACGCCCCGCCCCCGATGCCCGAACCGATCAAGGCGATACCCGTACGCCACTACGGCCGCTGGGTGGCGGCCCTGGTGGTCATCGGCCTGCTCGCGCTGCTCGTCCGGGCCTTCGCCACGGGCAACGTCAACTGGGGCGCCGTCCCGGACTACCTCTTCAACTCGGACATCCTGCGGGGTCTGCGCAACACCCTCCTGATCACCGTGCTGTCCATGGTGATCGGTGTGGTCCTCGGCGTGATCCTCGCCGTGATGCGCCAGTCCAAGAACCCGGTGACCTCGACCGTCGCGTGGTTCTACATCTGGTTCTTCCGCGGCACGCCGGTCTACGTCCAGCTCTTCCTGTGGTTCAACCTCGGCCTGGTCTTCCAGTACATCGACATCATGCCGATCTACAAGGACGAGTGGGCGGACTTCATGACGCCCTTCCTGTGCGCCCTGCTCGGCCTCGGCCTGAACGAGGCCGCGTACATGGCGGAGATCTGCCGCGCCGGCCTGACCGCCGTGGACGAGGGGCAGACCGAGGCCGCGCACGCGCTCGGCATGAGCCACGGCAAGACCCTGCGCCGGATCGTGGTGCCGCAGGCGATGCGCGTCATCGTGCCGCCGACCGGCAACGAGGTCATCAACATGCTCAAGACCTCCTCGCTGGTGATCGCGGTGCAGTACTACGACCTGCTGCAGTCCGCGCAGAACGTCGGCCGCGACTCCGGTGTCGTCGTCGAGATGCTGATCCTCGCCGCCGTCTGGTACCTGGTCGCCACCAGCGTGCTCAGCGTCGGGCAGTACTACCTGGAGCGCTACTACGCCCGCGGCTCCAGCCGCCAGCTCCCGCCCACCCCGCTGCAGCGCGCCAAGGCCAAGCTGTCCGGTGGTGCCAACCACCCCGCCGGAGGTGCCGCATGACCGCCAGCAAGTCCGCTTCGAAGGCCGTCCCCATGGTGAAGGCCGAGGGCGTCCACAAGTCCTTCGGCCCGGCCCACATCCTCAAGGGCATCGACCTGGAGGTCGCGCCCAAGGAGGTCTTCTGCCTGATCGGCCCGTCCGGTTCCGGCAAGTCGACCTTCCTGCGCTGCATCAACCACCTGGAGAAGATCAACGCCGGCCGGCTCTCGGTCGACGGCGAACTGGTCGGCTACCGCGAGGCCCACGGCAAGCTGTACGAGCTGCGCGACAAGGAGGTCGCGGCCCGCCGCCGCGACATCGGCATGGTCTTCCAGCGCTTCAACCTCTTCCCGCACCTGACCGCGGCGGAGAACATCATGGAGGCGCCGGTCCAGGTCAAGGGCGAGTCCAAGGCCTCGGCCCGGGAGCGCGCGCTGAAGCTGCTGGACCGGGTCGGCCTGAAGGACAAGGCCGGCAACTACCCCTCGCAGCTCTCCGGCGGCCAGCAGCAGCGCGTGGCGATCGCCCGCGCGCTGGCCATGGAGCCGAAGCTGATGCTCTTCGACGAGCCGACCTCGGCGCTCGACCCCGAGCTGGTCGGCGACGTCCTGGACGTCATGAAGGACCTGGCGGCGGACGGCATGACGATGGTCGTCGTCACGCACGAGATGGGCTTCGCCCGGGAGGTCGGCGACTCGCTGGTCTTCATGGACGACGGCGTGGTCGTCGAGTCCGGCCACCCGCGCGACGTCCTGACCAAGCCGCAGCACGAGCGCACGAAGTCGTTCCTGTCGAAGGTGCTCTGAGGCACGCCGGAACGACGGAGGGGCGGTGCGGGCCGTGGCCCGCTACGAACGCGGGCTGCTGAGCCCGGAGAGCTGAACGCCATGACGCACAACCGACTGCCCGTCACCGTCCTGTC